>JAIBAC010000111.1 GCA_019695375.1 Acidimicrobiia bacterium
TGCGGCGCGGTCGCGCCGCGATCGCGCTCGGCGCGGTGGCGGCGGTGTGCGGTGTCGTGGTCGCGCCGCTGATCGCGGCGACGAGCTCCACCACGCCATACGAGACGGCCCAGGGCTTCCGGCCGCGCGTTCCGTCACAGGCGCCACCGCTGCCGTCGTTCGAGTCGACCGCTGGTGCCGCGGCCCGGGATGAGACCGGCTCGTCGGGACCATCGGAAGAGGAGCCGGGACTGCAGGCCCGCCTGCGGAACTGGGCGGACTCACACGGCCTTGCCGGGGCAGCGGCCGCAGTGAGCTATGCCGACTCCGCACCGATGGTCGCCGCTTCCGGGGTCGACGCATCCGGTGAGCCGCGGTCCGCGTCCGACCGCCTTGCGCTCGAGTCGGTGACGAAGCTGTTCACGGCGAACCTGGTCTATCGCGCCGTGGACGCGGGGCTCATCGACCTGGACGCGCCGATCTCCACGGTCGGGTCGCTCGCCGAGCTCCCCTACGCGGACCGGATCACACCGCGCAGCCTGCTCACGCACCGCAGCGGTGTCGTCAACTACCGCGACACCGAGGACTACCTGCGCGATCCGGCGTCGATGGTCGAACCAATCGACGCGGTCAGCGCTGCGCTCGCCGGCACCGCCGAGTCCGACCTCGGCACGACGCGGTACTCCAGCACCAACTACCTCGTCCTGGGAATGCTGCTCGAACAGGCGACCGGGCGGACCTTCGACGAGCTGCTCCGCAGCGAACTGCTCGATCCGCTCGAGCTCCCGGCCACGAGCCATATGCCGTCGGAGCCAGGCGAGCCGCGGTTCGCGACCGGCGGGTTGGTCGCCGACCTCGCCGACCTCACGCGGGCCGGCGCCGCACTCCTGCGATCCCACGTCGGGATCAGTGACACCGCGTTCGACACGATGACCCGGCCGGACCTCGAGGCGGGGATGGGTGCAGGGACGATGGACTACTGCCCCTGCAACATCGACGAGGACGGCGTGGCGCGGTCGTTCGCGATCGGATACGCAGGCGGCGACGTCCTGTTGGTCTACGTGCCGTCATATGACGCCGTCGTCGCCGTCGCCGTCACGGGCGGCTACACGGGTGGTATCGACGTGCAGGACGCCATCGACCTCGTGCAGGCCCTCGCCCGCGACCATGTCGTGGCCGAAGCGCCAGAGGCCGTGACCACCTGACCCGCACGCCTGGCAGACTCGTCGCATGAGCGCGGACGGCGAGACGCGGACCGAGACCGACTCGATGGGACCGGTCGAGGTGCCGGCCGCGCGCTACTGGGGGGCGCAGACGCAGCGGTCGCTGCAGAACTTCGCGATCGGCCACGATCTCATGCCCGTCGAGGTCGTGCTCGCCCTCGTGCTCCTCAAGAAGGCAGCGGCCGAGGTCAACGCCGAGCTCGGCAGACTCGATCGCGAACGTGCCGCGCTCATAGTGCAGGCGTGTGACGACGTCGTCGAGGGCCGCCTCGCCATGGCGGAGTTCCCGCTCAGCGTGTGGCAGACCGGATCGGGCACCCAGACCAACATGAACGTCAACGAGGTCGTGGCGGCGCGCGCGAACGAGATCGCGACGGGTCACCGCGGCAAGGACCCGGTGCACCCCAACGACCACGTGAACATGAGCCAGTCGTCCAACGACACGTTCCCGACGGCCATGCACGTCGCCCTCGCGCACCTCGTCCGCGCGGATCTGGTGCCGGCGCTCGAAGCGCTCATCGACGCGCTGGCGGCCAAGCGCGACGAGTTCGCCGGGATCGTCAAGGTGGGGCGCACCCACCTGCAGGATGCAGTGCCGCTCACCCTCGGTCAGGAGGTCGGCGGCTGGGTCGCCCAGCTCGAGGACTCCCTCGAGCGCGTCGTCGACGCGTCCGAGGGAGTGTGCGAGCTCGCGATCGGAGCCACCGCCGTCGGCACCGGCCTCAACAGCCATCCGGAGTTCGCGCCGCGTGTCGCGAGGCGCCTGTCGGAGCTGACGGGCCTCGCGCTCGTGCCGGCACGCAACCCGTTCGCGGCCCTCGCCTCCCATGACGCGGTGGTGGCGCTCTCAGCCGCCGCGCGTGGGCTCGCGATGGCGCTGATGAAGATCGCCAACGACGTGCGCTGGCTCGCGTCGGGGCCGCGCTCGGGCCTCGGGGAGCTGGTCCTGCCCGCGAACGAGCCCGGGTCCTCGATCATGCCCGGGAAGGTGAACCCCACGCAGTGCGAGGCGCTCACGATGGTGTGCGTCCAGGTGTTCGGCAACGACGCCTCCGTCGCCTTCGCCGGGTCGCAAGGGAACTTCGAGCTCAACGTGTACAAGCCGCTGATGGCGTTCGACACCGTCGAATCGCTCGTCCTGCTCTCCGGCGCGATGAGCTCGTTCCGTGTGCACCTCGTCGAGGGTCTCGCCGCTGACGAGGACCGCATCGGCGACAACCTGAGCCGGTCGTTGATGCTCGTCACGGCGCTGACGCCCCACATCGGCTACGACCGCGCAGCCGAGATCGCGAAGGCCGCCCACGTGGCGGGGTCGACGCTGCGTGAGGAGGCCGTGCGCCTCGGCTACTGCAGCGCTGAGGAGTTCGACGCCTGGGTGCGGCCCGGGGACATGACCCACCCGTAGGGCCGGTCGTCGCCGCGGTGGCCGTGACCCGCGTCAGCTCGGGGCCGCGCTGAGGACCCAGGTCTCGAGCAGATCGGCGAGGCCCTCCTTCGTGAACGGCTTGGCGAGGTGGCCGTCCATGCCGTGCGCCGTGCAGGCCTCCATCGTCTCGGGGAACACGTCGGCGGTGAGCGCCACGACCGGGGTGCGCTCGACTGCAGCCGCCGCCTCGTGCTCCCGCAGAGCGGCGGTGGCCTCCAGGCCGCCCATCTCGGGCATGTGCAGGTCCATGAGGACGAGGTCGTAGCGGTGCGCGCGGGCGGCGTCGAGGCCTTCGACGCCGTTCGTGGCGAAGTCGGCCTCCATGCCCAGTGACTTCAACATCGCGCCTGCCACACGACGGTTGACCGGGTTGTCCTCGACGACGAGAACGCGGTTGCCGCCCGATCGCCGGTTCGAGGCGGGCAGCACCGCCGCGAGCGCTGCCGGCTGCGGCTCACGCAGGGCGACCGCGATCGCGCCGGCCAGCTGCTCGCGCCGTACCGGTTTCGTCAGGTACGCCGTGAGCCCGAGCTCCCGCTGCTCCTCGGGTCCGAGCGCGGTCGGCGCCGACGAGAGCATCACCCGCGGGACCGCCTTCAGGAGGGGATCCCCCGACATCTCACGCGCGAGGTCCTCGCCGCTGCGGTCGGGCATCTGGTGGTCGGTCAGGACGAGCCCGATCCGGTCGCCGTCGGTGCCGCGCATGATTCGCAACGCCGCGTCGACGCTGTCGACGCCGACGGGCATCGCACCCCACACGCGCACGGTGTGCATGATCGTGCGCCGGTTGGTCGCGTTGTCGTCGACCACGAGGACCCGCACACCGCGCAGGTCGAGGGTCTCACCCGAGGCGAGGCGGTCGTCCGCGACGCTGGGCTCGTCGTCGGGGACGAGGTGGAGCGGCATCGTGAACGTGAAGGTCGAACCGCGCCCGACGTCACTCGAGACCGTGAGCTCGCCGCCCATCAGGTTCACGAGGCGACGGCTGATGGCGAGGCCGAGTCCGGTGCCGCCGAAGCGGCGTGTCGTCGACCCGTCCGCCTGCGCGAACGCCTCGAAGATGCGGTCGACGGCTTCGGGCCTGATGCCGATGCCGGTGTCGGCCACCGCGACCTGGACCATGGGCACGTCGCCGTCACCGGACTCGGCGGACACCCTGATCGCGATCTCCCCGGTGGCGGTGAACTTGACCGCGTTCCCGACGAGGTTCGTGAGGACCTGGCGCACCCGCGACGGGTCCCCGCGCAGCCACCGCGGCACGTCGGGCGCAACCGCTGTCACCAGCTCGAGGCCCTTGTCGTGGGCGGACGTCGCAAGGAGCCGCGCGACGTCCTCGACCACCGCCGCGATGCGGTACGGCACCTCTTCGATCGAGACGCGGCCGGCGTCGAGCTTGGAGAAGTCGAGGATGTCGTTGAGGACGACGAGGAGAGCCTCGGCGCTCGCCTGCACCGTGCGCGCGCACTCGAGCTGACCGGGGTCGAGCTCGGTGTCGAGGAGGAGCTCGTTCATGCCGATCACGCCGTTCATCGGCGTGCGCAGCTCGTGACTCATGTTGGCGAGGAACTCGCTCTTGGTCCGGGCTGCGTTGAGCGCTTTGTCGCGGGCCACGGCGAGCTCGTCGGCCTGGTGCTGGACGGTGGCGCGCAGATCCTCCGAATGCTGGAGTGCTGCCTGCATGCTGCGCTGGCGGTGCACGAGGACCACGAGCGTGAACGCGACGGCGCCGCCGAGGGCGACGAGCACCGCCGCCGCGACGAGCGCCACCGCGGAGGTGGGAATCGCGCGCGCGACGCCGGTGGGGGATTGCATGCCGACGTCGATGCCGGCAGTGGCGAGGATCGCGGCGACGGCGAGGCAGGCCGCGAGTGCAGCGCCGGCGACCCTCACCCCTGACACGCGGCGGGCGCGTCCGTGGCTCTGCTCCTCGGGGACGAGCTGATGCAGATCAGACTCATGGCTTGGCGGCGACCTCACATGACCTATGTCGGCCGACCCGGTCCACTCGTTGAGCGGTTCCGCTTCAGGCCGTGGAGTTGGCGTGGTCCTGCTCTATCTGGAGGATCACGCGCTCGGTCCGGATCGGGTTCGCGTAGTCGGCGCCGTTGTACCGCTGCGACAGCTTGTCGATGTGCTCGCGTGCCTCGGGCCCGCGCACCTCACCGACGAGGTGGCCGCGGACCTCGGCCCAGCTGTACCAGTCGTCCTTGTCGACGACGAGCACGGTCACGCGTGGGTCGCGCTGGAGGTTCTTGTAGCGCTGGCGGTGGATCTCGGTGTTTACGAGGAGGTGTTCGCCGTCGGTGTCGACCCAGGTCGGGAGGCTCTGGGGCGTCCCGTCGGGCATGAGCGTGGTCACGACGGCGAAGTTGGGCCCCTGGGCGAGGAGGGCGGCGGTGGGGTCGAGCACGGTGGACTCCGGGGTCGGGGCCCTCAACCGTAGGCGGTGCACTGGTTCGATTTCGAACGACTCACGACGTCGTCGACGAGGACGAGGGCGTCGAGGCCGGCGGTGGACCGACGTCGGGCTGACGGCCGTCGACGCCGGGGCACGTGAGGTTCGTCGAGATCGGGCCCGGGTCGTGCGGCGGCGCCGTCGACGTCGGCGCGGACGTGGTGGTGGGCGCCGCGTCCGCCGCCGCTGGTGGGTTGTAGGTGATCACCTGGTTCTTGGGCGCGTAGGTGGTCGTCCACGACTTCTCGTCGGAGCTGCCGTCGGCGCGCGTGACCGTCCGCGTGAACTGCACTGCGTAGCCCCAGTCGGGCTTCTGCACGGTGCGCTCCGTGCCGGCCTTGAGGGCGGCGTCGCGCTTGCACTCGGTCTTGGGTGCCTTGGGATCGGACTTGGGGCCGGTCTCGGTCTCGACCTTGCGCCCGTCGAGGGTGCCGTAGAGCGAGACCGTGATGCGGTCCTTGAGGACCGAGACCTTGATCAGCATCGTCGACGCGTAGTCGTTGACGAACACGACGTCGGGGTGCGGGTACGAGAGGGTCGCCTCGCGCCCGAGCGGGTAGCGCGAGATGTAGAAGGAGTGCGCCTTGAACTCCTCGATCGGCACGCCGGCGAAGAACGCGGCGTTGAACATCGTCGTGCCGAACTGGCTCACACCGCCGCCGATGTCGTCGCTGAACTCGCCGTCGTAGATCACCGGCGCGCGCACGAAACCCTTGTCCTCGGTGCGCGGTCCCACGAACTCGTTGACCGAGAACCGCTCCCCGGGGGCGATGGTCTTGCCGTCGACGATCTCGCCGATGCGGGCGATGTTCTTCACCCTCGCCTCGCCCGAGGGGAACTTGGTCGTGAACGTGGCGAGCTGGTCGCGGATCCCCATCGCCTCGGCGGCTTCGGTCGTGAGGCGCGGCTGCACCTCCGAGATCGGAATCTCGACATGCCGCCCGTCGCCTGACGCCACGACGGCGGCAGCGAGGTCCGTGGCCGCCTCGTCGACGTCGAGCCCGTGGCCCGCCCTCGCGGGCTTGACGGTGACGGTCTTGCCGTCGACCACGAACTCGGCGTCGGCGGGCGCGTCCTCGACCCCGACGAACTCGGGGCCGATGCGCTCGCGAACGGCATCGGTCGAGATCGTGACCCCTTCGAAGTCCACGTCCGCCGGTGCGAACCACCGCGCCGCCCACGTCAGCGGGTTCCAGGTCCCGCCCGCGGCGAAGGCGGCGTCGACGGTCGCGGCGACGTCGATGCGGGCGTCGACCTCGCTCGGGAGGATGTCCAGCGTCTCGTCGTTGGCCTTGACGGTGATCCGCGCGCCGAGCAGATCGTGGGCCCGCGCGCCGACGGCGGCCTCGGCGTCGGCGCGGTCCATGCCGCTCACGTCGACACCCCCGACGTGCACGCCGCGGCCGATGGCGCCGGCGTGGACGACCTGGTCGATCGCGAACGCGACGAGGACCACGACCGCGAGTGCAGCGCAGCCGACGAGCGCACGCCGGAGCCAGAACGTCCGTCGGCGCGGCCGTGGACGGCGCGTCGGCGTCGCCTTCGGACGCGGCTTGGAAGCCGGTTTTCGCGTGTCGACCTTGACCATCGGGATCGCCGGGGCGGGCGGGCTGCGATCGGCGCCCAGGCGGCGCCCGACCTGCGGGATCGACCAGATTACCGCAGATATCGGGTCCGGAGCCGCCCCTTTGGGCCATGATTGGGCCCATGACGACCACATCCAAGAAGCGCAAGAGCGCCAAAGCACCCCCGAAGCCCGCGAAGAAGAACTGGGCGTTCCCTGCCGTCGTGGCCGCCGTCGTGGTGATCGGCGTCGTCTTCGTGGTCGTGGCAGCACTGAACAAGGACCCGGCGCCGCAGTCCGACGTCGCTCTCGCCGGTGGTGGGCCTGGTGACGCGGCGCCGGTGGCCGCCGTCGAAGGCACCGCCGCACAGGGCCAGCCGGCTCCGGCGCTCTCGGGTGTCGACATGTACTCGGGTCGCGAGGTGTCGCTGCAGGACATGAAGGGCAAGCCGACCCTGGTGACCGTGTGGGCGCACTGGTGCCCGCACTGCCAGAAGGAGCTGCCGATCATCCAGCAGCTGTCCACGGAGCAGGCGGCGAACTTCAACTTCCTGACGCTCACCACGGCAGCGGGCCAGCAGCCCGCTCAGACCCAGTACGCGACGCCCGCCACGCTCATGCAGACCCAGGGGATCACGATCCCGACACTGCGTGACGACGGGACGAAGGCGATGAACGCGCTCGGCGCCGAGGGCTTCCCGACCCTGCTGATGGTCGACGCCGACGGCGTCGTCGTGGGCAAGGCCTCGGGCGAGATGCCCAAGGACCAGCTCCTGCAGTTCATGCAGAACCCGACGTGGACCAGCTCCCAGGGCGGCGGGTGAGCGCTGGCACGCCTGTAGCCGGCCTCGAGGGCGTCACCTCGGTCCTCGCGGTCGCTGCCCACCCTGACGACCTCGACTTCGGCTGCGCCGCGACCCTGGCGCGGTTCGTGGACGCGGGCGCCGGTGTGACCGAGCTGATCGCCACCCGCGGTGACGCCGGCTCGTCGGATCCGGGAATGACCCGTGAGCGCCTCCGCGAGATCCGCACCCGCGAGGCCGAGTCCGCAGCAGCGGTGCTCGGCGCAGAGCTCGTGCTCCTCGACCACACCGACGGCGAGGTCGTCGACGGAATCGACCTGCGCCGTGAGGTGAGCAGGTCGATCCGTGCGCTGCGCCCCGACGTGTTGGTCGTGCTCGACCCGTCGCCGCTCATCGGCGACGCGTTCATCAACCATCCCGACCACCGCGCGGTCGCGCAGGCGGCGCTCGACTCCGTGATCACCGGCGCGTCGACGCGCCTCATCTTCCCGGAGCTGCTCGACGAGGGCCTCGAACCGCACAAGCCGGCCACCATCCTGATGATGCGCCCGCGTGTGGAAAGCGGCTTCGTCGTCGACGTGACCACCACGATCGACCGCAAGGTCGAGGCGCTGCGTGCGCATGTGTCGCAGGTCGGCGAGCGCGACGTCGCGACGATGGTGCGCGAGTGGGCACGGCGTGTGGGCGAGGCCCACGGCATGGCCTACGCCGAAGGGTTCCACCGCATCGACGTGATGAACTAGCGGGCCGCGGGCTTGGGCGTGGGCGGCTCCGCACTCGACGGCTTCCTGCCTCCGGTGAGGGAGTGGTTCGCCCGCACCCTCGGCGAGCCCACGGCACCTCAGGCGCGAGCGTGGCCCGTCGTCGCGTCGGGGCGCAACTGCCTGGTCGTGGCGCCGACGGGGTCCGGCAAGACGCTCACCGCCTTCATGTGGGCACTCGACCGCATCTGGCGGGACTCCGACGCGGGACGCACGTTCGCTGCGACCGACGTGCTGTACGTGTCCCCCCTCAAGGCGCTCAACGAGGACGTGCGGCGCAACCTGCGCGTCCCGCTCGAAGAGATCCGCGAGAACGCACCAGGACTCGCCGAGATCGGCGTGGGTGTCCGCTCCGGCGACACACCGGCGGCCGAGCGCCAGCGCATGCTGAGGCGCCCGCCCGCGATCCTGATCACGACACCGGAGTCGCTGTACCTGCTGCTCACCACTGCACAGGGCCGTCGCAGCCTCGCGTCGGTGCGCACCGTCGTCGTCGACGAGGTCCATGCCGTCTGCGGCGACAAGCGCGGCGTCCACCTCGCGCTGAGCCTCGAGCGCCTCGCGGCGCTGGTGCGCGCCGGTGGCCACCTGGACCCGCAGCGCATCGGCCTGTCGGCGACGGTCGCGCCGCTGCTGGCGGCCGCCGCCTTCCTCGGCGGCGCCGACCCCACGTCGACGTCGTCGACGCGTCGGTGGGGCGCGCCATGCACCTCGAGGTGCGCGGTTCGGACTACTCCGAAGCCGGCGGCGCGTGGGACGACGAGGCCGCGAAGCTCCTCGACGACGTCGCCGCGCACACGTCGACGCTGATCTTCGTGAACAACCGCCGCCAGGCGGAGCAGCTCGTGGCGCGCCTCAACGATGCCGCCGCGAGCCGCTGGGAGGCCGAGACGGCCGACCCCGAGCTCGCACGCGCGCATCACGGCAGTGTCTCCAAGGAGCTGCGCCGCGACCTCGAGGAGCGCCTCAAGGCCGGCGAGCTGCCGTGCCTGGTGGCGACGGGCACGCTCGAGCTCGGCATCGACATGGGGGCGATCGACCTCGTGTGCCAGGTGGAGTCGCCCAAGTCCGTGGCCCGCGGGCTCCAGCGTGTCGGCCGCAGCGGCCACCTCGTGGGCGCCACGTCGAAGGGCCACGTCTACCCGTTGCACCGCGCCGACCTCGCCGAGGCGGCGGCGCTCGCACGTGAGATGGCAGCCGGTGCGATCGAGGAGACCGTCACACCGCGCAACTGCCTCGACGTGCTCGCGCAGCAGCTCGTCGCCGAGGTCGTCGGCACCGGCGACGCCGGGACCACCCCCGACGAGCTCTTCGCCCTGGCGCGCAGGGCGTCGCCGTATCGCACGCTCACCCGTGCTGCGTTCGACGGCGTGCTGCGGATGCTCGCGGGTGACACCGCCGACCCCGACCTCGCGACCGCGCGGCCGCGCCTCGTCTGGGACCGCAGCTCCGGCATGGTCAGCGCGCGTCCGGGGGCGCGCCAGGTGGCCGTCACGAGCGGTGGCACGATCCCCGACCGCGGCCTGTACCCGGTCGTCCTCGCGGGCGCGAACGTGCGCCTCGGCGAGCTCGACGAGGAGTTCGTGTTCGAGTCCAAGACC
>JAIBAC010000112.1 GCA_019695375.1 Acidimicrobiia bacterium
TCAACCAGGCCACGAACGCGGCCCAACAGCCCTACCAGCAGGGCTACCCGCCGCAGCCGCAGCCGCAGCCGGGGTACCCGCAGCAGCCGTACCAGCAGCCGCAGCCGGGGTACCCGCAGCAGCCGCAGCAGGGCTATCCACCCCAGCAGGCCCCACCCCCGCAGCAGCCCTACCAGCAGCCACCTCCGCAGCAGCCGCCGCCTCCGCCGGCACCACCCGCCTACCCGCCCCAGCAGTAGCGCTCCACGTGCCCCCCGCCAAACGCGGGTGACCTGTCGTGTGGGCGGGTCATGCTGCCCGCGTTCGGGAGGGGTGGCCCCGGCCAAACGCGGGTGACCTGTCGTGTGGGCGGGTCATGCTGCCCGCGTTCGGGAGGGGTGCGGGCTCAGACGCTGCGGTCGAGGTCGACGAGGGCCGACTCCAGAGCCTTGGGCAGGTCGGTGGCGCGGGGGACGAGAGTCGGGTCGGCGGTGATGCCGACGGTGAAGCGATCGGTGCTCCCGCAGCCGACCAGCGCGAGGGGGTTGTTCGGCACGATCGCCGTCACGAGGTAGAGACCGGTCACGAGGTGTCCGTCGACGTGGCGCCGGCGCTTCGGCCCCGGCGCTGCCGACGCGATCAGGTTCGACGCGAGGATCTTGCGCCGCGTCGCCAGGTAGACGGCCTTGTGCGGGGCGAAGCGAGCGAGCTCGACGGTGCGCACGAACGAGTCGCGCTCGAACTTGACGGCGTCGATGCGCTCGCCGATGAGCGCGAGGCGCCGCGCGAGGTCCGTCTCGCCAAGAGGCCAGGTGAACGGTGAGGAGACCTGGCGGCTGTCGAGGTCGAGCGGGTACCGCTCCGGGAACAGGTGGCGCGTGCTCATCGGCAGCGAGACGGTGAGCTCGGCGGGCAGGTCGAGGTCGAGCACGGACTCCACCGCGGCCGACACGACGGTCTGGAAAACCGCTGTGACCGTGGTGTCCGCGCGGCGGCGGATGTCCTTGACCACCGCCATGTCGAGCGACGCCCCCGTGATCGTGCGCTTCCACGAGATGTCGCGGGACGGCCAGATCGACGGTGTCGCGTGGCCGACCGACTCGACCACTTTCCGCACCGGCTCCACGAGCCTCGTTCCGAGGCCCTTCGACGTGCGGGCGGCGCCGTCGTCCGCATGGCGCTGCGCATGCTCGACATGGCGTTGCATCCGCGCCCGCACCGCAGCGATGTCCTCGCACTCGTCGGAGAGCACGCGCAGCATGTTCACGGCGCTGATCCCGTCGATCTGGAAGTGCATCGTGCGGTACCAGACCGCAGCCGATCCGTCGGCGAGCACCATGTGGTGCACCTCCCATGCCGAGTGGGAGAGATCGAACGGCATCAGGTAGAGATCGCTGATCGTGCGCCACATCGCGGCCTCGTCACGGGGCTCGGCGACGGGCGCCTCGCGCACGTGCCAGTCGAGGTCGAAGTCGGGATCGTCGACGAGGCGCGGCCGCAGCAGACCGCCCGGCGACGGGACCACGCGGCGGCGCAACGTCGGGCACCACTCGACGAGGCGTGCGAAGCGCTCGCGCACGACGTCGATGCCGGGGTCGGTCGCGAAGTGGATCAGCGGCCCGGCGGTCTGGCGCAGTCGGCCCTGGCCGTAGTCCCAGAACGGCACATCCATGACGCTCATGCGCTTCGACCGGGACACGGACGCGGTTGGGGGCACTGACGACCTCTCTCGTGGGGACCATCGAGTGGTTTCGAGCGTGCGCGACTGTTCTCCTACCTTCATCCACCGGGGGCATCGACCAGGGGCTTCGTCCAGGGGGCGCCGAGGCCGCCGCCGGCCCCGCCCTTGGACCGAACGGGAGCACCCATGCCAGTCGACCCACTCGAGTACCGTCAGATCTTCGGCGGCTTCGCCACCGGCGTGACCGTCGTGACGGCATCGCACGCCGGGGTCAGCTACGGCATGACCGCCAACTCGGTGACATCGCTCTCGCTCGAACCGTGCCTGCTGCTCGTCTGCTTCATACGCGGGAGCCAGACCCTGATCGCCGTCAAGGAGGCCGGCTGGTTCGGGGTCAACATCCTCCACGCCGACCAGGAGGACATCTCCAACACCTTCGCGCGCACGACGGGAACCTTCGACGAGGTTGCCCACACGGTCGACCCGCACGGGGTCCCGATCCTCGACGGCTCCCTCGGGCACATCGTGTGCCGGCTCAGCTCCGTGACCGACGGTGGCGACCACGAGATCGTCGTCGGTGAGGTCGTCGACACGGGCCCGTCGACACGGGCCGACACCGACGACTCGCCGCTGCTGTTCTTCCGCGGGAAGTACCGGTCGATGGAGACCCGATGATCACGGCGGACCCCCGCGTCGTCGACGCCGGTGGTGTCGAGCTCGCGTACGTCGAGGCAGGTGACGCCGACCCGCCGATCGTGCTCGTGCACGGCTTCACCGGTGCCAAGGAGGACTACGGCGACCACCTCGAGTGGCTCGGGCGCGAGCAGCGCGCGATCGCGTTCGACAACCGCGGTCACGGGCAGTCGGCGCGCACGGACTCCTACTCCCTCGACCTCGTCCGCGGCGACATCGCTGCGTTCGCCGACGCGCTCGGGCTCGGCCGCTTCGTGCTCGTGGGCCACTCGATGGGCGGCTTCGTCGCCCAGCAGTACGCGCTCGCCGCGCCCGAACGCCTGATCGGGTTGGTGCTCATGGGCACGGGACCGGGTGCGCCCCGCATCGACGCCGACTTCCGGCGCACGGCCGATGCCGCCCGGCGTCTCGCTCGCGACGCAGGGATGGAGGTCCTGTTGCAGGTGCAGCAGAACCTCGTCGAGAACGACCCCGCTGCCGCGGCGCTCGCGTCGGAGTCCGATGTCAGGTTGCGCCGCGAGCGCCCCGGGTACGTGGACTTCTGCGACGCCAAGTTCGTCGCCACCGATCCGGTCGCGTACGACGAGCTCCTCGGTGACATCCTCGACCAGGAAGACCGCACCGGCGCGCTCGGCGGTCTCGACGTCGAGACGCTCGTCGTGGTCGGGGACGAGGACCGCACCTTCCGCAAGGCCGCACGGCGCCTCGCCGATGCGATCCCCGGAGCGCGGTTCGAGGAGATCGCCGGCGCGGGCCACTCGCCGCAGTTCGAGGCCCCCGCTGCGTGGCGTGATGCCGTCGGCTCGTTCCTGCGCGAGCTGCGCTGAGCAGCGCCGCAGCCGCGACGAGGCCCGCGCTCGCACACGCGGACGGGTGCACCGAAGGGCGCGGTACCCTGCTCCCATGCGGGGACGGAGCGGCATCCCAGGGATCTCGGACCTGTCCGGATGGGCGCAGGCGCTCGGTGTGTCGACCGAGGCGTGCGAGCTCGTGGCGGCCTCCGAGGTCGTCGACCTGCACCTCGACCTGTTCATCTGGAACCGGCTGTTCGGCTACGACATGTCCGCCGAGCACGGCACCGGCCTCTTCGATGCCCGCTTCTACGGGCAGACGGACCTGCCGCGGCTGCGCCGCGGGGGGGTCGACTCGGCCTTCTGGTCGATAACGACGAATCCGTTCCGCACACCCGAGGGCCGGCAGCGGACGTTCCTGGGCAACCTCGAGCGCCTCCGTGACTTCTGCGAGAGGACCGCGGGCATCAGCGCGGTCCGCAACATGGGCGAGTACCGGGCGGCGCGCGAAGCGGGCGACCACGCGGCGTGGATCGTGATCCAGGGCGGCAACGCGCTCGACGCCGGTCCCGGGCTCGTGCAGGCGATCCCCGACGACGCCGTCGTGCAGATCACGCTCGTGCACCTCTCGACGTCGTCGCTCGGGAAGACGTCGGCACCGGACCCGTTCGGTCGCGGCGGCGCGACCGGCCTGACGGCGGCCGGAAAGGAGTACGTCGCTGCCTGCGACGAGCGCCGCATCCTCGTCGACCTCGCGCACATCCACCCTGACGGGTTCTGGGACGCCGTCGCCGTGCACGACCCGTCGTTGCCGCTCGTGGTCACCCACACCGGCGTCGACGCCGTGACGCTGCACTGGCGCAACATCGACGACGACCAGATCCGCGCCGTGGCCGCGACCGGCGGGACGATCGGGATCATCTACGAGTGCAGCTTCCTCGGTGGCCGCAAGCTGTCGGGTGGCGACCTCGTCGACGCCGTGTTCGCCCACATCGACCACGTCGTCGACGTCGCCGGCGAGGATCACGCCAGCCTCGGGAGCGACTGGGACGGAGCGATCACGACCCCGCGGGACATGAAGACCTGCCTCGAGCTCCCCCGCCTGGTCCAGCAGATGCTGGACGCACGCTGGACGCACGAGCGCATCGGCAAGGTCCTGGGCGGCAACGCCCTCCGGATGATGGAGGCGATCCGGCCCTGAAACCGTTGCGCACGTTTCTCGAACGCGGCACGCGTGGACGCGATGGCGACGCTGGGGTCCTCCAGCGGCGCATAAACGGGCTCCTGCTGGTCGCGACCCCCGTCGCCTTCGGCGTCAGCCTCCTGAACCTCAACGCGGAGCGTCGCTCCGCGATCGGGGGTCTCGTGCTGACGGCGGTGCTCGTCGTCCTCGCACCGCTGTCGTGGCGGGCCAGTGACCGTGGTCTGCGAGTCGTGGGTCACATGGCGATCGGCGCCGCTGTCGTCACCATGGGTGTGCTCACGTACTTCGAGGACCCGGCGATCCGCACGATCCCGTTCTTCATGGCGCTTGCGATCCTCGCGGCATCGCACATCCTGGGCTGGCGGGCGGCGCTGGGCTGGACGGTCGTCAGCTCGATCCTCGTCGCGGTCGTGTACGCCGGTGACGTCGCGGGGGCGGCGGCGCCGTACGGGACGACCGAGACGGTCATCACCGGGCTGCGCCGCGTGATCTTCCTGTGGGGGATCTTCGGCCTCGGCGCCGTCGCACGTGCTCTCGCCGACAAGCGCATCGAGGAGGTCGCACAGCAGAAGGCCGTGATCGAGTCCCAGGCGGCTCAGCTCGAGCGGGCCAACCAGGCCAAGTCGGTGTTCCTCGCCAACATGAGCCACGAGATCCGCACACCGATGAACGGAGTGCTCGGCATGGCCGAGCTCCTGTTGGACTCCGACCTCGAGCCCGAGCAGGAGGAGTACGCACGCACGATCCAGTCGTCAGGGCGGACGCTGCTCACGATCCTCGACGACGTGCTCGACGTGTCCAAGCTCGAGGCGGGCAAGCTCAGCGTCGAGGCCGTGCCCTTCGACGTCGTCGAGGTGGTCGAGGACGTCGCAGCCCTGTTCGCACGCAAGGCGGCAGCGGCGATGCTGGAGCTCGTCGTCGACATCGATCCCACGGTGGCCGGCCCTGCCGTGGGCGACCCCACTCGGCTGAGCCAGGTCCTCGCGAACCTCGTCGGCAACGCGTTGAAGTTCACACCCACCGGGCGCGTGGTGCTCGCGGCGCGCCCCCTCGGGGGCGCGCGGCTGGAGCTGAGCGTCACCGACACCGGCATCGGCATCGACGCGGCGCACATCGAGCGGCTCTTCGCCCCGTTCGAACAAGCCGACGGGTCGACGACACGCCGCTTCGGCGGCACCGGGCTCGGGCTCACCATCTCGCACCAGCTCGTCGAGCTCATGGGCGGTGAGCTCGGCGTCGAAAGCGTCGAAGGCGAAGGCGCGCGGTTCTCGTTCTCGCTCGCACTGGTCCCGCCCGGCGGGCTCGACGACCCGGCTCCCGTGTTCGGCCGCCACACAGCCTGCGTGCGCATGAGCGACGCGGTGGCCCGTGACACCGTGGCCGCCCAGCTGGCTGCCTGGGGGATGGACCTCGTGGACGAGTCCGCGGCAGGGGAGGCAGACGTCGTCGTCACCGACTCGGAGCTGCCGCCTGGCACGCAGGCGTCTGTCCGCGTCGTCCGGCCCGGGCCGCACGCGACGGCCGAGATCGAGAACCCAGCCACCGCGGTCGTCCAGCCGGTCCGCCGCCGTGCCCTGGAGCGGGCCGTCGCCGCCGCGCTCGCGACCGAGCTGCCCGATGCACCCAGCGCCGAGGTCGCCGTTGACGAGGCACCTTCGCCTTCCGGCATCGCCGGCATGAGGGTCCTCGTCGTCGAGGACAACCCCGTGAACCGCCGGCTCGCCTGCCGGTACCTCGAGCGCCTCGGTGTCGAGAGCGTGACGGCGGAGGACGGTGTGCAGGCGCTCGCGGCTCTCGACGCCGCGAGGCTCGACGCCGCCGGCTTCGACGCGGTCCTGATGGACTGCCAGATGCCGGTCCTCGACGGGTACGGAGCGACGCGCGAGCTGCGCCGCCGCGAGGCCGACACCGGTTCGCCGCGGGCCGTCGTGGTCGCGCTCACCGCCAACACCTCGGCCGGCGATCGCCGCGCGTGCCTCGACGCCGGCATGGACGACCATCTCGAGAAGCCCTACACCCAGCAGCAGCTCGCCGAGATCCTCGCCCGGTGGCGCCCCCAGGCGCACGTGTGATCGTCAGATCTCGAAGAGGGCGAGCGCGTGCTCGAGGCCGTCGACGAGGGCGTCGACGTCGGCCCGGTTCGAGTAGAGGTAGAACGAGGCGCGGGCCGTGGCCATGACGCCGAGGTGCGACATCAGTGGCTTCGCGCAGTGGTGTCCTGCGCGGATGGCGACGCCGTGCTGGTCGAGGATCGTGGCGAGGTCGTGGGGGTGGACGTCGCCGAGGGTGAAGCTCACGATCCCGCTGCGCACCCCGAGGTCGCGGGGTCCGTGGACCGTGATCTTGTCACCGAAGCTCGCGTCGAGCCGGTCGAAGGCGTAGCGGAGCAGCTCCACCTCGTGCGCGCGGATCGCGTCGAAGCCGATCGCGTCGACGTAGTCGATCGCGGCGTGCAGACCGACGGCCTCTGCGATCGGCATGGTGCCGGCCTCGAACTTGAGCGGCACGGGTGCCGGCGTGAACCCGTCGAAGGTCACGTCGGCGATCATCTCGCCTCCGCCGAGGAACGGTGGCATCGCGTCGAGCAGCTCACGCCGGCCCCACAGGACGCCGATGCCGGTCGGGCCGCAGACCTTGTGGCCGGTGAAGCCGAGCACGTCGCAGCCGATGGCTTCGACGTCGGCACCCATGTGCGGCACGAGCTGTGCGGCGTCGACCACCGACAGGGCACCGGCCTCCGCTGCCAGGCGGCACACCTCGGCGATCGGGGTGATCGTGCCCAGCACGTTCGAGGTCGCCGTGCACGCGACCACGGCGGCACCGTCGATGAGGCGTGCGGCGGCGTCCATGTCGAGGAGGCCGTCGTCGGTGAGGGGGATCCACTCGACGTGGGCGCCGGTCTGGGCGGCGACCTGGAACCAGGGGACGATGTTGGCGTGGTGCTCCATCGTCGAGCACACGATCCGGTCTCCCGGGCCCAGGTTGGCGCCACCCCATGCCTTTGCGACGAGGTTCAGCGCCTCGGTGACGTTCTTGGTGAACACGACCTCGGCGGGGTCGCGGGCGTGCAGGAACGACGCCACGCGCGCGCGGGCGTCCTCGTACATCTGCGTCGCCTCGTCGCCGAGGGTGTGCGCCCCGCGGTGGATGTTGGCGTGGTGGCGGCGGTAGTAGTCGTCCATCGCGTCGATGACCGGCGCGGGACGCTGGCTCGACGCTCCCGAGTCGAGGTAGTGCAGGTCGTGGCCGTTCACACGCCGCGCCAGGATCGGGAAGTCCCCGCGGACGCGAGCGCCGAGGTCGTCGTTCACCGCGGCACCGAGGTGACGTCGCGATACGACTCGAACCCGTGCGCGTCGACGCGGTCCGCGAGATCGGCGGTGCCGCTCTCGACGATGCGTCCGTCGACGAGGACGTGGACGGTGTCGGGACGCAGGTGGTCGAGCATGCGCTTGTAGTGGGTGATCACGATCGCGCCCATCGACGGCCGCCGCGCCTTGATCGCCATGATGCCCTCGCTCACGATTCGCAGGGCGTCGATGTCGAGGCCGCTGTCGGTCTCGTCGAGGATCGCGAGGTCGGGCTCGAGCAGCGCCATCTGGAGGATCTCGTTGCGCTTCTTCTCCCCGCCGCTGAAGCCCTCGTTGAGGTGGCGGTCCATGAACCCGCGGTCCATGCCGAGGGAGTCCATCTTCTCCATCATCTCGATGCGGATCTCGAGCAGGCTCAGGTCGACGCCGCGGCGGCGGCTCATCGCGGTCTGCATGAAGTTGAGCATCTTCACGCCCGGGATCTCCTGGGGGTACTGGAAGCCGAGGAAGATGCCGAGGCGGCCGCGCGCGTCGGGGCCGGCGGCGGTGATGTCCTCGCCGCGGTAGAGCACGCGGCCCGCGGTGATCTCGTACGCGCCGTTGCCCATCAGGACGTTCGCGAGCGTCGACTTGCCCGAGCCGTTGGGGCCCATGAGCGCGCACAGCTCGCCTTCGCTGACGCGGAGGTCGACGCCGTGGAGGATCTCGTGGCCGTCGACGGAGGCGTGCAGATCGACGATCTCGAACAGCGGGGGGGTCACGCCCAGGATTTTACACAACGCCTGTAGGGGAAATCGAGAAGCCCAAACGCGGGCAGGTTGACGTGCGGGCGGGATGGATTGCCCGCGTTTGGGGTGGGTCCGCGCCCAAACGCGGGCAGGTTGACGTGCAGGCGGGATGGATTGCCCGCGTTTGGGGGCCGGTTCACCAGCCCCGGTCGATCCACTCCTGCAGGTGGGGGCGTTCCGTCCCGATCGTGGTGTCGAGGCCGTGGCCGGGCATCACGATCGTCTCGCCGGCGAGCACGAAGAGCTTGTCGCGGATGGAGTCGATGATCGTGGCGAAGTCGCCGTACTTCTGCTTCGTGTTGCCGGGGCCGCCCGGGAACAGCGTGTCGCCGCTGAAGAGGATCGGTGCCGTGGCGGTGTCGCGGGGTTCGTAGTAGAGGCAGAGTCCGCCGGGGGTGTGCCCGGGTGTGTGCATTGCGCGCAGCGCCAGCGCGCCCACCTGCACGGTCTCGCCGTCGGCGATCGTGCGTTCGGGCGCGACGGGCATCATCGCCACGTCGTCGGCGTGGCACGCCGAGCCGACGCCGAGGCGCCGGCGCGCCTCGGCGAGGCGGGCGACGTGGTCGAAGTGGCCGTGGGTGAGCACGATCTCACCGATGTCGAGCCCCTCGCAGTGGCGCTCGATCGTGTCGGCCTCGAAGGGGGCGTCGAGCACGATCGCGGCCCGCGAGCGCGCGTCGCGGATGACGTAGCAGTTGTTCTGCAGCGTGCCGGCCTCGAACTTGTCGACGACGATGTCGGCGTCCTCGTAGTGCATGGCCGCAGGGTATCGAGCCCGAGGTGGCGGTGGTGTCACGACCGCGGCTGCAGCGACCCCAGAGTGAACGACGAGCGCTCGGTGAACCTCGCGGGCCCGGCCATCTCGGTGTCGCGGGTGATCTGCACGATCGTGTGGTCGACGGTGGAGAACCAGATGTCGTCGTACCAGTGGCCGCTGAAGTCGCCGCTCGCGTCGCGGCGCTCCTGGACGTGCCAGGCAGGCACGTCGACGCCGCCGACGTTCACGGTCTCGGGCCCGGTGACCGTGGTCGTGCCGGTCTGGGTCACGTTCGCCGTGAACACGGGCGTGTGGGTCTGCAGCGTGCACGTGGGCGCCCAGCGTCCGGTCGGTGCCGCCACCGGACCGATCATGTCCGGGGGCGCGCACGACATGTTCGCCTCGGCGCTCACGACGCCGATCTTCTGGGACTTTGTGTGTGCACTCATGCGCAGCGAGCCGTCGCCGCCGGGGCAGTAGGTCGTCGTCTCGACGTGCTCGGCGAAGAGGTTGTGCGTGAACGTCCAGCACTCGCCGCTGTGGCGCACGATCGCGGTCACCGTTGCCGCCAGCGTCCGGTTCTGCGACGCCGG
>JAIBAC010000113.1 GCA_019695375.1 Acidimicrobiia bacterium
TCGTGTGCATCTGCACCCCCGACCACGCGGTCGCCGAGGTGGTGGCCGCCCTCGCCGACCGCGGTGCCGCGCAGCCGGGCGCCTCGTTCCTGCACACCTCGGGCGCGCTCGAGCTCGACGTGCTCGCAGCCCTCGACGCCGGTGGTGCTGCAACCGGGATCCTGCATCCTGTGACGCCGCTCGCCCGCCCCGACGACCCCGCCACCCTCGACGGCAAGCCCATGGGTTTCGACGCCGCCGGCGACACCGAGTGGGTCGAGGCCCTCGTGCTCCGTCTCGGTGGCCGTCCCGTGAGCCTCGTGGGCGTCGACCGTGCGCTCTACCACGCCGGGTGCGTCACCGCTGCGAACCTCCTCGTCGGCCTCGCACGCGCGGCGACCGAGATGTTCGCGGCGGCTGGTGTCGACACCGACGCGGCGCAGGACCTGATGGCGTCGCTGCTCACGGCGTCGGCGCGCAACGTGGAGTCCCGCGGTGTGACCGCCGCCCTCACCGGCCCTGTGCGCCGCGGCGACGCGGCCACTGTCGCGCGCCATCTCGCAGCCCTCGACGCAGTCGATCCGCGCCTCGCGGACACGTACCGGACGGTGAGCGCCCACCTCCTCGATCTCATGGAGCCCGGCCCCGCGCGTTCACGCGCCGAGGCCGTGCTCGGCGACGGGCGGCGTCCATGAGCATCGAAGTCGTCACCACGATCGCGGACATGCGGGCTCTAGTGGACTCGGTGCGCGGCGCGTCCCGCAGCGTCGGCCTCGTCCCGACGATGGGCTACCTGCACGCCGGCCACCGCTCCCTCGTCGAGCGTGCCGCGGCCGAGTGCGACCACGTGATCGTGAGCGTCTTCGTGAACCCGCTGCAGTTCGGCCCCGGCGAGGACCTCGAGCGCTATCCCCGCGACCTCGCCGGGGACACGGCCACAGCCGCGGCCGGGGGTGCCGGCACCGTGTTCCATCCCACGGCCTCCGAGATGTACCCCGAAGGCGAGCCGCTCACGCGGGTGATCGTGTCGAAGGTGACCGAGCCGCTCTGCGGCCGCTTCCGCCCCGGGCACTTCGACGGCGTCACGACCGTCGTCGCCAAGCTCCTCGCCATCTGCGATCCCGACCGCGCCTACTTCGGCCGCAAGGACGCCCAGCAGCTCGCCGCCGTGACCCGCATGGCCGCAGACCTCAACTTTCGCGCGCGGATAGTGGCGTGCCCGACGCTGCGCGAGGCTGACGGCCTCGCGATGAGCAGCCGCAACGCGTACATGTCGCCCGCGGACCGCGCAGCCGCACCGGCGATCTTCGCGGCGCTCGAAGCCACCGCCGCGATCGTGGTCGCGGGCGAGCGGGAAACTAGTGTTGTGGAGGCGAAGCTCTCCGGCGAGCTGGCGGGTAGGCCCCGCCTCGACGTCGAATACGCACAAGCGCGTGACGCGAGGACCCTGGCGCATCCCGACACGCTCAGCGGCGAGGTCCTCCTCGCTGTGGCGGCCCGCTGCGGGCCGGCACGACTCATAGACAATGTCGTGATCGACCTGAACGGGCCCCGGCCGGCGGTCGACGCGGGCGAGATCAAAGGGGAACCATGACTCGCACCATGATGAACGGCAAGATCCACCGAGCCACCGTCACCGACGCGAACCTCGACTACGTCGGCTCCATATCCGTGGACCCGGCGCTGCTCGAGGCGGCCGACATCCTCCCGAACGAGCTCGTCCACGTCCTCGACATCACCAACGGCAACCGCCTCGAGACGTACGCGATCCCCGGGGCGCCGGGCGAGGTGTGTCTCAACGGTGCCGCCGCGCACCTCGTCGACCGCGGCGACCTCGTGATCATCGTCAGCTACGTGTCGCTCGAGGACGCCGAGGCCCGCGCCCACACCCCCAGCGTCGTCCTCGTCGACGAGGCGAACCGGATAGTCGCGCTCCTCGGCGAGCAGGCCGCGTGACCGAGCGCCCCGACCCGGGCCCGACTTGGGTGCGGTGACACCAGCCGGTCCCGACGGCCGCGCCGGCAGCGGGACGAGGTCCGACGTCGTCGTCATCGGCGGCGGCGTCGCGGGGATCGCGGCCTCGCGCGCGGCGTCCGCTGCCGGCCGCCGCGTGCGCCTGATCACCAAGGAGAGCCTCGACGACTCGTCGACGCGTTACGCCCAGGGGGGCGTCGCCGCGGCACTGTCGTGGCCCGACCGCCCCGAGCTGCACATGGAGGACACGATGGCGGCCGGCGCCGGCCACTGCGACCCCGACGCCGTGCGGGTCCTCGTCGAGGAGGGGCCACGGCGCGTCAGCGAGCTGCTCGCCGCGGGTGCCCGTTTCGACCGCGACCGCGGCGGTGCCCTCGCGCTCG
The DNA here is from genome assembly GCA_019695375.1 of Acidimicrobiia bacterium. Lineage (GTDB taxonomy): Bacteria > Actinomycetota > Acidimicrobiia > UBA2766 > UBA2766 > JAIBAC01. Next base: position 2,337 of record JAIBAC010000113.1, read on the forward strand.
CACAGGAGGGCGGCCACCGCATGCGCCGCATCTTGCGGGCGGGGGGCGACGCCACCGGTGCCGAGGTGCAGCGCCTCATGGGCGACCTCGTGCGCGAGTCCACGGTCGAGCTCGTGCAGGACTTCCGTGCCCTCGACCTCGTCCTCGATGCCGGTCGTTGCACGGGCGTGCTCGCCGTCGACCACGACGCCAACCGCGTGCAGATCGCGGCGGACGCGGTCGTGCTCGCGACCGGAGGCGCCGGTGCCCTGTACACGGTCACGACCAACCCCGACGTCGCGACGGCGGACGGGATCGCGATGGCGATGCGTGCCGGCGCCGTGGTCGCCGACATGGCGTTCCTGCAGTTCCACCCGACCGCCCTCGTCGTCGAGGGCCGCCCGCGGCCACTGATCTCCGAGGCCGTCAGGGGCGAGGGTGCCGTCCTGCGCGGGGCGGACGGCAGCCGCTTCATGGAGCAGGCCCACCCGCTCGCGGACCTCGCACCCCGCGACGTGGTGAGCCGTGCCGTCTACCGCCGGATGCTCGCAGACGGCGCTGACCACGTCTGGCTCGACGCGACCGGCGTCACGGACTTCGCGCAGCGCTTCCCCACGATCTCGTCGACGTGCCGCCGCCACGGCCTCGATCCCGGCGCCGACTGGCTGCCGGTCGCCCCCGCCGCGCACTACTACTGCGGCGGCGTGCGCACCGACCTGTCCGGTCGCACGTCGGTGCCGGGGCTCTGGGCCGCCGGTGAGGTCGCGTGCACGGGCCTCAACGGTGCCAACCGCCTCGCGTCGAACTCGCTGCTCGAAGGCCTCGTGTTCGGCCATCGCGTGGGTGTGCTCCTCGGCGACGGCGCTGCCGCCGAGGCGTCGCACGCTGAAGGCGCCGCGAGAGAACGCGGGGAGCTCCTGATGGAGCTCGACGACGAGGTGCAGTCCCCACCGCGTGCGGGGCTGGCCGAAGGGGGGAGCGCCACGGGTGTGATCGCCGACCTCCAGGCCGCCATGACGCTCGGCTGTGGGGTCGTGCGAGCACGCGAGGGCCTGGAGCGGACGCGCAAGGAGCTCGCCCACCTCGCGCCGCGGGCTGCGGCGGCCGCCGACCCTGCGGCCCAGAACCTCCTCCTCGCGGCGGATGCGCTCGCGATCTCGGCGTCGATGCGCGAGGAGACCCGCGGCTGCCACGTGCGCGAGGACTTCCCCGAGACGCAGGAGCGGTGGGCGTTCCGCCTCTTCCAGCGCCGCCGCGACGGCCGGATCGAGGTGTTCCGGTGAACGTCTGGCCGCCGCCGTGGCACCTCGTCGAGGAGGCCGTCGACACCGCGCTGGCGGAGGACCTCGGAACCGCGGGGGACGTGACGACCGCGGCGCTTGTCGACGCGGCGGCATCGGGTCTCGCCGCGATCCGCTTCCGAACCGGCGGCGTGCTCGCCGGCACCTGGATCGGTGACGTCCTCTGCGACCGCTTCGACCTGATGATCGCGTGGGACCACGGCGACGGCGACGACGTCGGCGCCGGCACCGTCGTCGGCGAGGTCGAGGGCACGCTCGCCGACATCCTCACAGCGGAGCGCACCCTCTTGAACTTCATGTGCCACCTGTCAGGGATCGCGACCCTCACGCGCCGCTTCGTCGACGTGCTCGTCGAGGCCGGCGGCACCGCGGCTCCGCTGCTGCGCGACACGCGCAAGACCACACCCGGCCTGCGCGCGCTCGAGAAGGCGGCGGTGCGCTGCGGTGGCGGCGTGAACCACCGCATGGGCCTCTACGACGCGATCCTCGTCAAGGACAACCACCTCGCCGCGTTCGACGGGGACATGGCCGCGGTAGTCGCCGCGGCGCGCACGTCCTATCCCGGCGTACCCCTCGAGATCGAGGCCGACACGCCGGCGCAGGCGGTCGCTGCCGCCGCGGCCGGCTGCGACCTCGTCCTCGTCGACAACATGACGCCTGCGCAGGTGCGCGAGACGGTCGCCGCGGTAGGGGGGCGGTGCCGGATCGAGGTGAGCGGCGGTGTCACCCTCGACACGGCCGCCGACTACGCGACGGCGGGTGCCGACTTCGTGGCGGTCGGTGCGATCACCCACTCCGCGCCTGCGGTCGACATCGGCCTCGACCTATAGGGTGTCGCCGTGCTCCTAACCATCGACGTCGGCAACACCCAGACCGTCATCGGGATCTTCGACGGTGACGAGCTCGTCGAGCACTGGCGCGTGGCGTCGGTCGAGGACCGCACGTCCGACGAGTGGGCGCTGCTCATCGGGTCGTTCCTCGAGATGGCTGATCTGTCGTTCTCCAAGCAGGTGACAGGTGTGGCGATCAGCTCGGGCGTGCCGCGCGTGACCCAGGCCCTGCGCGACATGGTGGAGCGCTACTTCTACTTCCAGCCGATCGTGCTCGGCCCCGGCATCAAGACCGGGATGCCGATCCTCTACGACAACCCCAAGGAGGTCGGTGCCGACCGCATCGCCGACGCGGTCGCCGCGTTCGAGATGTACGGCGGGCCCACGATCGTCGTCGACTTCGGCACCGCGACCGTCTTCGACGCGATCAGCGAGCGCGGCGAGTACCTCGGTGGCGCCATATGCCCGGGCATCCAGGTGTCGGCGGCGGCGCTCTTCCAGGCGGCCGCAGGGCTGCGCCGCGTGGAGTTCAGCGCTCCTCGCAACGTGATGGGCCGTTCGACCGCGGAGTCGCTGCAGTCCGGCATCGTGTTCGGCACCGTCGGCCTCGTCGACGGGATGATCGAGCGGTTCCAGGAGGAGCTCGGCGGCGACGCCGTCACGATCGCGACCGGCGGTCTCGCGGAGGTCGTGCTGCCCGAGGTCGACGCCGACCTCCGGTACGAGCCGTGGCTCACGCTGCGTGGCCTGCGCATCATCTACGACCGCAACGTGGGCTGAGGTCCGCAACGGCGGCGTCAGTGGGGGCGCTGCCACCGTGCTCGCGCCGCGCCGGGGTCGCGGCGATGGGCGGCTTCGGGGAAGGGCGGCACGTCGACGTCGTCAGCTGCCGCGACGAGCTGCTCGCGCCGGTGGCGGCCGCGGCGTGAGCCCTCGCGCACGAACGTGACGCCGAGGAGCAGCCCGACCGCGGCGGCCTGCAGCAGCCAGCTCAGGTTCGCGCCCGTGAAGGGCAGGTTCGATGCAGTCGAGCCGCCTGAGCCGCCGGAGCCACCGGAGCCGCTCGAGCTGCCCGAGCCCCCGGAGCCGTCGCTCGTGGGCGGGTCCGTGGTGTCCTTGGTCTCGACGGTGACGGCCGTGTCGTCGGGGCCCTCGTTGTTGGACGGGTCGGCGTCGGGGCCGTGGGTCCCGTCGTCGGTCACCGTCGCCACGTTGCGCACGACCGTCGACGTCGTGGTGTCGGCGCTCACGTCCGCGACGAGACCGAACGTGCGCGACTCCCCCGGCTCGAGGTCGAACGCCGGCCACGTGACCGTGCCCTCCGCCTTGGCGCCACCGTCGGTCGCAGACACGAACGCGGTCTTCGCCGGGACGACGTCGGAGAGCCGCACCCCGGTGGCGGGCACACCGGTGTTGTTGCTGACCACGATCTGATACGTGAGCCGTTCGCCCGGTTTCGCGGTCTGCAACTTGTCGTCCTTCTGCACGGCGACGTCGAGGCCGCACTCGGTCCCGGCGCGGAACACGTTCATCGTCTTTCGCGACTCGCGTGCGACCGAACCCACCACCCCTTCCACCGACGTCAGCGACGTCGCCGTGTCGCTGACGTCGCCGACGCTGCAGTCGTCGACGACGACCGTGCGGGCGCACACCTGCACGGGGTCGCCGTCGAAGCCGACCACGAGGCGGGGTGTGCCGCCCGACCAGGGTTCGTCCGAGCGCGCCTTCGCGTCGAGGGAGACCTTCAGCCGGGGATGGTCGGCGATGGGGATCGAGGACAGGTCGAGCGACGTGGTCCCCTCGGCTATGAGGTCGCGGTTCACGAAGCCGGGGATCGCCTCGCCGTCCGCGCCGTGCACGGACATCACGAGCGACTCCATGTCGTCGAGGTCGACCCCGGTGACGGCGGCCTCGGTCCAACCACGTGCGTGGTCGCTGCCACCGTCGCAGTAGTACTGCGTCGACGGTTCGAGGTCGACGCTCGAGGTCACCTGCGTGCAGGGGTTGGTGCCGGTCTCGCGGTCGAACGACCACAGGTAACCGGTGTCGCCGAGACCCCAGATGCAAGGCCCGTCGTCGGCGTAGCCGTAGTCACGGGTGTTGGAGCCGTTGACCCCCTCCCACGTCTGGGGGCTGTCGAAGCCGTCGCACTGGGCCTGGGTGGTCCAGTCGTAGCAGATGCCGGCGCCTGTGGCCGCGGTGGCGCTGGCGTCGATGCGCAGCGTCGCGAGGTACATGCGGTTGCCGCTCTGGAGCTGGCGCATCGGCGTGTACGCCGGCGCGAGGTCGTCGAAGAGGCCGGGCGGCGACGCCGGTCCCGCGAGCACCTGCCCGGCGGGTGAGTAGCACGTGGCGATCTGTGCGCCGAGCGCGTTCAGGCCCGCGGCGCAGACGCCCTTGGTCGCGCCCGCGGTGTCACGCCACTCGAACACGCTCGAGACCACACCGACGGGGTCGAGCACGTTGACGATGTTGACGAAGGTGCCCGGCACGGTGCGGTTGCCCTCCCAGCCCGCGCAGACCGCGTTCGCGGCGGGGTCGAAGCAGTTCAGCACGGACCCGAGCGTGGCGAACCCCGACAGCTGGGTGGTGTAGTTGAGGACGCTGTAGACACGGCCGTCGATCAGGGCGTGCTGCTGGACGATCCCGCTCGGCTTGCCGGTGCCGGCCTCCTTGTGCGCTGCAGGGTCGAACGCCGCCATCCCCGTCGCGTACGGCTGGCCGGTGCACGCACGCGCGGCCTCGAGGTCGTAGCAGTACATCTTCCCGTCGGCGCCGAGGCCGTAGAGACGCTCGTCGAAAGTCTCCAAGCCGTCCCACATCTGCGGTGCGCCGCTCGCGGGCTGGCGCTGGAGGCTCCCCAGGGCGTGATAGCCGCAGTTGGAGCGGGCGTCGAGGTTGAAACACGCCACGCCCATGTCGTTGTCGCGCTGGACCGGGAAGTACATGTCGCCGGGCTGGCCGTACTCGCCGGTCGCGTCGACGTAGACGTTGGGCTGGCTCACCGTCGCCATGTCGTCGGCGCCGAGGCCCGCGGGACCGACCGTCGACGAGATGCGCGCCGGGTATCCCGGGCACGGAGCGCCGACGGAGCGGTCGAAGCACATGATGTGGCCCGACGCGCCGGGCTGCTTGTGGTGGAAGATGTTGTACGAGCGGTTCTTGTAGAGGATGGGCACCCAGCCGTCGCCGCTCGTGGAGCCGCCGGCCTGGGGGGAGTCGACGGGCTTGGGCAGCGATGCGACGGCGCCGCGGCCTCCTGGCGCCAGCATCCCCTCGGCGCGGACGTTGGTCGTGTCAGGGCCGGGCGCGGTGCTGCCGAAGGTCGCGCCGCCGGCGGTCGAGGTCGACACCGTCCAGCCGTCGGGGACCTGCACCGATCCCGCCTCCACTGCCTGCCCGTCGGAGAACGCCTGGTCGATGCGCACCTGTGACGGTGCGTCGGGAGCGTCGTCGTAGGTCGCGACCCACTCGACGGTGCCGCCGCGCTGGACCTGGGTCTGGTTCTCGGGGTTGGCTGCGTCGCGGCCGGTGAGCGAGAGGGTGGGAGGCGTCGCCTCGTCGGCACGGGCAGCCGTGCCCGCGGCGCCACCCGCGCCGAGGAGCATCGCGGCAGCGAGGACCGCGGCGAGCGCGGCCTTCCTCCCTCTGTTCAACGTGGTGTCCCGCCCCATACTGATCCGGCAGCGGCAGCCGGTCGCCACTACTTCGACACGAACTGCGCGAAGCCTCCCGATCAGCTCGCGCCGGGCGGGGGTTCACGGCGCAGGCAACTAGCTTGCGGCCGATGCCGGAGCCCGACACATCAGAGCAGTCCGGGGACGCGCTCGGCGACGAGGCCGTATCGGGGCCGATCGCCGACCGCATCGCCGAGGTCGAGGCGCTGCGGTCGCAGGGGATCGAGCCGTGGCCCGTCGGTTTCCGGCCCGACCACACATGCGCCGCGGTCACGTCGCGCTTCGGCGACCTGGCGCCGGAGACCGACACCGGCGAGGTGGTCAGCGTCGCGGGGCGCATCATGAACCTGCGGCGCATGGGCCGTCTCGCGTTCGCCCGCATCCGCGACCGCTCCGGCGACGTACAGCTCTTCATGCCCGTGCAGGCGCTCGGGGAGGACGCCTTCGCGCGCCTCGGCGAGATCAACGTCGGTGACTACGTGGGCGCCACCGGCGAGGTCGTCTGCACCAAGCGCGGCGAGGTGTCGGTCAAGCCGTCCGAGGTCGTGCTCCTGTCGAAGGCGCTGCGACCGCTGCCCGACAAGTGGCACGGCCTCACCGACGAGGAAGCGCGTGCGCGCATGCGCTACCTCGACCTCATGGTCAACCCGGATTCGCGCCGCGTCGCGCTCGGGCGCGCGGCGGCGATCGCGGCGATGCGGCGCTGGTTCGACGACCACGACTTCGTCGAGGTCGAGACGGGCACGCTCAAGGCGATTCCCGGCGGTGCGGCGGCGAAGCCCTTCGTCACCCACCACAACGCCCTCGACCTCGACCTGTACCTGCGCATAGCGCTCGAGCTCGACCTCAAGCGCCTCGTCGTCGGCGGCATCGAACGTGTCTTCGAGATCGGCCGCGTGTACCGCAACGAGGGTCTGAGCCGGCGCCACAACCCCGAGTTCACGATGCTCGAGGTGTACCAGGCCTACGCCGACTACCGCGACATGATGGAGGTGACCGAGTCCGTCGTCGCCGCCGCCGCCGTGGCCGTCACCGGGTCGACGACGATCACCGTCTCGGGCCGCGAGATGGACCTCGGGCCACCGTGGGAGCGGATCACGATGGCCGCCGCGATCGAGGCGGTCGTCGGCGCCGAGATCGACCTCCACCTCGGCGTCGACGAGATCCGCCGCCGCGCCGAGGCCGCCGGCGTCAAGACGCATCCGTCCTGGGACGGCGGCAAGATCATGGCCGAGGTCTACGACGAGCTCGTCGAGCCCGAGATGTGGGGCCCGGTGTTCGTCTGCGACCACCCGGCGTCGATCTCGCCGCTCGCGAAGCGCCACCGCGACGACCCCGCGTACGCGGAGCGCTTCGAGGTGATCGTCGCCGGGCGTGAGCTCGCCAACGCGTACACGGAGCAGAACGACCCGATCGTGCAGCGCCGCGCGATCGAGGCACAGCTCGCCAAGCGCGAGGCGGGTGACGAGGAGGCCGAGCGCCTCGACGAGGACTTCCTGCGGGCGCTCGAGTTCGGGATGCCGCCCACCGGCGGTCTCGGCATCGGCGTCGACCGCCTCGTGATGCTGCTCACCGACTCCGACTCGATCCGCGACGTGGTCCTGTTCCCCACGTACCGCCCCGAGCAGTAGCCCGCGGG
>JAIBAC010000114.1 GCA_019695375.1 Acidimicrobiia bacterium
CGGCAGGTGGGCGTAGTCGTCGACGAACGTGACACCGCCTGCGGTGCCGCGGAACTCGAACCGGCGCCCGACGCCGCGGAAGGCGGCGATGCCCTCGATCGCGGCGGCGAGATCGGCCCCGAGGGCGTGCGCCATCGCGAGCGCTCCGGTCGCGTTCACGACGTTGTGCCGGCCCGGGAGCGCGAGCCGGACCCAGCCGTGGTCCTCGTCGTCGACGACGAGGCGGAACCGGACCCCTCGCCCCGACGGCTCCACGGCCGCCGCGCGCACGCGTGCGCCGTCTCCGAAGCCGTAGCCGATCACGTCGAGGCCGGCCGCCACCCGGCGGGCACCGGGATCGTCGACGCACACGACGCGGGGCCCGGTGACGTGCTCGAGGAACTCGCGGAAGGCAGCCTCGACCCCTGCGAGGTCGCCCCACCGTTCGAGGTGGTCCGCCTCGACGTTGGTCACGATCGCGGCAGCGGACGCGATCTCGAGGAACGTCCCGTCGCTCTCGTCGGCCTCGCAGACGAGGACTTCACCGCCGTGGTAGGCGTTGGCGCCTGTGGCGAGCAGCTGGCTGCCGAGCAGGTACGAAGGATCGAGACCGGCACCGTCGAGCGCGTGCACGAGCAGCGACGCCGTCGTCGTCTTGCCGTGGGTGCCCGCAACCGCGACCGTCTCGTACGACGCCGTCAGCAGCGCGAGCAGGTCGGCGCGGCTGAGGACGGCGGTCCCGGACTCGCGGGCTGCCACGACCTCCACGTTGGAGTCGCGGACGGCGGACGAGATGACGATCGCGTCGGCACCGTCCACATGCGCACGATCGTGACCGACGTGGACCTCGACGCCGTGCTCACGCAACCACCGCGCGAAGGGGCTGTCCTTGGCGTCGCATCCCGACACGTCGTGGCCACGCGCCGCCAGCAGGGTGCAGATGGCGCTCATCCCGGTCCCTCCGGCACCCACGACGTGGACACGGCGCGGCCTGGACAGGTCGAAGGCGGCTGAGCCCGCGCTCACGCGGCGTCCTCCAGCAGCGCGCACACGCGGGCCGCGAGCTCGCGCGCGCCGTTGGCGGCACCCAGCGTCGCGGCGGCGCCGCGCATCGAGCTGAGGCGGGCGTCGTCGGCGAGCAACGCACCGACGCTCGCCGCCAGGGTCTCCGGCGTCACGTCGGCGTCGGCGACCACAACGGCAGCGCCGGCCGCAGCCAGCGCCTCGGCGTTGAGTCGCTGGTGGTCGGCGGTCGCATGCGGATACGGAACGCAGACAGCCGCGGTGCCGGTGGCGGCGAGCTCGGCACACGTCGACGCACCCGCGCGGCACACCATCAGGTCGCAGACCGCGAGCACGCGCTCCATGCGGTCCTCGAAGCCGATGGGCAGGTATCGCAGGTCGCAGCCGGGCAGGCTCGCGGCCGCAGCGGTGACCATGTCGATGTCGCGTCTGCCGGCGAGATGCACCACCGCGATGTCGCCGCGATCACACCAGTCGCGCACCAACCCGAGCGTCGCTTCGTTGAGGCTGCGCGCACCCTGGCTCCCACCGACCACCGCGACCACACGCTGGTCGGCCCCGATGCCGTACACCTCGCGGGCCTCTGCCGCGAGCGCGGTTCTGATCGCGGGGTCGGACGCGAAGCGGTCGAGCGGCCGGCGCACCATGTAGCCGATGCGCTCGGCACGCCGAAGCAGCGGAACGGTCGCGTCCATCGCACACGTGGTGACCGCCGCTCGGCGCGCCGCGAGCCGCGTCGCGATGCCGGGCACCGAGTTCGACTCGTACACGACGATGCGCTGACGCCGCCTCGCGGCTGCGAGCACCGGAGGCACGCTCGCGTAGCCACCCATCGCGACCACGACACGCGCACCGCTGCGACGCAGGATCCGGCGTGCGCGCCGCATCGCCCCGATCAGCGCCCAGATGGCACCGAGGTTCGCGAGCAGCGCCCGCGGGGAGAACCCGCGGCGCAAGCCGCGCACGTCGAGGCCGCGAAAGGCGACGCCGGCCGCGGGCACGGCCTCGCCCTCGATCCCGCGTTGGCCGCCGACGAAGCCGATGCGCTCACGCGCGACGCCTGCGGCGACGAGCTCGTCGACGACGGCGAGGGCGGGCAGTACGTGGCCGCCGGTGCCCCCTGCCGTGACGACGACGTCCCAGCGTGGAACGTCCTCAGACGGCATCGAGGGCGTCCTCGGCGTTGCGTCGGGCGCGCCGGCGCCGGTGGTCGGCGCGCGCGACCTCGACGTCGCCCTGCCGCGCGATGTTGATGACCACCCCTAGCGACGCGAGCAGCACGAGGATGTTGGATCCACCGACCGACACGAAAGGCAGTGGCACCCCCGTGATCGGCAGCAGCGCAGTCACCGCCCCGATGTTGAGGAGCGCCTGCACCGCGATCCAGCACGCGACACCGCTCGCCACGAGCGTGCCGAAGAGATCCGGGGCACGCCGCGCTGCCCTCACGCAGTACGCGACGAGGAGGAACAGCAGCAGCAGCAGGACGAGTGAGCCGGCGAGGCCGAGCTCTTCGCCGATCACGGCGAATATGAAGTCCGTGTGCGCGTTGGGCAGGAACATCCACTTCTGGCGCGAAGCGCCGAGCCCGACGCCGCTGACCCCGCCCGAACCCATGGCGATCATCCCCTGGACGACCTGGTAACCGCCACCCTGCGCGTCCTTGAAGGGGTCCAGGAAGCTGAGCAGGCGTGCACGCCGGTACGGCTCGATGTAGGCGAGCACCGCGACCGCCACCACCCCGATCGCGGCTGCGCTGCCCAGGAACTTGAGGCGGGCGCCGGCGACGACGAGCAGCATGAAGCAGATGGCCGAGATGACCAGCGTGGTGCCGAGGTCGGGCTCGAGCATCACGAGCCCCGCGACGCAAGCGAAGAGGGGGAACACGACCGGCACGACCACCGCGACGGGGTCCTGGAGGTCGCGGCGCTTGCGTGCCAGCAACGCCGACGCCGCGATGAGGAAGCCGAACTTCGCGAACTCCGACGCCTGCAACCGGATCGGTCCCCATCCCACCCAGCGCCGCGCCCCGTTGACGCTGATGCCCAGGCCCGGGACCTTCACCAGCACCAGTAGGGCGAAGACGACGACGAGGATCACGGGCACCCAGCGTGCCCACTTCTGGTACGGGATCGCGGCGCACCCGACGAGCGCGATCACTCCCGCACCCACCCACAACGACTGGCGCACGAACACCGTGTAGGCCGAGCCGGTGGCGTCGAGCGCGTACACCGATGACGCCGACAGCGTCATGATCAGACCGAACGTGACGACGAGAGCGACGAGGATCCATAGCGGCGCCGTGCCCGAGCGGCTCAGGCGGCGGATGCGCTCCCGCGGGGCAAGCGTGCCGCCCGATGTCACCTGGCGCCCTCCGGTGCCCTCACTCCTCCTCGCGCGGGTCAAGTGCCCACTCCTGTGTCGAGACCTGTGCGTGCAGCCACCGCCGCCGCGAAGTCGCGGCCCCGCTGTGCGTAGCCCGTGTACCAATCGAAGCTCGCGCACGCCGGCGAGAGCAGCACGACGTCGCCCTCGGTGGCTGACGCGAGCGCGGCGTCGACAGCATCATGCATCGAAGTCGCCGTGACGACGGGGATACCCGCTGCCTCGAACACAGCGCTGACCTCGGCGGCGGCATCGCCGATCGCGACGACGGCTACGAGGCGGCTCGCTGCCCGTGCAAGCACTGAGAGATCGAGGCCCTTGTTGCGCCCACCGGCGATGAGCACCACGCGGTCGTATGCGGCGAGGGCCGCGAGCGCGGCCGCGGGGTTGGTCGCCTTCGAGTCGTCGACGAAGCGGATCCCCTCCCACACGCCGAGGTCCGCGAGACGGTGCGCCGGGGGCCGGAACCGGGCGAGGGCGCCGGCGAGCGCGTCGGGGAACACACCGAGGTCGGCACAGACGCACGCGACGGCGGCCGCGTTGGAGCGCCCCGTGGGGGACGCATCCGCCAGCTCGGCGGCAGCCATCACGTCGGCGTCGCCGTAGGCACCGCCTCTTATCACGAGACGTCCGTCCACGTAGCCGGTGCCGACACCCGCAGGTGCACCCGAACTGAAGGTGGCGTGGCGTCCGCCGGCATCGTCGAGGAGGGCTGTCACGGTGGCGTCGTCGGCGCAGCCGACCGCGAGGTCCGCCGGCGTCTGGTTCGCCCAGACACGCGCCTTGGCCTCCGCGTACTCCGCGAAGCTCGAGTGCCAGTCGAGGTGGTCCTCGGACACGTTGAGCAGCACACCCACGCGGGCCCTGAACGTGTCGGTCAGGGTGAGCTGGAACGACGAGACCTCGACGACGAGCACCGCGTCGGACGAGAGCTCGGCGGCAGCCTCGATCATGGGCGTTCCGATGTTCCCGCAGGTGGCGACGGGCCGGCCCGCGGCGCTGAGGACGGCGCCGATCGCGGTGGTGACCGTGGTCTTGCCGTTGGTTCCTGTGATCGCGACGAGCTCGGCCTCGGCCACCTGCGCCGCGAGCTCGACCTCGCTCCAGACCCGCAGCCCGGCGGACGCAGCCGCGGCGAGCACGGGGTGGCGCGGCGGAACACCGGGGCTCGCGACCACCAGGTCGGCACCCGCGAGGAGCTCGTCCACATCGGCCGCACCCGCGGCGTCGCCGCCGGAGAAGCCGCAGCCGAGATGCACGTCGACGCCGAGCTCGATCAGATCCTCGGCGCGACGTACGACGGCGTCGCCGCTCTCGTCGTCACAGGCCACGACGCGTGTTCCCGCGGACGCGAGGTACTTCGCCGCCGCCGTGCCCGAAAGCCCGATGCCGACCACGAGTGCCTGCTCCGCGTCCACCGTCGCCGCGCTCACGCCGCCGCCCCGAAGCGCAGCCAGTCCGAGTAGAAGACGCCGAGGCCGGTGGTCACGAAGATCGCCGAGATGATCCAGAAGCGCACGATCACGGTGATCTCGGGCCAACCGAGCAGCTCGAAATGATGGTGGATCGGCGCCATCTTGAACACGCGGCGCCCGAAGGTGCGGAAGCTGAACACCTGCACGATCACCGACAGCGTCTCGACCACGAACAACCCGCCGATGATCGGCAGCAGCAGTTCGGTGTTGGTCAGCACCGCGAGCGCCGCGAGCGCCCCACCGAGGCCGAGCGAGCCCGTGTCACCCATGAAGATCCGTGCGGGGTTCGTGTTCCACCACAGGAACCCCACGCAGGCGCCCATGAACGCCGCTGCCACCACCGCGAGGTCGAGGATCTGCGGCTCGAGGCCCTGCGCGACGAGATCCGGGAAGTAGAAGCCAGGGTGGCGGAACTGCCAGAACGCCACGAGCACGAAGGCTGCGAACACGAAGTTGGCCGAGCCCGCCGCCAGTCCGTCGAGGCCGTCGGTGAGGTTGACGCCGTTGGCGGCACCGGCGAAGAGGAACAGCACGAGCACGACGAACAGGCCGACCGGGAGCACGAGGGAGGTCGGCCGCACGAAGCTGACGGCAGTCGAGACGCCCGTGTAGCGCAGCGCAAGGACCGCGAACACGATCGCGATGCCGACCTGGCCGACGATCTTGGCCGTCTTGTTCAGGCCGAGCGATCGCTGGTTGCGGAACTTGAGGTAGTCGTCGAGGAACCCGAGCAGGCCCATGCCGCAGCCGCCGAAGAGGACCAGCAGGGCGCGGTAGCTGATCGGTCGCGGTGTCGACCACACCGGCGCGTGGGAGACCACGTATGCCACGACGACCGCGACGAGGATCACGACACCGCCCATCGTCGGCGTGCCGCGCTTGACGTGATGGGTGTCGGGGCCGTCCTCGCGGATCTCCTGGCCGACTCCGCGCGAGCGCAGGAACCGTATGAAGAACGGTGTCCCGACGAGGGTGAGCAGACCTGCCGACATCGCAGCCATCAGCACCTGGATCAAGCCGCACCCCCAGCAGCCCGGGCGAGGATGTCACGGGCGACGACTCGATCGTCGAACGGCGTCACCACGCCGGCCGCCTCCTGCCCGGTCTCGTGGCCCTTGCCCGCGATCACGACGACGTCGCCGCGGCGGGCCCGCGCCAGCGCGAGCTCGATCGCGGCGGCCCTGTCGATCTCGACGTCGAAGGTCGCCGTACCGGCCCGGATCCCCGGCAGCATGTCCTCGACTATCGCACGCGGGTCCTCCGAACGCGGGTTGTCGGAGGTGACGACCACGTGGTCAGCGCGCCGCGCCGCGGCCTCGCCCATCAGGGGGCGCTTGCCGCGGTCGCGGTCGCCGCCGCAGCCGAGCACGCCCACGACCTCGCCCGCGGCGACCGCCCGCGCGGCGTCGAGCACGTTCGCGACACCGTCAGGGGTGTGCGCGTAGTCGACCACGACCGCGAAGTCCTGGCCCGCGTCGACGGACTCGAAGCGTCCCGGCACCGAGCGCAGCGCCCCGAGCCCGTTCACGATCGCGGCCGCGTCGATGCCCAAGGCGCTCGCGCAGGCGGCTGCGCAAGCGGCGTTGGAGGCGTTGAACGCGCCTCCGATGCAGAGCTCGACGTCGTGGTCGCCGAAGGGTCCCCGGAGGCGCATCGAGACCGAGGCCGGGCCCAGCGCCGTCACGGCCGCGGTCACGTCCGCTGGTCCGCCGGCAGCGTCGTAGGTCAGCACGATCGGGCAGTCCGTCGCCGCCGCGAGCCTGCGGCCGTACTCGTCGGCGGTGTTGAGGACGGCCACGTCCGTACGTGCGGCCTCGAACAGGCGCGCCTTCGCCCCGAAGTAGGACTCGAGGTCGCTGTGGTAGTCGAGGTGGTCCTGGGTGAGATTCGTGAACGCGCCGACGCGGTAGTGAACCGCCGCCGTCCGGTCCTGGTCGAGGGCGTGGCTGCTCACCTCCATGACGGCCACTGCGCAGCCGGCGTCGCGCATCCGCGCCAGCAGCCGCTGCACGTCGGGCGCCTCCGGTGTGGTGTGGCGGACCGGTTCGGGCACGCCGGCGATGCGTGTCTCGATCGTTCCCGACACGCCCACGCCGATACCTGCGGCTGTGCAGATCGACTCGACCATGTATGCCGTCGTGGTCTTGCCGTTGGTGCCCGTGATGCCGACGACTTCGAGGCTGCCGGAGGGGTCGGCCCAGATCACGGCGGCTGCCGGGCCCATCGCCGCCCGCACGGAACCGACGACGACCTGTGTGACGTCGAGGTCGAGGCGGCGCTCCACGACCACGGCGGTGGCCCCCCTCGCGACTGCGGCCGCAGCGAAGTCGTGGCCGTCGACGGTGAAGCCGGGCACGCAGCAGAACAGATCACCGGCGACGACCTCGCGCGAGTCGAACGAACACCCGGTCACCTCGGTGTCGGCGTCACCGACGAGCAGTGCCGGCCCGAGGCGCTCGACCACCTGTGCGATGCGCACGGCTCAACCCCCGCTGGTGTCGCCGGAGTCGGAGGCCGCCGACTCCGAACCCTCACGAACGCCGTTGCGCTTGTCGATCTGCAGCGGGGTCGGCGGCTTGTAGGTCTCCATCGCGGACGATCCGCCCTTGTAGTGCGGCGGTCCCTTGATCTGCTGCGGCTGCGGGCTCGGCGGCACCCGCAGGACCCGCATCGCGAACTGCGCGATGCGCGAGAAGGTAGGCGCAGCGGTCAGACCGCCGTAAACCTGGTCCGGTTCGTCGAGGGCGACCATGACGACCACTTGCGGGTCGTCGGCGGGCGCCATGCCGATGAAGCTCGCCACGTGCTTGTCCTGGTAGTAGCCACTGCCGTCGGCCTTGGGCTTGCGCGCGGTCCCCGTCTTCCCGCCGACCTTGTAGCCGTCGACGGCGGCCTTCGCCCCGGTGCCCTCGGACACGACACCGGTCAGCATCCCTCTCATGCTCGCCGCTGTCTGCCCGCTGACGACGCGCACCGGTGCCGGCCGCTCCTCGGGCTCGAAGCCGTCGGGCCCCTCGGTTCCCGCCACGATGCGCGGCTCGACGAGCATCCCACCGTTGGCGATGACGCCGTAGACCCGCAGCATCTGCAGCGGTGTCACCGCGACCCCCTGGCCGATCGCGAACGACGCGACGCTCACGCCGGACCAGTCCTTGCGGTCGGCGTAGATGCCCCGCGACTCGGAGGGCAGTTCGATGCCGGTCTTGGTGCCGTAGCCGAAGCGGCGCAGCCACTCGTCGAGGCGGCTCGCGTTCAGCGCCATCGCGACCTTGATGGTGCCCACGTTGGACGACTGCGAGATGATCTCGCGCACCGACATCGAGATCGTCGGGTGGTCCTCGTCGTCGGCGAGCTTGCGGTCCCAGATCTGCACGTGGTCCGGAACCGACAGCTCGGTGTCGGGTGTCACGACCCCGTCCTCGAGGGCGCCCGCGATCGTGATGACCTTCGACGTCGACCCGGGCTCGAACACGTCGCCGACCCCCCACGCGCGTCGTGCCGCGGGGTCGGACTTGCCGGGGTCGTTGGGGTCGAAGCTGGGCGCCGTCGCGTAGGCGAGGATGTCACCGGTGCGCGGGTCCATCACCGCTGCCACGCCGCCCTTTGCGTTGTACTTCTTGACCGCCTCGGCAAGGGCGGACTCGCTCTCGTACTGGAGCGCGGAGTCGATCGTGAGCTGCACGCTGCGCCCGGCACGGCCCGGGTCCACATGGCGCTCCCCGGAGGGGATCGCGCGCCCGAGCGGGTCGCGCTCGATGGTGATCTCACCCGGCTCGCCGCGGAGCTGGTCGTCGAAGCGCTGCTCGATCCCGGCGAGGCCCTTGTCGTCGATGTCGGCGAAGCCGAGCACCGACGCCGCGAGCGTGCCCGACGGGTAGCGGCGGTCTGATTCGGGCACGAGACCGACCCCCTCGAGGTGGAGTCCCTCAATCTGTTGGGCGGTCTGGTCGTCGATCTTGCGGCGCAGCCAGACGAACCCGCGGTCGGTGGAGAGCTTGTCGCGCAGCTCCGCCTCGGGAGTGCCGAGCAACGGTGCGAGCTTGCTCGCCGTGCCCGTGGGATCAGAGATGTCGCGGGGTGTCGCGTAGGCGCTCGAGACGTCGACGCTCACCGCGAGGGCGTGGCCGTGGCGGTCGAGTACGTCACCGCGGCGCGGCTCGATCAGCGTGCGGTCGATGCGCTGGGCGTCGCCCTTGCCCGTCAGCTCGTCCCGCGAGATCGCCTGGAGGTCGACGACCTTGGCGACGACGACCGTGAACGCGAGTGCCGCCACGACAACGAACGCCGCGAGGCGCCGGCTGCTCTGGCGCCGCAGCTCGGTCTTCGCGAGGCGATGCCCTGCACGGCGCATCTCCGCGCGGTAGGCACGGAAACGGCGGGCGGTGTCCGCCGTCCATGTCTCGGCAGGCCGGCGTGCCCGTGGGTCGTGGCGGTTGCGCGACGGCGCGCCCGACCGCACACGGTCGCGTGGCGCCGGGTCGCGGCGAGTGGTCCGCGCCGTGATCTCAGGGCTGTGGGAGGGCCGGGGCCTGCGGGATCGTGTCGGGGTCCGAGGTGGGGGTGCCAGCGCCGCTCACCTCCCCGCCCGGCAGGTAGTGCACCTTGTCGGGTGCACGCATGCGGAGCCGTCCGATCGCCTCCTGGCGGATGCGCTCGGGGGCCTCGAGGTATGCCTTCGTGACGGTGAGCTTCTCGTTCTGGTCCTGCTTGGCGCGCACGGTGCGTTCGATCTGGGCGAGCTCGAACGCGCTGCGTGCCGCCTGTATGTGCACGTAGAGGATCCCGAACAGGGCGACGAGGACCACGACGACCACGAAGGGCACCATGC
>JAIBAC010000115.1 GCA_019695375.1 Acidimicrobiia bacterium
CGGCGGCGCCGTGGGGCGGTGGGGGGACGGCCCGCAGCCAGCTCCTCACTCCCACGCTGCTGTACCCGCGCCTGGTGGAGGCGGTCGCCGCCACCGGCGCCGTCCACGCCGCCGCCAACATCACAGGTGGCGGGCTCACGAACCTGTGCCGCGTGCTCCACGGGTCGGGCATGGTGCTCGACCGCTGGGCGGCGCCCGCAGGGGTCTTCGGCTGGCTCCTCGAGCGCGGGGTGGCGCCGGAGGTCGCCTACGAGACCTGGAACATGGGTGTCGGCTTCGTGGTCGTGGTCGAAGCTGCGGCTGCCGGCGAGGTCCTCGCGGCGGTGCCCGACGGGTACGACGCGTGGGTCGCTGGCCACGTCGACGCAGACCTCGGCGCCGCCACCCTCCACATCGAACTGCCCGACGGCACCACCCTCGTCGCCGACCGCAAGTCGGTCAGGCGCGGCTGAGAGCGGTCAGCTCCTGCTGCCACCGAGGATGTAGAGCATGCGGATGAAGATGTTGATGAAGTTCAGGTACAGCGAGAACGCACCGTAGACGGCGAGCTTGCGATCACCGGCAGGCCCGAGCATGTCGGCGTACTCGCGCTTGTTCTTGAGCGCCCACACCTCGTAGACGGTCAGGCCCATGAACACGAGCAGGCCGCCGTACATCACGATCCACGTGATCGCGGTCGCGTTGATGAAGATCCCGAGCAGGCTCACGATCACGATCCCGATCAGGGCGAAGAAGAGGAAGGCGCCGAACTTGGATAGGTCCATCTTCGTCGTCGCGCCGATGAGGGCCATGAGGCCGAACGTGCCCGCGGTCGCGAGGAACGCGGGCCAGATCACCGCCGACTGACCTGAGGCGGCGAGCGCCGCGAAGAGGACCGCGAACGTGAAGCCGGTGACGGCGCAGTAGACGAGGTAAAGGGCCGTGACGGCGCCGGCGGAGAGCTTGCGCAGCCCGAAGCCCATGCCGATCGCGATGCCGAGCTGGATGAAGATCGCCGGCCACAGCCAGGGGGCGATCTTGGCGCCCTGGGACTGGAACATCAGCGCGATCGCGAACGTGATCGCGAGGCCGAGGGCCATCCAGCCGAAGACCTTGGTCAGGAACGACTGCTCGCTCTTGGCGACCTCGGCGGAGGAGTAGCCCTTGGGGCCGAACGCCGTGCCCTGTGGCGCGTAGCCGGGCGGGCCACCCTGGAACTGGTAGCTGCCGTCCTGAGGGGTCATCGTCTCACTCTCCGTCGCTGGTCACCGCATCGGCGGCACGCACAACTCTATTCGTGCCCAGCCCCCTCGAACCGACGTGGGGACGTAGATCGCGCTGTCACGTCGTTTCGCGTCCCCACGTCGGGTGGGTGCTGCGACGTGGGGACGTAGATCGCGCTGTCACGTCGTTTCGCGTCCCCACGTCGGGGTTCGCGTCCGCACGTCGGGGTTCGCGTCCGCACGTCGCCGGGCGCGGTCGGCTACGGTCGGCGGTCGTGACCGCCGACCCCCCGACCCCCGCACCCAGAGGGCCGCGCGCGATCCGGCTGTGCCGGGCCGACGCGGCCGCGATCGTCACCCACGCACGTGCCGGGCTCCCCGACGAGGCGTGCGGGCTCCTCGCCGGCACGGGTGAGCGCGTCGAGGTCGTCTACCCCGCCGCGAACGCCGACGCCAGC
Source organism: Acidimicrobiia bacterium (assembly GCA_019695375.1). Lineage (GTDB taxonomy): Bacteria > Actinomycetota > Acidimicrobiia > UBA2766 > UBA2766 > JAIBAC01. Next base: position 1,661 of record JAIBAC010000115.1, read on the forward strand.
CCCGTCAGCTACCGCGTCGAGTCCCGCGACCAGTGGCACGCGATGCGTGACGCCGAGGCGCGCGGCCTCGAGATGCTCGGAGGTTTCCACTCGCACACCCACAGCGAGCCCTACCCGTCGGCCACCGACGTCGCTCAGGCCTTCTACCCGGACTGGGCGTACCTGATCGTCGGCCTCGGCGGCGCGGAGCCCGTGCTGCGGGCGTTCCGGATCGAGTCCGGTGCCATCGCGGAAATTCCGGTGCTCGTCGATCCTGAGTAACCTCGTCGGCTATGTGGAGCGGCGCCGCATGCGTCGAGAAGGGAATCCGTTGGCAGTAGAGGTACGCCTACCGACAGTGCTCCGTCCCTTCGCGGACGGCCGGTCGAGTGTCGACTCCGATGGCGCCACGCTCGGCGACGTCCTCGCCGACCTGTGCGAGCGCTTCCCTCCCATGGCGGACCAGATCAGCCCGAGCGACGCCGGGGACCTGCCCCGCTTCGTCAACGTGTACGTAAACGACGAGGACGTCCGCTACCTCGACAGCCTCGCGACGAAGGTGGACGACGGCGACGTCGTCTCGATCCTGCCTGCCGTCGCAGGGGGCTGAGCAGGCGAGCCGCTGACGTGCGCGCCGAGTCGATCCTGGACCTGATCGGGGACACCCCCCTCGTCGGCATCCACGAGCTGTCGCCGAACCCCGAGGTCCGCATCTACGCGAAGCTCGAGGGCCAGAACCCGACGGGGTCGGTCAAGGACCGGGTCGCATGGTCGATGGTCCGCGCCGCCGAAGCCGACGGCACGCTCACCCCTGGTGCGACCTTCATGGAGCCGACGTCGGGCAACACCGGGATCGCGCTGGCGATGATCGCACGCGTGCGCGGCTACAACATGATCGCCGTCATGCCCGACAACGCGAGCGAGGAACGCTCGGCGCTGATGCGCATGTACGGCGCCGAGATCGTTTACTCGCCCGGGGCCGAGGGAAGCAACGGTGCCGTGCGTCTCGCGCAACGCCTCGTCGCCGAGTCCGGCCACGTGTTCTTGAACCAGTACGAGAACCCCGCGAACTGGCGTGCCCACTTCACGGGAACCGGTCCCGAGATCCTCCGCGACTGCCCCGAGGTGACCCACTTCGTCGCCGGCCTCGGCACCTCGGGCACGCTCGTGGGCACCGGCCGCTTCCTGAAGGAGCACAAGCCCGACGTGCAGGTGTTCGCGGCCGAGCCACCGGCAGGTGAGCTGGTGCAGGGCCTCCGCAGCCTCGACGACGGCTACGTGCCGCCGATCTTCGACCCAAGCGTCCTCGACGGCAAGATCATCGTGCGCAACATGGCCGCCGTGGAGTGGTCGCGCAGGCTCGTGCAGGAGTGCGGGATCTTCAGCGGCCTCTCGTCGGGGGCGGCGTTGCACGCGGCCGTGCGCGCCGCAGGACGGATCGAGTCGGGGACGATCGTCGTGCTCTTCCCCGACGGCGGCTGGAAGTACCTGTCCACGGGCGCGTGGACAGACGACCTGGCCGAAGTCGAGGAGACCCTCGAGCGCACCAGCATCTGGTGACGCGTGGACGACCGCCCGATCGGGATGTTCGACTCCGGCGTCGGGGGCCTCACCGTCGCCCGTGCCGTGATCGACCTCCTACCCGGTGAGGACCTGCTCTACCTCGGTGACACCGCCCGCGGTCCGTTCGGGCCACGCGATCTCGCCGAGGTGCGTGAGTTCGCGCTCGAGATCGTCGACTGGCTCGTCGGCCAGGGCGTCAAGATGGTGGTCGTCGCGTGCAACACCGCGGCCGCCGCGGCACTCGCCGAAGCGCAGGCGACGTTCTCGGTCCCGATCCTCGGCGTCGTCGAGCCGGGCCTGCGTGCAGGCCTGCGTGCCACGACGCGGCGTCACGTCGGCATGATCGGAACGGCAGCGACGGTCGAGTCGGGCGCATACGAAGCGGCGCTGGAGCGGATGCGCAGCGACGTCGTGCTCGAGTCGGTCGCGTGTCCCCGCTTCGTCGAGTTCGTGGAGAGCGGCGAGACCACCGGCGCCGCGGTCGCGGGCGTGGCCGCGGAGTACCTGGCGCCGTTGCGCTCGTCCGGCGTCGACACCTTGATCCTGGGCTGCACCCACTACCCGCTGCTGGCCCGTGTGATATCCGATGCCGTCGGCCGCGACGTGACGTTGATCTCGTCCGCGGACGAGACGGCGTTCGAGGTGGCCGACATCATGTCGATGACGGGCACGAGGCGGACTCCCACCACCACTACGGCCGGCAGCCATCGCTTCGTGTGCACGGGCGACACGGAGTCGTTCCAGCGGCTGGGGGAGCGCTTCCTCGGACCCGAGGTCGCCGGTGTGGAGCACCTGGAGTGGTCGGGGCGCCGAGGCCCGGGGGTAAGCTTTCGGTAACTCGAGCAGGGGGGGACATGCGCCTGCGTGTACTCGGGTGTTCGGGGACCTACCCGACGCCGCGCAGCCCGAGCAGTGGCTATGTGATCGACGACCCGACGGCGTCGGTGTGGATCGACTGCGGGACGGGGACCTTCGCAGCTCTCCAGCGCGTCCTCGACTACACCGGCATCGACGCCCTCGTGCTCAGTCACGTCCACTCCGACCACTGCCTCGACATCTTTCCCCTCTACTACGCATTGCGCTTCAACCCCCAGGCGCGGCGGCTCCCGGTCTACTGCCCGGCGGGAACCGAGGAACACCTCGCGCAGTTCCTCGTTGGTGACACCGCGTGCAAGCTGAGCTTCATCTTCGACTTCAGGTACGTGAAGCCCGGTGACGTGGCCGAGGTCGGCGACGTCCGCCTCGACTTCGCGGTCACGGACCACCCGATCCCGACCCATGCCGTGCGGGCCGAGTCGCCCACGGGGATCGTCACCTACTCCGCCGACACTGGGCCCGGCATGGACCTCGACGTGTTCGCGCGTGACTCCGACGTGCTCCTGTGCGAGGCGTCGTACCAGAACAACGACTGCGGGGCGCCGCTGCACCTGACGGCGGAGCAGGCGGGCGAGTACGCCAAGCGCGCATCGGTTCGCGACCTCGTGCTCACCCACTTCTGGCCTACCCACGACCACTCGATATCGAAGACGGAGGCCGCTGCCGCAGCCGGCGACGTCCCTGTCGAGCTCGCCCGTCCGGGCGGGGTCTTCGACCTCGAGTCCCGAACCTGGGTCGAGGCCGGCACGCCGGCCTGACGCGGTCCGGGCCGGGCGTGGTGGCGGAACAGGCGCGTGGCGTAGCCTCCCGGCCGATGAACACCCCACCTCCACCTGCGACAACCGCGCTCCGTACCGACGGGCGGCGGCCGGACCAGATGCGCGAGGTCGTGATCGAGCGCGACTTCACCGACATGACGCCTGGCTCGGTGCTCATCGCGTTCGGCCGCACCCGCGTGCTGTGCACCGCCTCGGTCGAGGACTCGGTGCCGCGGTGGCGCCGCGACTCGGGGCTCGGGTGGGTCACGGCCGAGTACTCGATGCTCCCCGGCTCGACTCCCGACCGCAAGCGCCGCGAGCGCAACGGTGCCGGAGGCCGTACGAAGGAGATCGAGCGCCTAGTAGGCAGGTCGCTTCGCGCTGTGGTCGACATGAGCCGCATGGCGGAGTGCTCGATCTACCTCGACTGCGACGTCCTGCAGGCCGACGGCGGCACCCGCACCGCCGCGATCACCGGGTCGTGGGTCGCGCTCCACGACGCCTGCGAGCGACTCGTCGCCGAGGGACGCATAGCCGCCAACCCCGTCGTCGACCAGTGCGCCGCCGTGAGCGTGGGCGTCGTCGACGGGAGGGCAGTCCTCGACCTCCCCTACGTCGAGGACTCGACCGCCGAGACCGACATGAACGTGGTCATGACCGGAGACGGCCGTTTCGTCGAGGTGCAGGGCACGGCCGAGGGTGCTCCGTTCGACCGCGACGAGCTCGACGCCCTCCTCGACCTCGCGATAGCGGGCTGCACGGAGCTCTTTGCGAAGCAGCGTGCTGCCGTTGCAGCGCCCCACTGAGCTGTGGACGTGGTCCTAGCCACCAAGAACGCGGCCAAACGCGGCGAGCTCGAGGACCTCCTCGTGGCGCTCGCCCCACAGGTGCGCCTCGTGCACGGCCTCGAATGGGAGGACGTGGACGAGACCGGTGACTCGTTCGAGGCGAACGCGCTGCTCAAGGCCGCGGCGGTTCACGCGGCGACAGGTGTGCTCGCGCTAGCCGACGACTCCGGTCTCGAAGTGGACGCCCTCGGCGGGGAGCCGGGCATCCACTCCGCACGCTACGCCGGTGTCGCCGGAGCCGGCGCAGACGCCGCCAACAACGCGCTGCTGCTCGAGCGCATGGCGGGGAGAACGGATCGCAGGTGCCGCTTCCGCTGCGTGGTTGCCATCGTGGGTGAGGGGGTCAGCGAGACGGTCTCGGGCACGGTGGAGGGCACCCTGAGACGCGAACCGGCGGGGGAGGGGGGGTTCGGGTACGACCCGTTGTTCGAACCACGCGGCTGGGACCGGACCTTCGGGGAGGCCACGCCGGCCGACAAGGCGTCGGTCAGCCACCGCTCGCGTGCGCTGCGCTCGGCGGTGGAGCGCCTCGCCCGCCTCACCTGAGAGTGCGAGCCGTCGCGGCAGGGGAATCCACATCGACCCACACCTGTGGACACCGGGTCGCCGGACGTCTTTACCGGACATATGTGCAGGTCAGACAGCATCTTTTCCACTATCTGCCCTTATGCCGCGGTGCACGCCGCGTGCCGCGATACGGTTCCCGACCACACCGCAGGACCGTGGTCGAGGGGCCACTGTCGGTGGTGAGAAGCGCTGGTGCGCAGGCCTAGGGGTGTTCCGTATCCGAGGGATCGAGAAAATCCCTCTGGCGGAATTACACGGAGAGAATTACAGTGGAGTACCCCCTCCGGGATCGCTTCCCCCGGAGGGTGCCACTTCCCCGGAGCACACACCTCTTGGTCGCGCGCGCTCCGGCTTCGTGACACGGGCCAGCAGAGCGACGAAGAGAGAGGCAGACGGGTAATGGCCGGACTCCACATCGACCGACGGTTCACCGCAGACATCGACACCGGCCTCGACGCCGTGTTCGAGACGGTCGAGTGGGAGCAGCGCACCACGCGCATCGCCAACCCCGACGGCGGCGTCGTTTTCGAGGGCAGCGGTGAGATACCGACGGAGTGGAGCCAGGTCGCCGGCGACATCATGGTGTCGAAGTACTTCCGGCGGGCCGGGCTGGCGAGCACCGAGTCCGGCGGCGAGGAGTCCGCCAAGCAGGTCTTCACCCGGCTCGTGTCCTGCTGGCGCCACTGGGGCGAGCAGTACGGGTACTTCGCGAGCGAGGCCGACGCGTCCGCGTTCGAGGACGAGCTCGCCTACATGCTCACCCATCAGGTCGCGGCACCGAACTCGCCGCAGTGGTTCAACACCGGCCTCGCGCACTCCTACGGGATAACCGGTCCCGCCCAGGGCCACCACTACGTCGATCCAGACACAGGAGAGCTCACCGAGGCGGCCGACGCCTACAGCCACCCGCAGCCGCACGCCTGCTTCATCCTCTCGGTCGAGGACGATCTCGTGAACCCCGGCGGGATCATGGACCTCTGGACCCGCGAGGCGCGCATCTTCAAGTACGGCTCGGGCACCGGCTCCAACTTCTCCGCGATCCGGGGCGAGGGCGAGTCGCTCTCGGGCGGCGGGACGTCCTCGGGGCTGCTCAGCTTCCTCAAGGTCGGCGACCGCGCCGCCGGCGCGATCAAGTCCGGCGGCACCACACGCCGGGCGGCGAAGATGGTCGTCCTCGACGTCGACCACCCCGACGTCGAACGCTTCGTGTCCTGGAAGGCGGACGAGGAGGCCAAGGTCGCCGCCCTCGTCGCCGGTGGGTACTCGTCCGACTTCGAGGGCGAGGCCTACAACACCGTCAGCGGGCAGAACGCCAACAACTCAGTACGTGTGTCCGACGCGTTCTTCGACGCCGTCGACGCCGACGCCGACTGGGACCTCGTCGGCCGCGTCAACCGCGAGGTCGTCAAGTCCGTGCGTGCCCGCGACCTGTGGAACCGCATCGGCGACGCCGCGTGGGCGTCGGCCGACCCCGGTCTGCAGTACGACACCACGATCAACGCCTGGCACACCTGCCCTGCGGACGGACGCATCAACGCCAGCAATCCCTGCAGCGAGTACATGTTCCTCGACGACACGGCGTGCAACCTGGCGTCGATCAACCTCGTCAAGTTCCTCGGCGACGACGGCAGCTTCGACGTCGCCGGGTACCGCCACGCGGTGCGGCTCTGGACCACGGTGCTAGAGATCAGCGTGCTCATGGCGGCGTACCCGTCGGCGGAGATCGCGCGGAAGTCCTACGAGTTCCGCACCCTCGGCCTCGGCTACGCGAACCTGGGGTCGCTGCTCATGCGCACCGGTGTCGCATACGACAGCGACGAAGGCCGTGCCGTGTGCGGTGCGCTCACCGCGATCATGACCGGCGAGGCCTACGCGCAGTCGGCACGCATGGCGGCCGAGCTCGGCACCTTCCCCGGCTACGAGCGCAACCGGTCCCACATGCTGCGCGTCATCCGCAACCACCGGCGCGCCGCGTATGCGACGGACCCCGGCGACTACGAGGACCTCTCGGTGCGGCCCGTCGCGATCGACGCCGGCGCATGCCCCACCGATCTCCTCGAAGCGGCGCGTGGGGCATGGGACGAGGCGCTCGGCCTCGGCGAGGCGCACGGATACCGCAACGCACAGGTGTCGGTGCTCGCCCCGACCGGCACCATCGGGCTGCTGATGGACTGCGACACCACCGGAGTCGAGCCCGACTTCGCCCTCGTGAAGTTCAAGAAGCTCGCCGGTGGCGGCTACTGGAAGATCGCGAACCAGGGCATCGAGCCGGCGCTGGCGCATCTCGGGTACACGGCAGCGGAGATGGAGCGCATCCTCACGTACGTGCTCGGCACGAACCGTCTCGACCACGACGCGGTCAACCGCTCGGCTCTCGCCGCGAAGGGACTCACCGACGACGACCTCGACGCCGTCGAGGCAGCGCTGCCGTCGTCGTTCGACCTGCGCGGCGCCCTCGCCCCCTGGGTCGTGGGCACCGAGACGATGGAGCGTCTCGGCCTCGACCCAGACGCCGACCTCCCCGCGGCTCTCGGCTTCGGTGAGGACGAGATCGCCGCGGCGTCGGCACACTGCTGCGGCCACCAGACCGTGGAGGGTGCACCGGGCCTCGACCCCGCGCACTACCCGGTCTTCGACTGCGCCAACCCCTGCGGTGACGGCGTGCGCTACATAAGCGTCGACGGCCACATCGAGATGATGGCCGCCGCGCAGCCGTTCCTGAGCGGCGCGATCTCCAAGACCATCAACATGCCCAACGAGTCCACCGCGGCCGAGATCGGCCACGCGTACCGCCTCGGTTGGGAACGCGGCCTCAAGGCCGTCGCCCTCTACCGCGACGGCTGCAAGCTGTCCCAGCCGCTCTCGACCAAGGCGTCCGAGGTCGAAGCCGACGACGACTCCGGCGCCGAGGACGTCGTCGAGCAGGTCCAGATCACGGCGGCGATCAACTCGACGCTCGCGTGGAACCCGTTCCGGCGTCCACTGCCGGCGAAGCGCTACGGCTGGACCCACGAGGCCAAGGTCGGCGGCCAGAAGCTGTACCTGCGCACAGGCGAGTACGAGGACGGCAGCCTCGGCGAGATCTTCATCGACGTCGCCAAAGAAGGCGCAACGCTGCGCTCGATCATCAACAGCTTCGCGATCGCGATCAGCAAGGGACTCCAGTACGGGGTGCCGCTCGAGGAGTTCGTCGAGACGTTCGCGTTCACGCGGTTCGAGCCCCACGGCATGGTCGAGGGTCACGCCAACGTCAAGATGGCGACCTCGCTCGTGGACTACGTGTTCCGAGTGCTCGGCATCGAGTACCTCCAGCGCTACGACCTCGCGCACGTCAAGCCCGAGGTCGAAGAGGCCCACCCGACGTCCCAGCAGCGCTCCGAGGCGGCCCGCGCCCAGGCCGCGCCGGCCGCCGGCGCCAG
>JAIBAC010000116.1 GCA_019695375.1 Acidimicrobiia bacterium
CCGCCAGCCATGGTGTCGTCCGGATCGGGCGCTTTCCTTGAAGAAGCTCCCCGCCAAGTGCCTCGAAAGCGGGACTAACGTGGGTTTCCCGCCAGACCAGCGGCACCAGATGGCCCCACATCCCACGCTTCCCGCTCCACCCGGTCCCGACCCGCACGCCTCCGCGAGGGCGCGGGCGCGTACCGTGGGCGCCGCAGCGCTGGCGGCGGCTCCGCGGCTGGCGCTCGTCCCGGCGGTACGTCTGCGCCGCCCCGTCGCGGTGGCCACCATGGCTTTCACGATCGCCGCCGCAGCCGTCGTGGTCGGTGGTCTCGCTGCCGGAATCGGGATCCTGTCCGCCCTCGGCGCCGGCAGCGGCACGGGGCCGGCGCTCGTGATCCTCGCCGGCGCCCTGTACACGCTGCCGCTCTTCCTCCTCGTGTCGTGCCGCAACGCTCTCGCCTGCTACCCGCGCTTCGTCGACGTGCTCCAACGTGATGCCAGCACCGCGGCGCCCCGTCCCACACCGGATGCCGCCACGACTGCGGCGGGACGGCCGCGGCGGGCTCCCGTCCGCGTCATCCACGCGACGCAACGGCTCCTCCGGGGGGCAGCTGCGCCCGTGCGGGCCGCAGCGGAGGTGGCCGGGGTGTGGCGCCTCGCAAGCCCCGTCGTGAGCATCGGCGGAGCGGTCGCCTTCGTCGCGGCACCTGTGCTCGCCGCCGCCGGCATCGCGACGCTCGTCGTCGGGCTCGTTCTGGCCTGAGCCACCTCGGTGGCGCTATCTGTAGGCCATGCCAACAGCCTGGGCGATCGGAATCGCCACTACGAGCACAGCCGGAGAGACCGAGAAGGTCCTCGACACCTACTACCCGGATCCGCAGCTCGGCCACGACGAGCACGTCGCCTCGGTGTGCGGGCACGGGTCCGGCGCTGCGACCTACCGTCTCGATGCGGCCCGCCTCGAGGCGCTCGGCGAGCTCGGCGGACCGCTCGCCACGCTCGCGTCAGCCGCCGCGGCGGCGACAGACGGGCTCCCGCGGCGCAGGGACGCCGTCGCGACCTTCATCGGTGACCTCGCGGACCCTCCCGTCGACGCCCACGACGTCTACCTGCGCCTGCACCTCTTGAGCCACCGGCTCGTGCAGCCCCACGGCGCCAACCTCGACGGCATGTTCGGCCTGCTCAACAACGTCGTGTGGACCGACGCCGGCCCCTTCGACCCCGACGGGTTCGAGTCCGTGCGGATGGCGCTGCGCGCCCGAGGCGTCGAGGTCGGCGTGCGTTCGGTCGACAAGTTCCCGCGCATGACCGACTACGTGTTGCCATCCGGTGTGCGCATCGGTGATGCCGACCGCGTCCGGCTCGGCGCCCACCTCGCCGAAGGGACCACCGTCATGCACGAGGGCTTCGTGAACTTCAACGCGGGCACGCTGGGTGCGTCGATGGTCGAGGGCCGCATCTCGGCCGGAGTCACGGTCGGCGACGGCTCCGACATCGGCGGTGGGGCGTCGACGATGGGGACGCTCTCCGGTGGCGGCACCGAGATCAACTCGATCGGTAAGCGCTGCCTGCTCGGCGCCAACAGCGGCCTCGGCATCCCCCTCGGTGACGACTGCACCGTCGAGGCGGGCCTCTACCTGACGGCCGGCTCCAAGGTCGCCCTCCCCGACGGGTCGGTTGTCAAGGCGGCCGAACTGCGCGGACGCGACGGCATCCTGTTCCGTCGCAACAGCCAGAGCGGCGCGATCGAGGCGATCCCGGCCTCGGGCAAGTGGGAAGGCCTCAACGCCGACCTCCACGCCAACTGATCGTCGCCGGCCGCCCTCCCCCAAACGCGGGCAACCCGACGCACCAGCCCGACATCCCACCCGCGTTTGGGGTCAGGCCCCTCCCCGAACGCGGGCAACCCGACGCACCACCACGACATCCCACCCGCGTTTGGGTCAGCAGGCGGACCAGAGGCCGCGGCCGGCCTCGCGGGCCTCGGTCTGGAGCGCGCGGAACTCGTCGACGTGCGCCACGTTCGGCGGGATCGTGAGGATCTGAGCGAAGCCGCTGGCCACGAGGTCGGCGTTGACGAGGAGCCCGTCGGACGCGCGGTACACGTACGCGAGCGTGCGCCCGTAGCGGTCGCGGGGTTCGACGTCGTGCTCGAGGCGCACTGCGGTACCGGGAGGCAGCAGCGCCGACGTGTGCGCCGACGCCGCCTCACCGAAGCACTGCACGGGTTTGCGCGGGTCCTTGGTCTCGGGTGTGTCGACCCCGATGAGGCGGACCCGCTCTCCACCCGCGAGCACGATGGTGTCGCCGTCGACCACGCGCTCGACCGTCGCCGCCGCACCAGCGGGGACAGCGCCGGTCGTGCTCGTCGATGCGGGAGCGGATGTCGTCGTGGTCGTGGTCGGCGCAGACGCCGCGGTCGTCGTGGTACCGGACGTCGAAGTGACGGCCGGCGACCTCGCTGCACATGCGGTGCCCAGCATCGCTGCCGACGTGAGCGCCGCGACGACCAGCCTCGACCTCATCGCTCGAGCGGGTGCGGAACGTGGCTGCGGTCGCGCATGCGGGCCGCGCAATGGGCTGCGACGGCGTCGTAGAGCTCAGCGCTGCCGAGCAGCTCCCGTATCTCGGCCGCCATCGACACGTACACCGGCTCTGCTGCGCCGAACGCCTCCGGTGCCTCGGTGCACCACCAGTGGAAGTCGTCACCGGCGTCACCCCAGTCGCTGCGGGTCCACGCGGCCAGGCGCGACACGGTCTCGCCGTGGGTCGCACGTATCGGAACCTGCCAGCAGACCGCCGGCTTCCACTCCATCGGCTCCTCGCCTGCGATGACGGCGCCGCGGTGCAGAGCGCAGCCGGAGCCGCCTTCGAAACCCGGCCGGTTCAAGAAGATGCACGCCCCGGCGACGACACGTGTCTTGGTCTCGTTGCCCTTGGACGCCACGAAGCCCTTGCGGGCTGCGACGTCGATGTGCTGCCAGATCTCGGGCGTCAGGCGAGCCGCTGCCTTCTCGACGCGTCGCAGGTCCTCCCCGCCGTCATCCGCGGGGCCGCAGAAGTGGGCGCCGAAGCTGCAGCAGCCCTGCGCGAGCTCCTCGGCGTCCTCGGTGAGGATGCCCTTGCAGCCGGCGCCCCAGATGCAGTGGTAGCCGGAGGTGAGGAACGTGACGTCGACCTGCCACACGCGCCCGCGGTCGTCCGGATCGTCGAACTCGGCCCACTCACGCGCCGGTTGCGTGCTGACCTTCACTGGGATTCGGCTGCGTCGCCGGCTGGTGCCCACGCTCAGCGATCGTACAGACCCGCGTGACATCCGGAGCGCGTCAATCGGATAGCGGCAGCCGGCGGCCGCGGGCTACGTTCACCGCCGTCCGCCAGCCCAGCGCCACGACGGGAGCCTCATGTTCGCAGACGTCCCAGCGACGCCGCCCGACCCGATCCTCGGTCTGTCGGCGATCGTCAAGGGTGACGAGCGCCGCGAGCGCATCGACCTCACGGCTGGGGTCTACCGCGACGCAACTGGGAGCACACCACCTTTCGAGACGGTGGAAGCGGCGACGCGCGCGGTCGTCGACGACATGCAGGACTGGGGCTATCTGCCCATCGCGGGCCACCGGGGCTACCGCGATCGCGTCTCACGCTTCGTGCTCGCCGACGCCTACGACTCCGTCGCCGACCGGTCCTGGTGCGTGCAGTCCCCCGGCGGGACCGGTGCCCTCGCGGTGGCTTCCGCGTTCGCGCGGCGGGTCGCGTCAGGCACGATCTGGCTGCCGGCGCCGACGTGGCCGAACCATCCGGCGATCGCACGCCAGGGCGGCCTCGACGTCCGGACCTACCGCTACGGTGACGAGACCGCTGTCTGGGGCGATGCGGTGCTCGAAGACCTCGCCGCGGCCGGTGCCGGTGACGTGATCCTCGTCCACGCGTGCTGCCACAACCCGACAGGCAACGACCCGGACGCCGAGCTGTGGGCAGACCTGGCGGCGCTGCTGCGCGACCGCGGTGCCGTCGTCCTCCTCGACGCCGCCTACCTCGGCCTCGGCCGCGGCTTCGCGGCCGACCGTTGCGCAGTCGACGTGATGGTCGCAGCCGGCGTCGACCTGCTGGTCGCGGTGAGCTTCTCCAAGACCATGAGCCTCTACCGCGAGCGCGTCGGAGCGCTCGTCGGAGTGGCGCCCACCGCGGCAGCTGCTGCGAACACCCTCGGCAACGTCGAGGCCGTCGTGCGGCCGATGTACTCGAACCCTCCTGCGTTCGGCGCAAGAGTCGCGGCGACGGTGCTCGGCGATCCCGGCCTGCGCGGACGGTGGGAGACCGAGGTCGCAGCGCTGCAGGAGCGCCTCGCCGCGATCCGCCGGCAGGTCGCCGCGGGACTCGCCGCCCGCGGTGTGGACCTGATGCCGACGATCGAGCATCAAGCGGGCATGTTCGCGATGACCGGCCTCGACGCCGACGCCGTCGGGCGGCTGCGTTCGCAGTTCGCCATCTACGTGCTCGACAACGGTCGTGCCAACCTGGCGGGCCTCGCGGACGACGCTGCGATCGACGCGTTCTGCACCGCTGTCGCGACCGTCACGAGCTAGCTCCGTTGGAGCACGGGGCGGCCACATGTGGCCGCCCCGTGCTCCGAATACGCCGCGGTGGCCGTCGTGCGCTCCAACGGTTGCCGCTAGGTCTCCACCGTGATCCGGGCCGACCCGCCCGCGGCGTCGGTCGCCACCACCTCCAAGGGCCCGGCGCGGCCGACGGTCACGGTGAACGACCCGTCGGATGAGACGGCGACGGGTGCGCCGCCGACGCTCACTGCGACGCGCGACCCGCGCGTGAACGCGGGCACCAGGCGCGTCACGACCCGCTGGACCATCCCCGCGACGAAGCGGTCGACGCGGTTCTCCCCGACGTAGACGGTGTCGATCATCAGTGTGAGCCGGTCCCCGTGGGTCACGGCGGTGCGTGCCCGCGCCGCAGCCCACATGGTGACCAATCCGGGCAGCGCCGCGGCCGCGGCGCCCGGTCTCGGACCCGCGACCGAGCCGGCGACGACCCATCCGCCGGCGGCGTCCGGCACCGCTACCGCCGACACGGACGGCTGCAGGAGCTCGGCGACGTCGGCAGCTCGCGCCGTCAGGTCGGCATGGGCGGACATCGTCTGCAGCCAGGGATCGACCTCGGTCTGCAGGCCCGGGTTCACGGCAGCGACCTCGGCAGGTGCGGAACGCTCCCGCGCCAGCTCGGCGTCCAAGGCGGTGCGTGCGGCGGGCCAGCTGCCGTCGCCGAGGGCAGACGCGAACGAGTCGACTGCGGCGGTGTAAGGCACCGACTCGGTGCGGTCGAGGCGGCTCGACCGCGAGTTCTCCGCCAGGGTGCGCACCCCGGCACCGCCGGCCTCCTCCAGCGCACGCGCCCACGCCGCTCCGGGGTCGTAGCCTCGCGGGTCGCCGAGGTACTCGGCGACCGTCGCGAGGGGTATCCGCGTGGCCAGGGGCAGCTGCATCGGGTCCACCAGGACGCCGTCCGCCGCCGCGTCGAGATCGGGGTCGCGCCCTTCGTACGGCCCGAGGAACAACCGTGGCGGTGGGCGCCCGAGCACGGGTCCGGTCATGTCGTGCACCGGGTAGTTGTCCCAGATCGTGACGCGATCGCGTCCGACCAGGCGTGCGTAGGCGGCCGCGTCGCTCGCGGCGATGGTGGTGGAGACGACCGCGGTGCCGGTCCACATGACGCCGACACCGGGGTCGAGGCCGCCGTCGGCGCGGATCGCCCGCAGGTACGGCGAGTCGCGGGTGCCCGAGTACTCGGTGAGGACCGCGATGACGGGAACTCCGAGGCGGTGGTGGACACGTGCCAGGAGGTCGCGGTGCATGCGGGCGGCCGCGACCGCCCCGACGCCGTAGGCACGCCAGTCCTCGGGGTGAGGCGAGAGCGGCAGGACGTCGTCGAGGCCGATCGCGACGGCAGGCGCGCCGGCGGCCACGAACGGTTCGAGCTTGGCGACGACGGCGTCGACGTCGCCGGGGCATGCGAAGCAGATCGACCGGCTCGCCGTGGTCCCGGGAGCGGGCCGGCCCGGGATGAGCGGCTGCGCGGGCGAGATGTTGGGGATCCACGCCACACCCGCAGCGGTGGCGACCTCGACCTCTTGCACGAGGGCGGCGAGCTCGGCGGCGGGGTACGCGTCACGCCAGTTGGCGCGCTGGTAGTGGTCGTCCTTTGGTGCGTACAGGTAGGCGTTGAGCCCGTGTTCGCCCATCCAGCGGAGCTGGGCCTCGCGTGCCTCGTGTGACCAGGGCTCGCCGTAGTAGCCCTCGACGACACCGCGCCACACGAAGTCCGGACCCGCCCCGTCGCCTCGCGCGGGCGACACCGGCGACAGCGACGCGAGGCCCGCGGCGACGACCGCGACTGCCACCGCCATCGCGACGGCGCGCCCCCGGCTTCGGATGCCCCACATGTCCACATGCCAGCATGGTCCGATGGTCGACGTCGAACGCACTCACGAACCCGAGATCACGCACCCGGTGCAGCAATGCCTGCCCGACGGCCGTCTCAACCCCGAGGCCGTGGGCTGGTCACGGCATCCACTGCACGACTGCAACCTCCTCGGCCGCTGGGGCCGCAAGAAGCGGTGGGAGTACTGGTGCGTCACGACGGACACGCACATGTTCAGCCTCACCTTCGCCGACATCGACTACTTCGGACTCGCCGCCGTCGGTTTCATGCCCGACTACACCGAGGCGCGGATCACGGAGAAGGTCGGCATCGTGCCCTTCGGGCTCGGAATGGCGATGCCACCCACGGCCGGCGTCGGCGCGCTGTCGGTGCGGACTCCGGGCTTGAAGGTCGTCGTCAACCGGACCGAGTCAGCGACGCTCCTCCGCTCCACGGCACGAACGGTCGGCTCCCACCGCATCGAGGTGGACCTGCGGATCGAGACACCACCGGGTCACGAGACCCTCAACGTGCTCGTGCCCTGGTCCGAGCACCTCTTCCAGTTCACCTCGAAGCAGAACTGCCTGCCCGTCGAGGGCACCGTCGTCTGCGACGGCACGGCCTACGAGTTCGGCCCCCACAACTCGGCGTTCGGCTGCCAGGACTTCGGCCGTGGGGTGTGGCCTTACCGGACGGCGTGGAACTGGGCGTCGGCGTCGGGTCGCCTCACCGACGGCACCGTGCTCGGGATCACGCTCGGGGGCAAGTGGACCGACCGCACCGGCGTCACCGAGAACGGCATCGTCGTCGACGGCCGCCTGCACAAGCTCGGCGAGGATCTCGACTGGGAATACGACAGGCGCGACTTCGAGCGCCCCTGGCGCATCAGGGCGCCACGCAGCGGTCGTGTGGACCTCGAGTTCGTCCCGTTCTGCGACCGCGCCGCGACCCTGGACCTCGGCGTGCTCTCGACGCGGGTGCACCAGTGCTTCGGCCGCTTCCACGGCACCGTGGTCAGCGACGACGGGGACGAGATCGCCGTCACCGACCTGCTCGGCTGGGCCGAGGAACACATCGCCAGGTGGTGATCGAGGCCGTGCCTGTCGCGTGACCGGCGGTCAGTCCGCCGGCGGAATGAGACGCGCGAGGCGAGCCGCGGTCGTGCGCGCCTCGTGGTGGAGCATCGCGAGGCTGACACCGGTCGGTGCGACGACGGCGAGCACCCCGATCTCACCGATGCGGTACGTGACGAAGTACCCATCACTGGATCGCGTGACCGTCTCGCAGTAGTCGCCCTGGCGGATCCGTCCCGCGATCTCGCCGCCGAGGCCGAGGGCCGCGGCAGCCATCGCGGCAGCGGTTTGGCGGTCGGTCCCGCGGCAGTCGCCGACAAGGGGCAACCCGTCGGAGGTCGCGACGAGCACGCTGAGCAGGCCGGGGACGCTCATGCGCAGCGTCGACAGCTCGCGTGACACCGCCTCCTCGAGCGAGTGTGCGCCTGTGGCGGTCGGAGCGATTGCGACGGATTCCACGTGCTCTCCTGGTCTCAGCCGACTTGTGCGTTCACGGGCGTGGGCGCGGAAGGTGATGCCGGCCGCGCCTCGATCGCGCTCAGCACATCGACCAGCAAGGCCAACATCACGTCCTTTGCAGATGCGATCTCGACGACGTTGCAGGGCACCACGCGGACGTGCGCGGGCAGGTCGAGGGTGCGACGCAGGGCGAGCGGCGCGGCGTCGTCGCCGTCGCTGCGGTTCGCGGCGACGACGTAGGGGACGCGGCCGAGCACGCGGAAGTGGTCCCGGATGGCGCCCGCTTCCGCCCACGTGGACGGGTCGGCCACGTCGACCATCAACACGTAGCCCAGCATCCCTTTGGACAGCACGTTCCACATGAAGTCGAAACGCGCCTGTCCCGGGGTGCCGAACATGGCGAGCTCGATCACGGGGTCGCCGGCGACGGTGATCCGGCCGAAGTCCATCGACACGGTCGTCCGCTTCTTGCGCTCCCGCGCGGCGTCGCTCACGCTCGTCTCCGTCGTGAGGACGGGGATCTCCGAGATCGTCGAGATCAGGGTCGTCTTGCCGGCGTTGAACGGTCCGGTGACGACGACCTTCAACGTCGTGTGCCGCTGTCTCGGCAAGGCAGGCGCCTCCGCGTCGGCGTCGCAGTCCTCGTGTGCATCGGCCCGCTCACACGCCTTGCTTTAGTCTCGGTTTCACACCGGTTCGCATCAGAGGAGATGACATGGGCCTCGGCGGCGCAGCCCTCGACGAGCGGATCGTGTACGCGAACGGCCACGGCCCCGACGTCAGGTACCCGCTGGCGCTCGTGAACGTCACGAACCGCTGCAACCTGGCGTGTGCGCACTGCTTCGTCTACCGCGAGGACAACCCGAACCTCTCCACCGGCCCACGCGGTGAGCCCGACGACGACCAGATGTGCGAGATCCTCGGTGCCCTGAGGGACCGCCATGGCATCGCGTTCATGCTCTGGATGGGCGGCGAGCCGCTACTGCGACCGAGACTGCTCGAGCGTGGGGTCCGCCTCTTCGCCGCCAACCACGTCGTCACCAACGGGACACGACCGCTGATCGACCTCGGCCCCGACGTCCTCTACGTCGTGTCCCTCGATGGTCCCGAGGACGTCAACGACGCGGTCCGCGGGCCCGGCACCTACAACCGCGTCATGCGGACGCTGAACGCGATCCCCGAGTCGTTCGCCAGCCGCGTGCAGGTCCAGTGCACGGTGACGCGCCGCAACCAGGACCGTCTCGAGGAACTGGTGGCGGCGGTGGCAGCGACGAGGGCCGCTTGGATGACGTTCAGCTTCTACGTGCCATCCGCGGGCGGCGGTGATGACACCGAAGCGGGTCTCGCATGGCCGACGCTGGAGGACCGCATGGTCGCGGTCGAGGAGGTCATGCGGCTCAAGGGCGCGTACCCCGGCTTCGTCCGCAACCGGCGCCGGTCGCTCGAGCTGATGGCACCCGACCTCGCGCCCGCGGTGACCGCGTCGTGTCTCCCGCACCGCCTGCTGCTGCCCCTCTACCTCGACGGCGACCGGTTCACGACACCGTTCTGCTGCTACGGCAACGACGTCGACTGCAGCCGCTGCGGCGCCTGGGTCGTGTTCGAGATGGCCGCCCTGGCAGCGTCTGCCAACTAGCCCGGCGCGCCGGCCGCCGGCAGGGTGAACGCGGC
>JAIBAC010000117.1 GCA_019695375.1 Acidimicrobiia bacterium
AGCCGGCGATCACCTCGCCGGCACCGAGGCGGAACACGAACGTGTCGCCACGGTCCCACGACGCGTCGAACTGCGCGCGGGTCGACCACGCGTGGCCGGCGTAGTGGACCTCGACGCGGCTGCCCGCCGTCGCCTCGGCACCGGTGCCGGTCTCGACGTCCTCGATCACGAGGTCGGCGGGAGGGGCCTCGCCTGCGGGCACGTACACATGGGGCTTGTCGGCGTTCGTCATGGCCGCACCATAGGGCGCCCCATCCCCATGTCCGAATCCCGCCAGACAGCGCGCCTGCCCCGTGGCACCATGGCGTCGTGCTGACTCACGCCGACCCCGACACGTGCTACCGCGCAGTGCAGTCGCGCGACACCCGCTTCGACGGGTGGTTCTTCGTCGCGGTCACGAGCACCGGCATCTACTGCCGGCCGAGCTGCCCCTCGCGCACGCCCAAGCGCGAGAACACGCGGTTCTTCCAGACGGCGGCGGCGGCGCAGACCCAGGGGTTCCGGCCGTGCCTGCGCTGCAGGCCCGACACCACCCCGGGGTCGCCCGAGTGGGACGTGCGCGGCGACGTGACGGCGAGAGTGATGAGGCTCATCGCCGACGGTGTCGTCGACCGCGAAGGCGTCGCGGGGCTGGCACGCCGCGTGGGATACAGCAGCCGCCACCTCAACCGCGTCCTCACCGAGGAAGTCGGCGCCGGTGCCCTCGCGCTCGCAAGGGCGCAGCGGGCGCAGACGGCACGGACGCTGCTCGAGTGCGGCGACCTGCCCATCGGCCATGTTGCGTTCGCCGCCGGCTTCTCGAGCGTGCGCCAGTTCAACGACACGATCCGTGCCGTCTTCGGCTGCACCCCCTCCGATGTGCGAAAGGCCGTGCAGCGTCGCTGCCGGCGGCCGCGCTACGGCAGCGACATCGTCCTGCGCCTGGCGCACCGCCGCCCGTTCGACCCGGCGTGGTCGCTGCGCTTCCTCGGCACCCGTGCGCTGGCCGGCGTCGAGTCGCAGGCAGGCACACCGGAGGCGCCGCGGTACCGGCGCACGCTCATGCTCCCGCACTGCCGTGGCCACGTCGAGCTGCTGGCCGAAGGCGGCGAGGTGTCGTGCCGGCTGCACCTGCCCGACATGCGCGACCTCACGGCGGCGGTGCGGCGCTGCCGGCACCTGCTCGACCTCGACGCCGATCCCACCGCGGTCGCCGATCACCTCGGGACCGACCCCGTCCTCGGCCCCGCGGTGCGGCGGCAACCCGGTCTGCGCATCCCACGCGGCGTCGACGGCTTCGAGATCGCGGCCCGCACTGTGATCGGCCAGCAGGTCTCGGTCGCGGGCGCGCGCCGGACCGCGGCGAAGATCGTGGACGACATGGGCGGCAGGCCGGAGTCGCCTCCCGGATGGCCCGACAGGACGTTCCCCGACGCGGCGGTGCTCGCAGCGGCCGACCCCGCGTCGCTCGGCATGCCCCGCACACGCGGCGCGGCGCTCGTGGCGCTGGCCCACAAGGTGGACAAAGGCGAGCTCGACCTCGGGCCTGGCGCCGACCGCGCCGCGACGGCGGCACGCCTGCTCGCGATCGACGGCATCGGACCGTGGACGGCGTCGCTCGTCGCGCTGCGTGCGCTCGGCGACCCCGACGCGTTCTGCGCCGGCGACCTCGGGGTGCGCCGCGGCCTCGCCCGCCTCGGCGCCGACCCCGACCAAGTCGTCACGCAACGCTGGTCGCCGTGGCGCGCGTACGCGATGGCCCACATCTGGGACGCGGCATCCGCACCGGAACCGAAGAGATAGGAGAGACGAATGGGAATCTGCACCGTCGACGTGGTCTGCGGACCGTTCACGGTCGTGACCGACTCCGCCGGCGCCGTCGTCGCGTCCGGCTGGACGGATTCGGCCGGCGACCTCCGCGGCCTCGTCGACAGCTCGATCCTCGCCGACGTCGGCAGCGACGACGTCCCGCCCGGCGTGATCGCCGCCCTCGAGGCGTACTCCCGCGGAGACCTCGACGCCCCGGCGCGGATCCCGGTGCGCCAGGCCGGTCCGCCGTTCCTCGAGCAGGTGTGGAAGGTCCTGCGTGACGTCGGGCCCGGCGAGACCGTCACCTACAGCGAGCTCGCCGCGATGGCGGGCCGCCCGCGGGCGGTGCGCGCCGCCGCGTCGGGCTGTGCGCGCAACCCCACGTCGCTCTTCGTGCCCTGCCACCGCGTGCTGCGCACCGGCGGCGGCCCCGGCGGCTTCGGCTGGGGCCTCGAGGTCAAGCACCGCCTCCTCGCCCACGAGCACGCCCCTGTCTGACCCCCGTTGGAGCACGAGGCGGCCACATGTGGCCGCCTCGTGCTCCAACGCCCACGTCGGCTCGCGCTCACATCTACCTAAGCTTCTACTTGCGGGACCCTATTGGCTCTTATTAGGGTGCCCGAATGCTTGCCAACTTCCTGATCGGCCTGCGCGAGGGGCTCGAGGCGGCGCTCGTCGTCGGCATCCTCGTCGCGTACCTGGTCAAGACCGAGCGGCGCGACCTCCTCCCCCGCGTCTGGGCGGGCGTGGGAGCGGCGATCGCGGTCTCGGCCGGCTTCGGCGCGCTGCTCACGTTCGGCCCCAAGGGCCTCAGCTTCGAGGCGCAGGAGGCCATCGGCGGCACCCTCTCGCTCGTCGCCGTCGGGTTCGTGACGTGGATGATCTTCTGGATGTCGCGCCAGGCGCGCTACATGAAGGCGGAGCTCGAGGCACGCGTGGACGCAGCGGCCGCCAACGGCATCGGCCTCGCCGTCGTCGCCCTCCTCGCGGTCGGGCGTGAGGGCCTCGAGACCGCCCTGTTCCTCTGGGCCGCGACCAAGGCCACCGGTTCGAGCACAGCCCCCCTCCTCGGGGCGGTACTCGGTCTCGCCGTCGCAGTCGTCCTCGGGATCCTCGTGTACCGCGGCGCCCTCCGCCTCGACCTGCGCAAGTTCTTCACGTGGACCGGCGCGTTCCTCGTCGTCGTCGCCGCCGGTGTCCTCTCCTACGGGATCCACGACCTCCAGGAGGCAGGGATCCTCCCGGGCCTCGGGAACCTCGCGTTCGACGTCTCCGGCGTGGTTCCACCGGGCTCGTGGTACGGCACCGTCCTCAAGGGCACCGTCAACTTCACGCCCGCGACCACATGGCTCCAGCTCGTCTGCTGGTTCGCGTACCTCGTGCCCGTCATGGCCTTGTTCATCCGCGGCGTCCGCCGCCCCGCCACGGCACCCGCCGCGGCGGTCCCCCCCGCCGGAGCGGCTGCGCCCGATCCGGTCTCGACCCCACAAGGAACCAGCGCATGAACGTGCGACGACGCTTGATCTTCCTGGGCGCCGCCGGCCTCCTGACCGCCGCCGTGGGCGCGTGCACCGACAACTCATCGAGTGACGCATCCGCGAGTACCGACCCGAACCACCTCTCGGTGTCGAGCACCGCCGACGCCTGCGATGTCTCGGCGGAGACGGCGCCGAGCGGCAACCTGATCTTCAGCGTCAAGAACGCCGGCGACGAGGTGACCGAGTTCTACCTCCTCGGCTCCGACGGCGTCCGCATCGTGGGTGAGGTGGAGAACATCGGCCCCGGACTCCAGCGCGACCTCGTCGTGCGAGCCGAACCTGGTGAGTACGTGACGGCCTGCAAGCCCGGTATGAAAGGCGACGGTATCCGTGGCGCCCTGACGGTCACCGACTCCGGCTCGGGCTCCGCGACGTCCGACGACATGACCGAGCTCGAGGCCGCGGCGACGACCCAGTACAAGGCGTACGTGCAGCAGCAGGCGGCCACACTGCTCACCGGCACGAAGGCGTTCGCCGACGCGTACCGCAACGGCCAGGACGACCAGGCCCGTGATCTCTACGCGAGCACGCGCACCTACTGGGAGAGCATCGAACCGGTCGCTGAGTCCTTCGGCGACCTCGATCCGCGGCTCGACCTCAGAGAGGCCGACCTCGAGGAGGGCCAGGAGTGGACCGGGTGGCACCGCATCGAGAAGGACCTGTGGCCGCCCGCCGAGGGTGCGACGCCGGCGACGCCCGAGCAACGGCAGCAGTACGCCGACCAGCTCGTCGCCGACACCCAGGAGCTCGTGGACCGGATCAACCAGCTCGAGTTAAGCGCCGACCAGATGGGCAACGGCGCCAAGGAGCTCCTCGACGAGGTCGCCACGGGCAAGGTGACCGGCGAGGAGGAGGCGTGGTCGCACACCGACCTGTGGGACTTCCAGGCCAACGTCGACGGCGCCCGCATCGCGTACCAGGCGCTGCGCCCGATCGTGGTGGTCAAGGACCCCGCCCTCGCGACGACGCTCGACGAGCGCTTCGCTGCGATCCAGACCGAGCTCGACAAGTACAGGGCCGGCGACGGGTTCGTGCTGTACACGAACCTCACACCGGCACAGGTGCGTGAGCTGTCGGATGCGGTGAGCGCCCTCGGCGAGCCGCTGTCCAACCTGACCGCCACCGTCGTCCTCTGAACGGAGGCACGTGACCAGCTCCGACACCGCTGCGGCCGGCCCTCACGGGAACGTCCACCACAGGGGCGGCATCTCGCGCCGCGGCTTCCTCGGCGTCGCCGGCGCCGGGGCGCTCGCGGCCGGGGCCGGTCTCGGGCTGTCCGCTTGCGCGTCCGGCTCGACGCCGGCAGCCGCGTCCGCCGCGGCTGCGGAGGCGTTTGCGTTCCACGGCCCCAACCAGGCGGGGATCACGACACCCGCGCAGGACCGGCTCCACTTCGCGGCGTTCGATCTCACCACGACCAGCCGCGCCGAGCTCGTCGACCTGTTGAAGCAGTGGACCGCGGCGGCTGCTCGCATGACCGCCGGCGACGGCGCCGGTGAGTACGGGCCGGTCGGCGGCCTCTACGACGCTCCCCCCGACGACACCGGCGAGGCGCTCGGGCTCCCGCCTTCGGGCCTCACCATCACATTCGGGTTCGGACCGTCGCTGTTCGGCTCGGCGAGCGGCACTGACCGCTTCGGCCTCGCCGCGAGGCGTCCGGCGCGCCTCGTCGACCTGCCTCATTTCCCCGGCGACGCCCTCGAGCCCGCCCGCAGCAACGGCGACATCTGCGTACAGGCATGCGCCAACGACCCCCAGGTAGCGGTGCACGCTGTGCGCAACCTGGCTCGGATTGCGTTCGGCGTGGCCACCGTTCGTTGGTCCCAGCTCGGCTTCGGACGCACGTCGTCGACGTCGACCGCACAGGACACTCCGCGCAACCTGATGGGGTTCAAGGACGGCACCGCGAACCTCAAGGCCGAGGACACGGCCGCGATCGACGAACACGTGTGGGTCGCCGCCGGCGACGATCCGGCGGCCGAGTGGATGACGGGCGGTTCGTACTTGGTCGCGCGCCGGATCAACATGCACATCGAGACGTGGGACCGCTCGTCGCTGCGCGAGCAGGAGGCGATCATCGGCCGCGACAAGGGCGAGGGCGCCCCGCTCTCGGGCGGCACCGAGTTCACCGAGCTCGATCTCGACGCCGAGGGCTCCCGCGGGCCGCTGATCCCGGTCGACGCTCACGTGCGCCTCGCCCACCCGAGCGAGAACGGCGGCGCCGCCATGCTGCGGCGCGGCTACAACTTCGCCGACGGTTCGACCGACCTCGGCCGCCTCGACGCCGGGCTCTTCTTCCTCGCGTACGTTCGTGATCCCCGCACGCAGTACGTGCCGCTGCAGAACAAGCTCGCCCGCGACGACGCCCTCTCGGAGTACCTGCGCCACACGGGCTCCGCCATCTTCGCGGTCCCACCCGGCGTCACCGACGCCTCCGGCTTCGTCGGCGAAACCCTCTTCGCCTGACCGAAGATCGACGTGGGGACGCGAAACGGCGTCACACGCCCGATTACGTCCCCACGTCTCATAGCGTCACTCACGTGGGGACGCGAAACGGCGTCACACGCCCGATTACGTCCCCACGTCTCATGGCGCCTTTTCGTTTGAGAGGTTTCGTTCACAGAACTGGGCGCGGTACGCAACAGACCCGCAAGAAGGGCAGGCCACACTCGGCAGCCATGAGAACCCTTGTGGTCGTGGGCCACGGCATGGTCGCCCACCACCTGATCGAGACGATGCGGGACCGCCGCCTCCTGCGCCGGTGGCGGGTCGTCGTCTTCGGCGAGGAGCCGCGCCGTGCGTACGACCGCGTCGCGCTGTCGTCGCTGTTCGCCGACCTCGAGCCCGCAGACCTCACCCTCGACCGCGATGTGGCCGCGACCGAGGCGAGCGGCGTCGAGATCGTCTCCGGCGACGCGGTCGTCTCCATCGACCGCGATGCCCGCACCGTGGCGACCGCGTCTGGGCGCGAGGTCGCGTACGACGCCGCCGTCCTCGCCACCGGCTCGTACCCGTTCGTCCCGCCGGTGCCGGGCACCGACCTGCCGGGCGTGTTCACCTACCGCACCGTCGACGACGTCGACGCCATGAAGGCATGGGCCGCGCGTCCCGGCGTCGACCGTGGGGCGGTGCTCGGCGGCGGGCTGCTCGGCCTCGAGGCGGCGCAGGCGCTGCTCAGCCTCGGCCTCGAGACCGCTGTCGTCGAGTTCGCCCCGCGGCTCATGCCCCAGCAGGTCGACGAGGGCGGTGGTGCCGTCCTCGCGGGTCTCGTCTCGGCTCTCGGCCCCACCGTCCACACCGGTGCCGCGACCGAGGAGATCGTCGCCGGCGGCGACGGCTGCGTCGCGTCGCTGAGGCTCTCCGACGGCTCCGCCGTCGATGCCGGGATGGTCGTGGTCGCCGCCGGGATCCGCCCCCGTGACGGTCTCGCCCGCTCCGCCGGCCTCGAGATCGCCGACCGTGGCGGCGTGGTGGTCGACGCGGGCTGCACGACCTCGGACCCGTGCGTGTACGCGATCGGAGAGTGCGCCCACGCCGCCGGCCGCACCTGGGGCCTCGTCGCTCCCGGCTACCGCATGGCCGAGGTCGTCGCCGACCGCCTCGCCGGCGGTGACGCCACCTTCGCTGCGGTCGAGCTGAACACCAAGCTCAAGCTCCTCGGCGTCGACGTCGCCAGCATCGGCTCGGTCCAGTCCGCCACGCACCCGCCTGGCGCGGAGGAGCTCACCTACGCCGACCCGCTCAGCGGTGTGTACAAGAAGCTCGTGCTCAGTGCGGACGGCACACGCCTGCACGGCGCGGTCCTCGTCGGCGACGCGACCGGCTACGGCGCCCTGTGCCAGATGCTCGCCGGGACGATGCCGGTGCCCGAGCGGCCCGAGTCGCTGATCCTGCCCGGCGGCGACGACGGCGCCACGATCGGCGTCACGTCCCTCGCGGACGAGGCCGTCATCTGCTCGTGCCACGGCGTCACCAAGGCGATGCTGTGCACCGCCATCGACGGCGGCGCCATCTGCGAGATCGGTGAGCTGAAGGCGGCGACCAAGGCCGCGACGGGCTGCGGCGGGTGCGCCCCGCTCGTGGCCGACGTGCTCCACGCCGAGCTCGACGCGGCGGGCATCGAACGCACCGACGCCATGTGCGAGCATTTCGAGCACAGCCGTCAGGAGCTCTTCGACATCGTCCGCACCGAGGGCATCGCGACCTTCGCCGACCTGCTCGCCCGCCACGGCCACGGACGCGGGTGCGAGGTGTGCCGGCCTGCGGTCGCGTCGATCTTCGCGTCGCTGGGGGTCGCGAGCCACGTCCTCGACGGCGAGCACGCCGCCCTGCAGGACACCAACGACCACTTCCTCGCCAACATCCAGAAGGACGGCACGTACTCGGTCGTGCCGCGCATCCCCGGTGGCGAGATCGCGCCCGAGAAGCTGATCGTGCTCGGCGAGGTCGCCCGCGACTTCGGGCTCTACACCAAGATCACCGGCGGTCAGCGCGTCGACCTCTTCGGCGCCCGTGTGGACCAGCTCCCGGCGATCTGGCAGCGCCTCATCGACGCCGGCTTCGAGTCGGGGCACGCCTATGCCAAGGCGCTGCGCACCGTGAAGTCGTGCGTCGGCTCGACGTGGTGCCGCTACGGCGTGCAGGACTCGGTGACGCTCGCGATCGACATCGAGCTGCGCTACCGCGGCCTGCGGGCGCCGCACAAGATCAAGGGCGCTGTCGCCGGGTGCACGCGTGACTGCTCGGAGGCGAAGATCAAGGACTTCGGCGTCATCGCCACCGATGCCGGCTGGAGCCTGTACGTGTGCGGCAACGGCGGCATGGTCCCCCGTGTGGCGACGCTCTTCGCCGAGGACCTCGACCGCGACACGCTCCTCACCTACCTCGACCGCTTCCTCATGTTCTACGTGCGGACCGCCGACCGTCTCGAGCGCACCGCAACGTGGTTCGCGAAGCGTCCCGGCGGCATCGAGGAGCTGCGCCGGATCCTCGTCGACGACGAGCTCGGCATCTGCAGCCAGCTCGAGGCGGAGATGGAGCGCCACGTCGACTCCTACCGCTGCGAGTGGCGGGCGGCGCTCGAGGACCCGTCCACCGCTGCCCGTTTCGTGTCGTTCGTCAACGCGCCGGATGCAGTCGACCCGGAGGTCGTGTTCGTGCCCGAACGCGGCCAGATCCGGCCGGCGCGGCCGGAGGAGCGTTTCCTGTCAGGACCGACCGTGGAAGTGGAGCTGTCATGACCCAGACCCTGACCCGCATGCCCGAGTCCACGTGGGTGGACGTGTGCCCGCTCGGACGTCTCCTGCCCGATCGCGGCGTGTGCGCTCTCGTCGGCGGCACACAGGTAGCGGTGTTCCGCACCTCCGGGGACGCCTTGTACGCCGTGTCCAACTGGGACCCCTTCGGCCGCGCCCCCGTGATATCCCGGGGCCTGGTCGGTTCGGTCGGTGTCGAGCCCAAGGTGGCGTCCCCGTTGCTGAAGCACACGTTCTCGCTCGAGACCGGCATGTGCTTCGAGGAGCCGAGCGTCGCTCTCGACGTCTACGACGTGCGCGTCCACGACGGCATGGTCCAGGTGTCCACGGCGTGACAGCTACGGTGGCCGCCCCGGCGGCCGAGACCCGGACGGCACCGGGAACCACGACCGCACCGTTCCGGCTGTATGCCGACCCGCTCGCGCTGCCGTTGCGTCCCGGCGAGCAGTACCGCTTCGCGGTCGACCTCTCCCGCTGCATCGGCTGCCATGCCTGCGAGGTGGCCTGTGCCGAGCAGAACGACCTGCCCGCCGGCGTGTACTGGCGCAAGGTCGGCGACGTCGAGGGTGGCGAGTTCCCCCACACAGCGCGGCTGCACGTGTCGACCGCGTGCAACCACTGCCTCGAACCGGCGTGCATGCACGGTTGCCCGACCCTCGCCTACTCCAAGGGCGCTGACGGGATAGTCGTCCACGACGCGCAGGCCTGTGTCGGTTGCGGCTACTGCACGTGGAACTGCCCCTACGACGTGCCCGTGATCGACCCAGTGTGCCGCATCGCGACGAAGTGCGACATGTGCAAGCCACGCCTCGACACGGGCGACCTACCGGCGTGCGTGGAGTCGTGCCCGACGGGCGCGATCGCGCTCGAGATCGTCGACGTCGCGTCCTGGCGCGCCGACCACGCGGCGGCGGAGGGCCCGGGGCTGCCACCATCCGGCCTGACCCTCTCGACGACGCGCATCGCGGTTCCCGCGCAGGCGCCGCGCA
>JAIBAC010000118.1 GCA_019695375.1 Acidimicrobiia bacterium
ATCGACGTGCCGCCGACGCGGTCGACGGCGAGCCCGGCGTCGGCGAGGCCGGCGAGGACGCCGAGGTGGCCGAGGCCGCGGGCGCCACCGCCTGAGAGGACGACGCCGACCGACGTCCCCGTGACGCGGCGCGCGGCGCGCGCGAACCCGGCGCTGTCGCCGGGACCCGCGACCAGGTGGTGGGCGCGCGGGCTGCAGGAATCCAGCCAGGCACGCAGACGCCGGCGCTCGAGCGTCCCGACGACGACGAGGTCACAACCCCGCGGCACGGCCGTCTCGTCGATGCTCGTGCCGGCCGCGACCACGACGGCACTGCGGTCGGCGTGGCTCACACAGAAGTGATGCCAGGCCGCGGAATCGGTCGCCTCCGCCACCAGCAGCGCCGTCCGTCCGTCGGCCTCCGCGGCGTCGACGAGCGCGGGCCACGATCCCGGGTCGGTCCCCGCGTGGGAGCCAGCGGCGACGACGAGCAGGGTGTCACCTACCGCCGCCGAGATCGCGTCCACGATCCGGGAGACCTCGACGCGGCCCACCGCGAGGACCGCGAGGACGCTCGGACGCCGCTGTGGAGGTGGCGCCACCGGGACCGGCGCCGTACGCACCTTGTCGCCGAGGAACCGCGTGAGCGCGATCGCGAACTCGGGGCTCTCCCGCAGGAGCGCCTCGACGTGGGCGCGCTCGATCCGCCACACCTCGCTGTCGCGGACCGCGAGGATCGACGCCGTGCGCTGCGCCTCGCACACGATCGCGAGCTCGCCGAAGACGTCGCCACGCCGGCACGTGCGCACCACAACGGAACGGTCACCGTCGTCGACGACGACGTCGAGACGTCCGCCGGCGACGACATAGAGGGCGTCGCCCTCGTCACCCTGGCGGAACAGCCACTCGCCACCGCTCAGCGTGACCGGCGTCGCCGACTCGCACAGCTGCCCGAGCGAATCTGGACCGAGTCCCGCGAACAGACCCGTCGCCGCCAGCGCGTCCCGCACGAAGCCCGAAGCCCCGACCTCCATGCGCGGACCCTACCCGGCGACGCTGATGGTTGAATTGACGTGCTTTGAGCGACCTGACGATCGTCCACGCCGGCGGGGCCGACACGTTCACACCCGGACGCTGCGTGCGCGTGGGGCGCAGCAGCGACTGCGATGTCACCGTCGACGACGCACGCGTGTCGCGGTCACCCCACCTCGAGGTCGAGTGCACCGAGGGCGGCTGGGTGCTCATGGACCGCTCGCGTGGGGGCACGTTCATCGACGGTGTGCGCGTCGGCGAGGTCCGCCTCGTGGGCACCCAGACGTTCCGTCTCGGCTCCGACCCCGCCGGGCCCACGATCACGACGACGGTCACCGCGGAGACCGCCACCGCGCCCGGCACGGACCCGGCGTTCCTCGCCACCCTGTCGCCGACCGACCGCGCCCTGCACCTCGACGTCGAGGGGCACGCGCACGTGTTCGCCTTCGGGTCGGACATCACGATCGGGCGTGCGCCGGACAACGACGTGCGCACCGGCAGCCTGCTGGTGTCGCGCCACCACCTGCGTTTCGGGTGCGAAGGCAGCGACTGGTTCGCCGAGGACCTCGGGTCCCAACGCGGCACCTGGGTCGACGGCCGGCGTCGTGCGGGTCGCTTCCCCGTAGCCGGCACCTTCTCGATCTGGCTAGGCGGCGCCGGCGCGGGCGAGGAGGTCAAGGTGGTGACGGCCGGTGAGCACCGCCTGCCCGACCGCGTCGCGACGCTCACGACCGTGTTCACCGACCTCGTCGGGTCGACCAGCCTGCTGACGCAGATGGGCGACGTGGCCGCCGACACCTTCCTGCGCGAGCACATGACCGCTCTGATCGAGGTCGCGTCGCGCCACGAGGGCGAGATCGTAAAGAGCACCGGCGACGGCCTCATGGTCGTCTTCCACGCCGCCGCCACGGCGCTCGACGCGGCTGCCGCGATGCAGCGGGCAGTCGGCGACGACCTCGCCGCACACGGCGTCTCCATGCGCGTCGGCGTGGCCACCGGCGACGCCGCCCGCGAGCGCGGCGACTGGTACGGGGTACCGGTCGTGGCGGCCGCACGCCTGTGCGCGCACGCCAGCGGCGGGCAGATCCTCGTCGCCGAGCTGGCCGTGCTCGTCGCCGGCAGCCGCGGCGAGCACGACCTCACCCCGATCGGCGCCGTCGAGCTGAAGGGGATCCCGACCCCCGTCGTCGCCTACGACCTCCGCTGGCAAGACACCTGAGCGCCGCGCTCAGGCGCGGCGGGCCTCGACGTGGACGCGCACGTCGATGCCGGGGTGGACCTTGAGCATCGCGAACCGCGGCGGTTCGAGGCCCCAGTCGCGCACGTCGAAGCTCTGGCTGCCCTCGAGCACGATCCGCTCACCACCGTCGTCGACGACGACGCCCACCTCGCCCTCGACCTGACGCGTCTCGCCGCGGAAGGTCAGGTCACCGCGCAGCGAAAGGCGATCCCCGGCGACGCGATCCGATCCTGTGACGACGCCGGTGATCTCGGGGTGGCGCCTGGCGTCGATGCGCCTGCGTGTCTCGCGGTCGACGAGGCCGTTGCCGGAGCGCAACGCTGCTACCGCGATGCGGACCTCGCCTGCGAGGCCCGTGCCGGCCGCGACGGCGCCGTCACCGGCCTCGACGTCGATCCAGCCCTCGAGGCCGGTCGCTGTCGCGTGGATGGGATGCACCGAAGACGTGCCGGCGACCCAGACCTGCGACGCCTCCGGGTCGATCGTGTACCTGGCCATCAGGGGGATTATCGC
Source organism: Acidimicrobiia bacterium (assembly GCA_019695375.1). Taxonomy (GTDB): domain Bacteria; phylum Actinomycetota; class Acidimicrobiia; order UBA2766; family UBA2766; genus JAIBAC01. The sequence continues at coordinate 2,765 of JAIBAC010000118.1, forward strand.
CGGTGATCCCGCTCTTCTGTTCGCAAGAGGGCCGGGATGCTCTCGGCGAGGCGCACACTCTCCTCGGCGGCGGCGTCGTCGAAAGGTGCCTCGGTGACGTCGTCGGGCCAATCTTCGACGATCTCGGTTGCCCACTGCACCCACTGGGCAACCATCACATAGAAGTCCGTGAGGAAGCGCCCGGGAAGCTGATTCAGGGCGGCACGTTCGGGAAACGCGCTCCGGTGCTCGCGGTAGGCGCGCGAGGTGGCGAGGTTCTCCTCGTTCTGCTCCAGGACCCAAACGCGGGCTGCCTCGAGGTTGGCGACGACGTCGGCCTTGGTACCGCCGTCAGCGAAGTGGATCTTGACCAGTTGCTCACACTCGAGGATCGGACCCTCACCCGGCCGTGACAACCACGCGGCCAAAGCGCGGCGTCCCTTGGCGGTGATCGTGTAGCGGGTACGGGGACGGCGGCCCACGGAAGCATCGGCGGCGCGGGCATAGCCGTGGGCAACGAGCTTCTTGGGTTCCTCGTACAGCTTGCTCTGCGCACGGGGCCAGATGCGCCGCAGGCTGCGGTCGACCTGCTGGACCAGCTCATGCGTCGTCCAGGACTTGATACCCAGCAGGCCGAGAATGGCGTACGACGTCGTCGTCAGGGTTCGACCTCTTGACATGTTACTCCCAACGGGAGGATACTATACTCCCAAAGAGAGATTAGCAGTAGGAGGTCGGATCGTGACCAGCGCTCGGACAGTGTCCGTCGATCCGACCAACTTGGACCAGTTGCACGCCTGGGACGGCGACGAGGGTGCCTTCTGGGCAGCGCATTCCGACCACTTCGAGAAGGCGCTCACCGGATACGACAGGCCGTTCTTCGAAGCTGCCGCGATCTGCCCCACCGACCGCGTGCTCGATGTCGGCTGCGGGACCGGCCAGACGACCCGGAACGCGGCGAAGGCGGCGTCAGACGGTTCGGTGCTCGGCGTCGACCTGTCCGCGGCGATGCTGGACGTCGCGCGGCGGCGAGCACGTGACGAAGGCATCTCCAACGTGGGATTCGAACAGGTCGATGCACAGATCCATGAGTTCGAACCGGGTACGTTCGACGTGGCGATCGGACGCACGAGTGCGATGTTCTTCGGCGATCGAGTGGCCGCTCTCGCCAACATCGGGGGCGGCCTGCGACCAGGCGGCCGGCTCGTCCTGCTGACCTGGCAGGCGTTGACCCAACAGGAGTGGATCCGGGACTTCGCTGCTGCACTCGCAGCCGGCCGCGTGCTTCCGGCTCCACCGCCCGACGCGCCGGGCCCGTTCACCCTTTCGGAGCCGGCCATCGTGCGTTCGGTGCTCGCCGCCGCCGGATACACCGACGTCGGCCTCGTGGACCAGCGGCACCCGATGTGGTTCGGCGACGGCACCGAAAACGCTCATGACTTCGTCCTCGGCCAGCTCGGCTGGATGCTCGAAGGGCTGAACAGTGGCAGCCGCGCCAGAGCCGAGAACGCACTCCATGCCACGATCGCCGCACACGAGACACCAGACGGTGTCATATACGACTCGGCGGCGTGGATCGTCAGTGCGACACGCTGTTGACCTCGATTCGATCGCGCGCCGTCCCGGTGACGCCGCGTCACGTCCTGGGGACCTGGATCCGGCCCTAGCCTTGAGCGGCCGAGATGACCACGATCGAGCGAATCGTCGAAGCGCCGCTGCCACGTCAGGGGCTCACCGCGGCGCCTGCCGAACCCGACGCCGCGAGCGAGGACGACCACGGCGCCTTCCCGCTCCGCCGCGACGTGCCCGTGATGGTCGCGGTCGCCGTCATCACCGCGACCGTGTACGCCGCGACGATGCTGCCTGGCACCGGTGGCAGCGGCGACACGGCCAAGTGGCAGTTCCTGGGCAAGGTCGGCGGCCTGCCGCACCCGACCGGCTACCCCCTCTACCTGCTCCTCAACAAGGCGTTCGTCACCGCCGTGCCGTTCGGGTCGACCGCGTGGCGGGCGAACCTGCTCTCGGTCGTGTGCGCCACCGCCGCCGTCGTCGTCCTGTACCGGCTCCTGCAGGCGATCGGGGTGCGCCGCCCGGTCGCCGCCCCGACCGCCCTCGTGTTCGCGTTCTCGCTCACGTTCTGGTCGCAGGCCGTCGTGGCCGAGGTCTACACGCTCCACGTCCTGCTCATGGTGTCGGTCCTGGCATGCGCCGCCCGCTGGAAGCTGGGCGGATCCGACACGTGGTTCCTCGTCGCCACCGCCCTCTACGCGGTCTCCTTCGGCAACCACCTGAGCTCGCTGCTGCTGCTGCCGGGATTCGCGTGGGTGGTGTGGACCGAGCGCAGACGCGCGTTCACCGCCACCAACGTCGCGTGGGTGCTGGCGTGGACGGTGCTCGGCGTCGCCCAGTACGGGCTCGTGTGGGCGGCCCGCAACGGCGTCTACGTCGAAGCACGCCTGCACTCGTTCGCCGACCTCACCGACTACCTCAGCGGTGGCTGGTTCAAGGACCGCATGTTCGCGTTCGGCCCGCGCGAGATGATCACCGTCCGCGCACCGATGCTGGCCCGGCTCACCGTCGCCGAGTTCGGCGTCCTCTGCCTCCCGGCCGCGTACGGGGTGTGGCGTGGCGTCGCCCGTCGCGGTCCGCGCCGGGCGCTGTGCGTCGCGCTCGTGCTCTACGCATCGGTCACGATCGTGTACGGGCTCGGCTACGACATCCCCGACGTCTCGGTGTACTTCCTGCCCCTCTTCCTCGCGATCGCGATCTTCCTCGGGCTCGGGGTCGACGGTCTCCTCCTGGCGGCAGGCGGCCGCAGGCTCCCGTGGCCCGTGACCGCCGCCGTCGCCGCCGTGCTGCCCGCTCTCGCACTGGGGTTGAACTGGTCACGGGTTGACATGAGCGGCGACACGAGGGCGCCGGCGAGCGTCGACTCCGCCCTCGCGCGCGTCCCCGACGGAGCCGAGCTCGTCATCGAGGACTACCCCTTCTACATGTACGTGCAGGAGCGTCTCCTCGGCGACGGCACGGGCGACGCGCGAGACATCGTCGCCTCCCACGCGACGGCCGACGGAGTCGTCACCAACCTCCAGGACCAGCAGACCGGCCGCTACCGACCCCTGTACTGGCTCGGCGGTCCCTTCAGCGCGGACCCACGCCCGGTGTTGATCACGCTGCCCGGCAGCGGCGCGGGCTAGTTCTCCGACGGGGTGTCGAGGGCACCGGAGCCCGAACCCGTGCCCGCCATGTCGACCGGTGGCGCGTCGGGGGGCGCAGGCGCCTCGACGGCACGGAAGACGATCTCCTCGTCCTCGGCGTCGACGACGATGAGCTGGCCCGCCTGGAACTCCTTCCACAGGATCCGCTCCGAGAGCGGGTCCTCGACGAGCCGCTGGATCGCACGCCGCATCGGACGCGCACCGAGGGTGGGGTCGTAGCCCTTCTCGCCGAGCAGCGCCTTGGCGGCGTCGGTGAGCTCGATCTGGAGGCCCTGGCCCTCGAGCTGGGCCTGCACGCGCTTGGTCATCAGGTCGATGATCTGGGTGATCTCTTCCTTGGTGAGCTCGTGGAAGACGATGATCTCGTCGAGGCGGTTCAAGAACTCGGGCCGGAAGTGGCGCTTGAGCTCCTCGGTAAGGCGCTCCCGCATCCGCTCGTAGTTGAGCGCCTCCTCGGACTGGGAGAAGCCGAGCGCGGTCTTGCGCAGGTCCTGGGTCCCCAGGTTCGAGGTCATGATGATGAGCGTGTTCTTGAAGTCGACCGTGCGGCCCTGGCTGTCGGTGAGGCGGCCGTCCTCGAGGATCTGCAGCAACGTGTTGAACACGTCGGGGTGGGCCTTCTCGATCTCGTCGAAGAGCACCACGCTGAACGGCTTGCGGCGCACCTGTTCGGTGAGCTGGCCACCCTCCTCGTAGCCGACGTAGCCGGGGGGCGAGCCCATGAGGCGGCTGACCGTGTGCTTCTCCATGTACTCGCTCATGTCGAGCTGGATCAGCGCGTCCTCGTCGCCGAAGAGGAACTCGGCGAGGGTCTTGGCGAGCTCGGTCTTGCCGACTCCCGAGGGTCCGAGGAAGATGAACGATCCCGACGGGCGCTTGGGGTCCTTGAGGCCGGCGCGGGTGCGCCGCGTCGCCGAGGAGACCGCGCGGATGGCGTCGTCCTGGCCGATCACGCGCTTGTGCAGCTCCTCCTCCATGCGGAGCAGCTTCTCGGTCTCTTCCTCGGTGAGCTTGTAGACGGGGATGCCGGTCCACATCGCGAGGACCTCGGCGATCTCCTCCTCGTCGATCTCGTTGTAGAGGTCGAGGCCCTCCTCCTTGCGCTCGGCCTCCTTGACGGCCTTCTCGGCGAGGAGCGCCTTCTCCTGATCGCGCAGCTTCGCGGCCGACTCGAACTGCTGCTCCTCGATCGCGGTCTCCTTGTCGGCACGCACCTTGGCGATGCGCTCCTCGAGCTCGCGGTAGTCGGGCGGCAGCTTCATGCGGCGCAGGCGCATGCGCGAACCGGCCTCGTCGATGAGGTCGATCGCCTTGTCGGGGAGGTGGCGGTCGGAGATGTAGCGGTCGGCGAGGTTGGCGGCGGCGACGACGGCCTGGTCGGTGATGCGCACGCGGTGGTGCTGCTCGTAGCGGTCGCGCAGGCCCTTGAGGATGTCGATCGTGTGCGAGATCGTGGGTTCCTCGACGGTGATCGGCTGGAAGCGGCGCTCGAGCGCGGCGTCCTTCTCGAGGTGCTTGCGGTACTCCTCGAGCGTGGTGGCGCCGATCGTCTGCAGCTCGCCGCGGGCGAGCATCGGCTTGAGGATGCTGGCCGCGTCGATGGCGCCCTCGGCGGCGCCGGCACCGACGAGGGTGTGGAGCTCGTCGATGAAGAGGATGATGTCGCCGCGCTGGCGGATCTCCTTGAGCACCTTCTTGAGGCGCTCCTCGAAGTCACCGCGGTAACGGCTGCCGGCGACGAGGGCGCCGAGGTCGAGGGTGTAGAGCTGCTTGCCCTGGAGGGTCTCGGGCACGTCGCCGGTCACGATCTTCTGCGCGAGGCCCTCGACGATCGCGGTCTTGCCGACACCGGGCTCACCCACGAGGACGGGGTTGTTCTTGGTGCGCCGGCTCAGCACCTGCATCACCCGCTCCTGCTCGTTGTCGCGCCCGATCACGGGGTCGAGCTTCTTCTCGCGCGCGAGCTGGGTGAGGTTGCGGCCGAACTGGTCGAGCACGAGCGAGCCCGACGACGACGTGCTCTCGGTCGAGCCACCGGCCGGCTGGCCTGCCTGGGACTCGCGCGACGAGTAGCCCGACAGGAGCTGGATGACCTGCTGGCGCACGCGGGAGAGGTCGGCGCCGAGCTTGACGAGCACCTGCGCGGCGACACCCTCGCCCTCGCGGATCAGCCCGAGGAGGATGTGCTCGGTGCCGATGTAGCTGTGGCCGAGCTGGAGCGCCTCGCGCAGGGACAGCTCGAGCACCTTCTTCGCGCGCGGGGTGAAGGGGATGTGGCCCGAGGGCGACGAGCCGCCCTGGCCGATGATCTCCTCGACCTGCTGGCGCACCGCGTCGAGGCTGATGCCGAGGCTCTCGAGCGCCTTGGCCGCGACGCCCTCGCCCTCGTGGATCAGCCCGAGGAGGATGTGCTCGGTGCCGATGTAGTTGTGGTTGAGCAGACGCGCTTCTTCTTGGGCCAGGACGACGACCCGACGCGCCCGGTCAGTGAACCGCTCGAACAAGGCTCCCCCAAAGGTCGGGGTGGGATGTGGGCGACACCCACACTCGCCCGCCCAACATAGCACCCCACGCGGGCGCCCAAACCTCGGCTTCGGCGGTGGCAGCGGTATTGCGAAAGCGGACGAACACTGACAAACACCCCCGATCGCAGGGCTCTTCGTCCAGTATCGACCGTCTTGGTCCCGCCATGAGGTGCTGCACCGCCGGTTAGGGTCCGAGGCCGAGATGCACGTGATCGCAGGCGGCGGGCTCGTGTGGGACGGGGCGCACCTCCTCGTCGTGCACCGGCCCCGTTACGACGACTGGACCCTGCCCAAAGGCAAGCTCGACCGCGAGGACGGCGGCGACGTCCTCGCCTGCGCAGTGCGTGAGGTGTGGGAGGAGACCGGCACCACCGTCGCTGCCGGCCCTCCGGCGGGGCGCACCCGCTACCGGGTGGGCGTGCGCGGCGGCGGGTCGGGCGTCAAGGTCGTGGACTACTGGCACATGCGCCGCACAGGCGGGAGCTTCCGGCCCAACCGTGAGGTCGACGTCGTGCGGTGGGTGGCTGTCGCCGACGCGCAGCGGATCCTGACCTTCGAGCGCGACCGCGCCCTGATCGCGGGTGTCGAGCCGTGCTCGACGCCCGACACGAACGTGCTGGGACGCTACGGGCACGCCGTGGCCACCGGCGACGGCGACGGCCTAGAGGCCGTCCTCGCCGACGACGCCGTCGTGGTCGGTCGCGACGGCACGCGCCTGCCACGTGAGGAGTTGATCGCGGCCGTCGTCACGGAGAGCGACAGCGGCAGCGGCCTCGGGCGCAGGTGCGACCCGGCACGCACGGTCGTGCGCGACGCCCGCATCACCGAGCTCCACCTTGTCTAGCGGTGCTCCGTGGCCATCGACATCTCGGCGCGCAGGTGGACCGAATCCGACGTCTCGGCGCGCAGGGGGCACCATGGTGCCCTCCTCGCGCCGAGACCGGGGTGGGCGTCGGTGTCCGCGCCGAGAAGTCGGTCGAGGCGCACGAGGGTCGCGAGCGCGACCGACGCCGGGGGCGG
>JAIBAC010000119.1 GCA_019695375.1 Acidimicrobiia bacterium
GGGATGCGGGTCGTCCACGGCGCGTCCGCCGACGTGACGTCGGTGGCGGCGATCCGGCTCGTCGGCCGGTGCCTACCCGCGGCGTCGTACTCGACGCGGACGATGCGCCCTCCCATCTGGTCGACGATCGTGAGCGCACCGTCGGGGCCGATGTCGAGGTCGGTGGGCATGCCGAGATCGAGGTCCGGCGCGAGGCGTTCGGTCGACACCGCGCGGCCGTCGGCGCCCACCTCGATCGCGAACAGGCGCCCGCGCACGTAGTCCATCGCCAGCAGCCGCCCTTCGAGGCGGGCCGGCAACGAGTACTCCTGGTCGAGGTCGGCGGACGTGACGACGTCGCCGGCCATGGCCGCCCTGCCGCCGGTGCCGAGGCTCCAGTCCGCGAGCGTCAGGTAGTCGTAGCTGAGCACCGGCGTCTGAGTGCCGCTGCAGTCGAAAGGCGCCCCGACCGCACCCGTGGCGAAGCCGCGTTCGCGGTAGGCGAGGCGGTCGCCGAGGCAGCGGGGCCAGCCGTAGTCGCCCGCCGTGATCAGGTCGATCTCGTCGCGGCCCCGCGGGCCGTAGGTCGCGTCGATGATCGCGTCCGGGCCGACGTCGCCGGTGAAGACCGCGCCGCCGCCGACCGCGAGCGAGAACGGGTTGCGGAAGCCCATCGCCCAGATCTCGGGTAGCCCGTCGCTGCCGTCGAAGAGGTTGCCCGCCGGGATGCTCCCGTCGCGGCGCACGCGCAGGACCTTGCCGCGCAGGTCGAACGGGTTGCCCGAGGTGCGCATCGCGTTGGCGTCCTCGTGGCCGGGCCGGTCGTCGATGGGTGCGAAGCCGCTCGACTCGAACGGGGTGGTGTTGTCGCCCGTGGCGAGCACGAGGTTGGCGTCGGGGTCGATGGCGAGGGCGCCGCCGCTGTGGCCGTCGCCGTCCTGGGCCACGGCGAGGAGGTCGTGGCGGGTCCCGGTGTCGAGGTTTCCCCCAGCGTCGAGGTGGAACGACGCGAGGCGCCCCGTCGGTTCCTCGTCGCCGTCGACGAAGTACAGGTACAGCGTCCGGTTCGACCCGAAGTCGGGGTCGAGCGCCATGCCGAGCAGGCCCTGCTCGCCCTGGACGTTGACGTCGACGTGGCCGATCGTGCGGACGTGGCCGTCGTCGGGGTCGACGGCGAGCAGATCACCTTCGCGTTCGATCGCGTAGACCGTGCCGTCGGGCGCCGACTCTGCTCGCATCGGCGCCGTGAGCCCGTCGGCGATCGTGGTCGCCCGGAACCGGTCCCCCTCGCCGGCAGCCCAGCGGATACCACCGACGACGTGGTTCAGGAACTCGGGCCGGTCCCAGGTCGCCTTCATGTGCCCGAGGTTGGTGTAGAAGGAGCGGCCGCCCTCGAACTGCTTCTGCCACGCGACCGGGTGGTCGGCGCCCATGCGCCAGTCGCCGCGGAAGCGCATGAGCTCACATAGCAAGCCGACCTGCTGCTGGCCGAAGATCTCGCACGGCGACAGGTTCGGTTCGATGCGGGCGAGGACCTCGGTCGCGGGGTCGTCGCGGGGGTTGCGGTCGAAGTCGTAGATCTCCTCGACGAGCGAGAACGACCGCGCGGTCGCGGCGGTGGCGAGCTCGTCCTGGTCGTCGAGGGCGACACGGACGCCGAAGGGCACGGCGGGATGGCGGGTGAAGAAGCCGCCGACGAGGTCGCCGAACCACGGCCAGTCGTGCTCGGTGTCGGCGGCGGAGTGGATGCCGGCGAAGGCGCCGCCTGCGTGGACGTACCCCTCGAGTGCCGCCTGCTGGTCGTCGTCGAGGACGTCTCCGGTGGTGCTCAGGAACACCACGGCGGCGTAGCGGGAGAGGTTGCCGGCGGTGAAGGCCGCTGGGTCCTCGGTGTGGTCGACGTCGAGGCCGTAGGTGGGCAGCAGCTCCGCGAGGCGTGCCACCCCGGTCGGGATCGAGTCGTGACGGAACCCGGTCGTGCGCGTGAACACGAGCACGCGCTGGTCGGGCGCTGAGCCCGGTGCCGGCTCCGGTCCCGTCAGGGTCCCCGGCGTGGGTGCCTGCACGGCGCAGGCCGCGCCTGCGAACACGAGCGCTGCCACCATGACCGCGCGCCGCACGATCGCACCCGCGCTCATTTCGCCCCTGCGCGTCACCTCGAAGCCCCCCTGGCCGACGCGGCACATCCCTGATCCGGCAACGCTAGCTGCGGTGGGGCCGGCGCGGGAGACTGCGCGGCGGCGGCGAATATCCAACCGTGGGTGTCGGATGCCGGTTCGGGGGGAGGCGACGCGAGTTGAGGTCAGCGCGAGTCCGCACGCTCGCCTTGGTGGTGGTCGCCGCGTGCATCGCCGTTCTGGTTCCCGCCGCACGCGCCGGTGCCGGCGCGTCGACCGCGTCGGAGACCGAAGCCGGTCTCGTGCCCGCCGATCAGTGGCGTGCACGCCAGGACGACTACCTGCATGCGGTGACCGCTTCGCCGGTCGCGCCCGGCAGCCCGACGTCGCTCATCGCGCACGCCGAGCGTGCGGCACGCGAGCCTGGATACGACGGTGGGGTCGCCGCCGCGCAGCCCGAGGACTTCGCGCCGGTCTTCGCCAAGCTCGCCGCGTACGAGGACACCGGCGACTTCGACGTCAACCGCCTCCTGACACTGCTGCTGCGCTACCGCGACCGGCTCTCCCCCGCCCTCGCCGCCGCGATCGAGGAGCGCATCCTCGCGTTCAAGTACTGGTGGACCGAACCGACGCCGCCGGGGATCGTCGACAGCCAGTACTACTGGACCGAGAACCACCAGATCATCTTCCTCGCCGACGAGTACGTCGCCGGCCAGGCGTTCGCGGACCGCACGTTCACGAACTCGGGGATGACCGGGGCCGAGCACGTCGCGCACGCCGCGCCGCGGATCCGGCGCTGGATCGAGATGCGCGCCCGCTTCGGCTTCAGCGAGTGGCTCTCGAACGTGTACTGGATGGAGGACCTCCAGGGCGTGCTCCTCCTCGCGGAGCTCGCCGACGACGCCGAGATCGCGCGTCAGGCGTCGATGGTGCTCGACATGATGTTCGTCGAGCTCGCCGCGCACCTCCAGCAGGGATCGTTCGGCTCCACCCACGGCCGCTCGTACATGAAGGACAAGCTCAGCGGCCGCGACGACGACACGTTCAACCTCGCCAGGATGATCTTCGCCGACACCGACGTCCCCTACACCGGCGCCGACACCGCCGTGCTCGTCGCGGTGGCGTCGCGGTACCGGCCCCCGGAGGTGGCGCGTCGCATCGCCGCGTCGACCGCGGATGAGGTGGTGCGCCAGCACCAGAGCCTGCCCCTCGACCCGCTCGCGCCGGTGACCGCTGCGCCGGTGGCGCCCTACGGCCTCACGTTCGAGGGCGAGGACGCGCTCATGACGTGGTGGGCGATGGGTGCGCAGTTCCCGTGGCAGATGGCGCCCACCTCGGCGAAGGCGATGCAGGACTTCGACCTCTGGCAGTCGTCGAACTTCCGCCAGGCAGCGGCGCTGGAGCCGATCGTGGCGGTCGCGTCGCCGGCGGTCCTGCGGCTCATCGCGCGGTTCCTCGCCGTCGCTGTGAACCCGGGCCTGCTGAGCGAGGTCGACACCTACACGTGGCGCAGCGACGACGTGATGCTCTCGGCGGCGCAGGACTGGCGGCCGGGCCAGCGCTCCGAGCAGGCCCACGTGTGGCAGGCGACCCTCGACACCGAGGCGCTCGTGTTCACGAACCACCCCCGCAGCGGTGTGCCGTCGAAGGCCGATCCCGAGGCGCGGGAGGGCTACTGGACCGGCGAGGCGTCACTGCCTCGCGTCGCGCAGGAGGGCCGCACCCTCGTCGCCGTCTATGCGCCGCAGTACCCGTCGCTACCCCTCGGCGGCAGCGGCTACGGCTTCGGCTACGAGGCGTACACGCACGCGTTCTTCCCGACCGAACGCTTCGACGAGGTGGTGGAGCGCAACGGCTGGGTGGTGGGCCGCCGCGGTGACGGCTACGTGGCGCTGTGGTCGTGGCGGCCGGCGACCTGGCGCACCTACGACGCCGACACCGAGTTCACGAGCGGGCTCACGGGGCGCTTCGACCTCGTCGCCCGCGGCGGCGCCGACAACGTGTGGATCACCGAGGTGGGCCGCTCTGCCGACTTCCCTGCTGCGGCGGACCCGTTCGCGGCCTTCGTCGACGCCGTCACGGCGGTGCGCCCCGACGTGCGGCCGTTCGCGGGAAGGGCCCCGTGTCCCGCGGTCTTCTCGGCGCCGGGGGGGTTCTGCTTCCACTGGCCGTGGGACGGGTTCAGCGTGAGGTACCGCTCCCCCGCCGAGGGCGAGGTGTCGTTCGGGTTCACCCCGCGCCTGGGCAGCCGGCCCTTCGTCGTCGACGGCACCGAGGCCGACCTGCACCCTGACCCGTTGCGGCGCTGGGACGGGACGTTCACGCGGGCGGACTGGGACGCTGGCACCTACGGCGCGAGCGCCGACGGATGGAGCCTGCACCTCGACTTCGCCGCCGGCGTGCGAGACACGTCGGGTCCCTGAGCGATCCCTATCCTGCGGGCAGACCACGACCCGGCCCGGGTGGCGGAATCGGCAGACGCGGCGGACTCAAAATCCGCAGTCCTTCGGGGCGTGAGGGTTCAAGTCCCTCCCCGGGCACCCTCAGCCGCGTCGCTCTGCGCGTCGTTCCTTGCGGCGCCGGTGGCGGCGCATGACCCCGAGGCCGAACCAGACGAGCGCCCCGAACGCCGCCGTCATGAGCGTGAACAGCCACAGCGGCCAGGTGAAGTCCCAGACGAGGAAGTGCAGCGTCACGTCCTCGGTGTTCTGGACCATGAACAGGACCAGCAGCACGACACCGCTGATCGACGCGATCGCGCCGCCGCTCAGCCGTGCGGCTTGGCCTTCTTCGACGTCGTTCGGCATCGCCGCTCAGCCTCCTAGGCGACCTGATGGCCGACGCGAGGCTAGTTCGGGCGCCGGCGCCTTCCGTTCACGCCAGCGGCTCGTCGGCGAGCGCGGCCAGCCGTGGGAGCCCGCGCTCGGTCTCGTCGGCCAGCCGGGTGGCGGCGGCCTCGACCGCCGGCGTGTGGCGCTGGGACGGCTCGATGCGTGCCGGGTTCAGGGCGCAGTCGTTTGCCCACGCGGCGATGTCCGCCTCGGCGCCGAACCTGCGCGCCGCGATGGTCCCCCGTACCTGCATCTGCGCCCAGTTGGCGGGGTTGTCCGGGAGGGTGTTGGGGGGGCACAAGCGGTTGCGCTCCCGGTCGTCGTCACGTGTGGCCTCCACGTAGCCGGCGAGGGCGGCGTTGAAGCACGGGAAACCGGCGCGGATGGTCTGGATCCGGATCATGTCCGGTGCCCAGATCGGGACCACCGGCGGGTACCGCAACCCCGATGCGGCGCAGTGCACCACGAGCGAACCGGGTGGCAGCGGCACGGATCCGCCGTCGAGGACGATCCTGTCGCGGGTCACGTTCCTGATCCGGCCGAGGCGCACGACGTTCTCGACGCGGCGCAGCAACTCGAGCTCCCAGGTGCCCAGGGTCGGCGTCTTCGCCATCGTGGGCACGCGGCCAGAGTCGATGCGCAGCATCACGCCGGCAGCTTCGAGCCGCAGGAAGAGGTCGTCGAGCGATGTGGCTGCGGCGGCGGCCGCCATGGTGTCCGCCGCGAGCCCGAGAGCCACCACGGGATCGGGCTGCACGACGGCGCGGTCGAGCATCCACGGCTCCCGCGGACGCACCCACGTGATCCGGTCGGGCTCCACGCCGTTCATCTGGAGCCACACGACCGCGTCGGTGGCGGTCTTGCCGGACCCGACGATCACGTAGCGGCGTGGTGCCTCTGCCAGCGTGCCGAGCGCGTTCACCGCGACGGCCCTCGCGCCGTCGCCGACACCGAAGGGCGGCGGCGTCGTCGCTGGGACCGTGGGCGAAAGGTATGTGGCGTCCACCAAGCGGCGGCGCACCTCGACCTTCACGGTCTCGCCCGACACCCTCGAAGTCACGAGGTGCGACCCGCCGTCCGGCCGGTACTCGCTGCCACCGAGGAAGCTGACGCGGCCCGAACCGACGAAGCGTCGGCGCAGGATGTCGTCGTAGTAGGCCTGGATCTCGGACCGGTGGGCGCGCTCGTGGAGTCCCGCCTCCGGGGGCCGTTGCTGCACGGCCCCGGTCCCGAGCTCGGTCGACGCAACTCCGTAGAACGACGACGCCTGGTGGAGCTGCACGAAGGGGTATGCGTCCTCCCAGTGCCCACCTGCCGTGTGGCGACGGTCGACCAGCGTCACGTGCACGTCCGCGTGGTCGATGAGCGCGTCGGTGAAGGCCATACCCATCGCGCCGGCACCCACGACGAGGTAGTCGGTCGCCAGGGTTCGCATCCCCATCGTGCAGCCTTCGGCGCTCGAGATCGTCCCTACCCTATGCCGACGGCCAAGGAGGCACAGATGGCGGAGCTCGACGGCACGTACGAACCCAGTCCCTGGGGCCCGATCGCAGAGGAGGTCGACCGCTACGAGCGGTCGGGCGGCACCGAGGCGAGCCAGCTCGTCGGCGACGAGTGGGTCATCCTCTGGACCCTCGGCGCGCGCTCGGGCAAGGTGCGCAAGACGCCTCTGGTCCGCATCAGCGACGGCAACGGCAACTACGCCGTCATCGGCTCCCAGGGCGGGGCCCCGTCGAACCCGAACTGGGTCCACAACCTCCGTGCCCACCCCGCCGCCCGGCTCCAGGACCGCGACACTCTCGGCGACTACAGCGTGCGTGAGGTCGACGGCAGCGAGAAGGCCGGCTGGTGGGCACGAGCCTTAGAGGTGTGGCCTGCGTACGACGCATACCAGCAGGCGACCGAGCGCACGATCCCGGTCTTCGTCCTCGAACCTGCCGGCTAGCCGACGAACAGACGTGGGGACGCAGAACGCGCTCTCACGCCGATCCACGTCCCCACGTCCACACCACCCCCCGACGTGGGGACGCAGAACGCGCTCTCACGCCGATCCACGTCCCCACGTCCACACCACCCCCCGACGTGGGGACGCAGAACGCGCTCACAGCACGATCCACGTCCCCACGTCCAGACCACCCCCCGACGTGGGGACGCAAAACGCGCTCACAGCACGATCCACGTCCCCACGTCGAGGTGGCGCCGGGCCCTACCTGCGCGGCGCCGTGGCCGGTACGCTGGTCGGGAACGGGTGCCGGGGGGAGGTCGAAGTGGGCGCGGGTCAGCGGATCGTCGCCGTGGTCCTGACGATCACGCTGTGCGCGCCGCTGGCCGTCGCTCCGGCACGCGCGGTCGCCGAGGCGCCGGCGCCGAAGCGGCCCAACTTCGTGGTCTTCCTCGTCGACGACCTCGACGCCCTGACGTCGCCGTACTGGGAGGCGCTGCCCAAGACCAGGGCGCTCATCGCCGACCGCGGCATGACGTTCGCGAACGCGTTCGCGCCGACGCCGATCTGCTGTCCCGCGCGGGCGACGACGCTCACCGGCGAGTACGGACACAACACCGGTGTCCTCACCAACGCCGGCCCCCACGGCGGCTGGCCCGCCTTCATGGCCCGTGACGGCGAGCAGCGCACGTTCCCCCTCGCCCTCCAGCAGGCGGGCTACAACACGATGCTCGCCGGCAAGTACATGAACGAGGTCGACCCGACCCACGTCCCGCCGGGTTGGACCGAGTACTACGGCGGCGCCACCGACCGCATCGAGGGCGGGTACAACTACTTCCTGAACGAGAACGGCACGCTGGTCTGGTACGGGCAGAAGCCCGAGGACTACGAGGCCGACGTCGTGGCCCGCCACACGGTCGACTTCGTGACACGTGCGGCCGCCGACACCGACACGCCGTTCTTCGCGTACGTGACTCCGACCGCTCCGCATCTGCCGCAGCCACCTGCACCGCGGTACCAGAACCATCCGTGGCGTTACGCCGACCCGCCGCAGAACCCCAACTTCTTCGAGGCCGACCTGTCGGACAAGCCGTGGTGGCTGCGGGCATCGGGCGCCGTGCGCTCGGCGTGGAGGGCGTGGAACGTGATCGACTACCGCAACCGCATGGGCTCCCTGCTCGCCGTCGACGACCTCGTGGCGGACACGGTCACCGCTCTCGACGCAGCCGGCGCCCTCGACGACACCTACCTGATCTTCGCGTCCGACAACGGCTACAACCTCGGCGCGCACCGCCTCGTGCACAAGATGGCGCCGTACGAGGAGTCCCTGCGCGTCCCCTTCGTCGTCGCGGGCCCGGGCGTGGCGCACGCGACCGACGACCACCCGGTGCTGCTCACCGACGTCGCGCCGACGCTGCTCGACCTCGCCGGAGTCGCGATCCCCGGCCACGTCGACGGACGCTCGTTCGCACACCTGCTCCGCGGGGACGATCCCGGCACGTGGCGTGACGCGTTCCCGATCCAGTACGCGAGCGCCGGGCTCACGGCCGGCCTCGGCACGGACTGGCCGCCCTTCGCGTACCTGCTCGTGATGATCGTGCTCGTCGGCGCCGACGTGCCCTCGTACCGCGGGGTGCACACCGACCGCTACGTCTACATCGAGTGGTACGACCGCGAGCTGTTCGGACGCCACGAGTACGAGCTCTACGACCTCGAGGCCGACCCGTGGCAGCTCGACAACCTCCTCGCCACACCTGCGGGGCGGGTGGCAAACGCGGCGATCGTCGCGGATCTCGACGCGCGCATGGACACCCTTACGGCCTGCCACGGTGTCACGTGCCGGGACGCCGGTGGCTGACGTGGTGACGGGCGTCGTGGTGGGCGCCGGCGACCGCGGGTACGACGCCTACGCCCGCTACTTCCTCGACGAGCCTGCCACGGGGCGCATCGTGGCCGTCGCCGAACCCGACGACGGGCGCCGCGCACGCTTCGCCGCTCGCTACTCCGTCCCCGCTGCGGCCTGCCACCGGAGCTGGGACGAGCTCTTCGCCGCAGGCCGCCTCGGTGACTTCGCGTTGATCACGACGGGTGACACACAACACGTCGAACCCACGCTCGCTGCCCTCGCCGCCGGCTACCACGTGCTCCTCGAGAAGCCGATGGCGCTCGACGAGGCCGGCTGCACGCGCCTCGTCGAGGCCGCCGGCGCATCGGGGCGGGTCCTCGCGATCTGCCACGTGTACCGGTACTCACATCTGTTCGCGGCCCTGCAGGCCGTCATCGACGCCGGTGATCTCGGTGACGTGGTCGCGATCCAGATGTCGGAGAACGTCGCGTTCTGGCACTACGCCCACTCCTACGTCAGAGGTCACACGCGCCGGTCCGAGGTGCCGTGGCTGCTGCAGAAGTCGTGCCACGACCTCGACCTCATCGCGGCGATGGCCGCTGCCCCTGCCGTCGAGGTGTCGTCGCAGACGCGGCCCACGGAGCTGACCGACGCGAACGCACCGCACGGCGCACCGCAGCACTGCATCGAAGGCTGCCCGCCCGCGCCGTCGTGCCCGCCCGACGCGGTCGCCATCTACCGCGACCTCGACCCGCTCCTCGGCGAGCTCGCCGCGACGCGGCGTCCGCTGG
>JAIBAC010000120.1 GCA_019695375.1 Acidimicrobiia bacterium
CGCACGGACGAGGGCACGGCCGCCGGCCGCGAGCCCGGGCAGCGTCACGGCGTCCCCGACCTCGTGGCGGCCGATCGCGACGCGCCGCAGCCCGCTCAAATGGGCCCCGCAGCCCAGCGCCGTTCCGAGATCGTGCGCGATCGATCGCACGTAGGTGCCTGCGCTGGCGGAAATCGTGAACCGCACACGGTCGGCCTCTGTCGCCGTCACGTCGATGGAGTGGACCGTGACCGGCCTCGGCTCGCGCTCGACCTCCTCGCCGCGTCGTGCGATGTCGTAGAGCTTCTCCCCACCGACCTTGATCGCCGCGTACATGGGCGGCACCTGCGAGATGTCCCCCACGAAAGCGGCGAGCGCGTCGTCCACCTCGTCGGGCCCGACCGCCACGGCGGCGGTGCGGATCGTGTCGCCGTCGGCGTCCCAGGTGTCGGTCTCGACCCCGAGGGTCACCTCGGCCTCGTACGTCTTGGCCGCCGTGTCGGTGAAACGCAGGAGCCTCGCCGCCCAGCCCACCCCGAGCACGAGCAGGCCCGTGGCCATCGGATCGAGGGTCCCCGAGTGGCCCACGCGGCGGATGTCCAGCGCGCGGCGCGCCCGGCTCACGACGTCATGGCTGGTCAACCCGTGCGGCTTGTCGACGAGGACCATGCCTGCGACCTCAGGCGGATCGCGGCGCCGCCGGCCCATCCGCGGCTGCCCGTCAGCCGAGCCCGCGCTGGCGCCGTACGCCCTCGCGCACCGCGTCGATCGCGGCCTCGACCGAAGGCGCCGTGAACCCGGCCGCGTGGCGGTGACCGCCGCCGCCCTCGGCGATCGAGATCGTCGCGACGTCGATGTCGTTGCGGCTGCGCAGGCTGACCCGAACGCCGTCGGAGTCGAAGTCCTTGAGCAGGCAGGCGACGCTCGCCTCCTGGGTCTGGCGCACCATGTCGATGATCGGCTCGGCGTGGTCAGGGGTCAGGCCGTGACGGTCGAGGTCGTCACGGTCGACCGACGCCCACACGAGGCCGAGGTCCTCCTCGAGGTGGGCACCAGCAATCACGTCGGCGAGGAGGCTCAGGTAGGCGAACGGCGACTCCTCGAAGAGGTGGCGCGAAACCTCCGTGACGTCGACGCCGACATCGGCGAGGTCGGCCGCCTCGCGGAACACCTCCGGCGTCGTCGTCCTGTACAGGAAGCGCCCGGTGTCGGCGACGAGCGCCGTGTAGAGGCATGTGGCGATGTCCTTGGTGAGGGCCACGCCGAGGGCCCCGATGATGCGCTGCGCCACCTGGCCCGTCGCGGCCGCGTGTGGGTCGACGACCGGGAGCGTGCCGAAGTCGGTGTTGGAGACGTGGTGGTCGACGACGATCAGCTCGTTCGCACGGTGGGCCTGGTGCTGCAGCTCGTGCAGCCTCGCGGGAGCGGCGACGTCGAAGACGGTGACGACGTCGTAGCTGTCGCGGAGTCGGTCCGGAGGGGTGAGCTGATCGAGGCCAGGGAGGAAGCGGTAGACGTCGGCCGTGCGGAACGGTGCCGGGAACGTCGCCACGGGGTCCTTCCCGAGCTCGCGCAGCGCCCAGAACGCGGCCAGCATCGAGCCGAGTGCGTCGCCGTCGGGATTGACGTGCGCGCACAGAAGGATCGACTCCGCGCCCTCGAGCGCCACGGCGCTGCGGGCCACGGCCACCGCCAGCTCGTCGGTCACCTTGCCACCCCACCCCCGCCCAGCTCGCGCAGCACGGCATCGATGCGTTCACCCTCGACGACACCGTGGTCGACCTCGAAGCGCAACCGCGGCGTCCGCTTGAGCCGCACCTCGCGTGCGACGGCACGCTGGAGTCGTCCCGCGGCAGCCGTGAGCGCCGCGCCGGTCGCGTCGATGCCGGCCTCGTCGCCGAGAGTGGAGAAGTAGACGACAGCGTTGGCCATGTCAGGAGCGATGTCGACCCCGGTGATGGACACCAGGCCGAGTCTGGGGTCGGTGAGGTCGGCGACGGCGGCGGCGATGACCTCGCGGATCGCTTCCCCCACGCGATCGGTGCGCAGGGTCATGTGGTCACATTACTCGGGCACCAGGTACCCGATCTCAATCGCGAGGACCTCCACCTCGGGCTGGGCGTCGAGCCACCGCTCGACGCTGTGGCGCACGCGCTCGAGGTGGTGCGACGATCCCGAGACCATCGCCACACCGAGCGACGCCCGCCTGTGGACGTCCTGGAAGTCGACCTCGGCGACGGCGACGTCGAACTTGCGCAGCCCGGTCTGGAGGTGGCGCAACACCCCTCTCTTCTCCTTCAGGGAGTTGACCATCGGGATCCGCAGGTCGACCCGCATCGCCAGCGCGTGCATTCACAGCCTCCAAACGCGGGCACAACGACCCGCACGGCCGTGATATTGCCCGCGTTCACGGGGAGTCCCCTTGCAGACGCGGGCAAGACATCCCGCCACCGTGACGATCTGCCCGCGTTTGGGTCAGCGCGGGATCTCGCGCATCTCGTAGGCCTCGATCACGTCGCCCTCCTTGACGTCCTGGAAGCCGTCGAGGCCCATACCGCACTCGAAGCCCTGGTTCACCTCGCGCACGTCGTCCTTGAAGCGCTTGAGCGAGTTCAGCGTCCCGTCGTAGACGATGACGCCCTCGCGCAGGAGACGGACCTTGGAGTTGCGCGCTACCTGCCCGTCGGTGACGTAGCAGCCGGCGACGGTGCCGATGCGCGGCACGCGGAACGTCGCCCGCACCTCGGCCTGACCGAGGACGATCTCCTCGAACTCGGGCGCGAGCATGCCCTTGAGCGCGTTCTCGACGTCCTCGACCATCTCGTAGATGACCCGGTAGCCGCGGACGTCGACGCCCTCCTTCTCTGCGAGGCGGCGGGCGCCGTTGTCGGGGCGCACGTTGAATCCGAGGACGAGCCCGCCGGACGCCTCGGCGAGGCGCACGTCGTTCTCGTTGACGCCGCCGACGCCGCGGTGGATGAGCTTGACCTTCACCTCGTCACCGGAGAGCTTCTGGAGCGCGTCGGCCACCGCCTCGAGCGAACCCTGCACGTCGGCCTTGAGCACGATCGGGAGCTCGGCGACCTCCCCCGACTGCACCTGGGTGAACAGCGACTCGAGCGTGAGGCCTGCAGGGGTGGCGACCTGCTCGGCGCGGCGCACCTCCTCCTGGCGCTTCTGCGCGACCTGGCGCGCGGTTCGCTCATCGGGCACGACGCGGAACTCGTCACCCGGTGACGGCACCGACTGGAGCCCGAGAATCTGCGCAGGCGTGGACGGCCCCGCCTCGTCGAGGTTCGCGCCGGAGTCGTCGAGCATCGCCCGCACCTTGCCGAACGCGGCACCGCACACGACGATCTCACCGGGGCGCAGCGTGCCCTGCTTGTCGATCACGGTCGCGACCGGCCCACGACCCTTGTCGAGGTGGGCCTCGACGACGACGCCCATCGCCGGCACCGACGGCGAGGCACGCAGGTCCTCGAGCTCGGCGACGAGGCCGATGGTCTCGAGCAGGTCGTCGATGTGGTCGCCGGTCTTCGCGCTCACGTCGACGAACTCGGTGTCGCCGCCCCACTCGACCGGGATCAGCTCCTGCTCGGAGAGCTGCTGGCGCGGACGCGACGGGTCGGCGTTCTCCTTGTCGATCTTGTTGACGGCGACCACGATCGGCACGCCGGCGGCCTTGGCGTGGTTGAGGGCCTCGACGGTCTGGGGCATGACCCCGTCGTCGGCGGCGACCACGAGAACGACGAGGTCGGTCGCGTTCGCGCCACGGCGGCGCATCTCCGTGAACGCGGCGTGGCCGGGGGTGTCGATGAACGTGATCCGGCGGCCGTCCTGGTCGACCTGGTACGCGCCTATGTGCTGGGTGATCCCGCCCGCCTCACGCGCGGCGACGGCGCTGTGGCGGATCGCGTCGAGGATCGAGGTCTTGCCGTGATCGACGTGGCCCATCACGGTCACGACCGGCGGACGCGGCTCTGCGTCTGCGGCGGCGGCGCCGGCCGCCTCCTCCTCGGCGGCCTCTTCGGCGGCGGCCGCGTCGGGGCTCACGACGGTGACCTCGACCCCGAGGGCCTCGGCGACGAGCTCGACCTCGTCGTCGGTCATCGACTCGGTCGCGGTCTTCATCTCGCCGAGCTCCATCAGAGCCTTGACGACCGCGGCGGGTTTCGAGCCGACGGCGGCCGCGAAGTCCTGGACGGTCGCGCCGCGCATCACCTGGATGCCGGCAGGCTCCGCCTCGGGCTCGGGTTCGGGCTCCGCCTGCGCTTCGGGCTCGGGCTCGGGCTCGGCCCTGGTCTCGACCACCACAGGTTCGGGATCGGGTTGGGTCGGCTTGGCGGCCTTGGGTCGCTCGGTGCCCTCGCGCCCCGCCCCGGTGTCGACCTTCGACGGGGGCGCCGTCTCAGGACGCACCTTGGCGTCGGCCTTCTCGCTCACCGCCTTGGGTGGCGGTTGCACCGCGCTCTCCGTCGATTCCTTCGCGTCTGCGTCACCACCGCTGGAGATCTCGGCGCGCGCGCGAGCGGCTTCGTCGTCGGTGATGCTGCTCGAGTGCGACTTGACCTCGATCCCGAGGCCGGTCAGCACCGCGATCAGCTCCTTGTTGCCGATTCCGAGCTCCTTGGCCAGCTCGTAGACCCGCACCTTCGCCACTCGCAGTCTCCGTTGCTCGATTCAAACCTGTCGTGTGAGCACCCGCTCGCCGAACTCGTCCCGCAGCCGGGCGATCTCCGCTCCGCCGAGCTCCGTGCGCAGCGCCCGGTCGAAGGCTCGTCGCTTCGCGGCCACGTCGAAGCAGTCGACCGACGGACACAGCCACGCGCCCCGCCCCGCAGCGCTGCGAGCCGGATCCAGCGCCGCGCGCTCCGCTGCGGTCAGCCGGACGATGCGGATCAGCGCGTCACGCGGGGCCTTGCGCCCGCATCCTATGCAGGTGCGTTCGGCCAAAGGCTACCCCGCGTCTCCGTCAGCCGCGGAGTCGGTGGTGCCTGCGGGCTCCGCCGCGGCAGCGGCGGCCTCGGGCGCTTCCGCCTCAGCCTGGGGGTCCCCGGTGTCGTCACCGGCGCTCGCCTCGGTCGCTCCACCCGCCTCCGGCTCGGTCTCACTCGAACCGGCCTCCGCTGCAGCCGCAGCCTCCGGGGCCACCTCCGCCTCGGGTGCCGGACGCGGCTGGTCGGATTCGATCTCGACGCGCCAGCCGGTCAGGCGTGCGGCGAGCTTCGCGTTCTGACCCTCTTTGCCGATCGCGAGCGAGAGCTGGCGTTCGGGCACGACCACCGTCGCGGTCAGGGTCTCCTCGTCGACATGGACGGCCTTGACCTCGGCGGGCGACAACGCCTTGGCCACGAACTCGCGCAGGTCGTCGGCGTAGGGCACGATGTCGACCTTCTCGCCGCGCAGCTCGTTGACGATCATGCGCACACGGCTGCCGCGGGCACCGACGCACGCACCTACGGGATCGACGTTGGAGTCGGTCGAGGACACCGCGATCTTGGTGCGGGCACCGGGCTCGCGGGCGATCGCCTTCACCTCCACGATCCCGTCGGCGATCTCGGGCACCTCGAGCTCGAAGAGGCGCATCACGAGACCGGGATGCGTGCGGCTCACCACGATCTGGGGGCCTTTGGCGGTCTTGCGCACCTCGACGATGAACGCCTTCAGCCGCGCGCCCTGGTCGTAGCGCTCGTAGTTGACCTGCTCGGCCTGGGGCATGAGTGCCTCGACCTTGCCGAGATCGAGAAGCGTGTAGCGCTGGTCCTTCTGCTGGACGATGCCGGTGACGATGTCGCCCTCGCGGCCCTGGTACTCCTCGTACTTCTGGTCGCGCTCGACCGCCTGGATCTTCTGGGTCAGGACCTGCTTGGCCGTCTGGGCGGCGATACGGCCGAAGTCCTTGGGCGTGTCGTCCCACTCGCGCAGCAGGTTGTCGTCCTCGTCGATCTCCTGGGCGTAGACCCGGATCACGCCGTCCTCGAAGGTGACGCGGGCGAACTCCTCGGAGTTCGGCAAGCGCTTGTACGCCGAGAGGAGCGCTGCTTCGAGTGCCTCGACAAGGGTCTCGTAGTCGATGCCCTTGTCGCGGGCCATCAGCTGGAGACCTTCGACTATTTCGGAGTTCACCTCGTCTTGCCTCGCTTCTTCCCTCTGGCGTTGCCGCCCCAATCCAACACGGTCCGGGCACGGACGACCTCGTCGTACCCGACGGCGACGGCGCCGTCCCCTGTCGCAACCTCGATGCCCCTGCCGTCCGCCGACGCAAGCGTGCCGACGAGCGGTGCGTGGCCGTGACGCTTGACGCTCACCTTGGTGCCGAGCGCACGCCCGAACTCGGCCTCGGTGCGCAGCGGCCGCTCGAGACCCGGCGACTGCACGTCGAGGCGGTAGCGCCCCCGGATCGGGTCCTCGTCCTCCAAGGCCGCCCCGACCACGTTCGACGCCGCGGCACAGTCGTCGACGGTGACGCCGCCGGGCTTGTCCACGGTGACGGTCACGATCTTCACGCTGCCCTGGCCCGACACCGTCACGTCCACGAACTCGACGTCGCCGCCCTCGAGGGCACGCTCGACGATCTCGCGCACCCGGTCGGCGACGTTCACACGCAACCTCCTGGTCCTCGGGAACCGCCACGCAGAAAAAAACGCGGACCTCGCGGCCCACGTTCTCCCGTGTAGCGGACGCTATGGCGCCGCTGCGGAGTGGCTCTCCACCTCGGCTGTCGAGAGCGTAGCACGGTGCCGTGTCCCGGGGTCGCCGAGGACGCGCTGCAGGACCGGCCCGCAACCTGGAGGGCTGCCCTGCTGCAACGTCGCGGCTGCTCAGCCGGTCGTCGCGTCGTCACCGTGGGCGGTGCTGCGGGCGGCGTCCTCCCTGAGCTGCGACGCGTTCGGGTCGACGTCGTGGGCGAGGCGGTCGGCGCGCAGTTCGGCGGCCGCGTCGGCCGCATCGGCGTCGGCCGCCGCGATGCGCGCATCGGCGCCCTCGGCCACCAGGCGCTCGGCCTCCTCGACGAGCGCCTCCACCATGTCGGCCTCGGGTACGACGCGCACTACGCGGCCCTTGATGAAGAGGTGCCCGCGGCCGTTGCCGGCTGCGATCCCGATGTCGGCGCTGCGCGCCTCGCCGGGGCCGTTCACCACACACCCCATCACCGCCACCTGCAGGGGGATGTCGCGCTCGCGGAGGGCCTCCTGCGCGGCCTCGGCGACGTGGATCACGTTCACCTCGGCACGGCCGCACGAAGGGCACGCGATCAGGTCGAGGCCCTCGCGCTCGCGCAGGCCGAGCGCTTCGACGAGCGTGCGTCCAGCGCGCGCCTCCTCCACCGGGTCGGCGGTGAGGCTGTAGCGGATCGTGTCCCCGATCCCCTCCATCAGGAGGGTGCCGATGCCGGCCGTCGACTTGACGATCCCCGCCGGTGGCGGGCCGGCTTCGGTCACCCCGAGGTGCAGCGGGTAGTCGCAGCGCGACGCGAGCAGCCGGTACGCAGCGACCATGAGCGGTACGTTCGACGCCTTGACCGAGATCTTGATGTCGTCGAAGCCGACGTCGTTGAGGTAGCCGATCTCCTTCTCGGCGGACTCGACGAGCGCCTCGGGCGTCGCGTCGCCGTACTTGTCCATCAGGTCCTTGTCGAGGCTGCCCGCGTTGACCCCGATCCGGATCGGTACCCCGCGGTCGCGGGCCTCGGCGGCGACGGCCTTGATGTGCTCGGGTTTGCGGATGTTGCCCGGGTTGAGGCGCAGGCCCGGCACACCGGCGACGAGCGCGGCGAGCGCGAGGCGGTACTGGAAGTGGATGTCGGCGACGATCGGCACCGGCGCACGCGGCACGATGTGCGCGAGCGCCGCTGCCGCGTCCTCGTCGTTGCAGGTGATGCGGACGATGTCGGCACCGGCGCCGGCAAGGGCGTAGACCTGCGCGAGCGTCGCGTCCACGTCGGCCGTCTTGGTCGTGGTCATCGACTGCACGGTGACGGGCGCACCGCCGCCGATCTCGACGTTGCCCAGCCGGATGCGCCGCGACTTGCGTCTTGGCGGCAGGAGCGGGTCCGCGTTCGCTTCGGTCATGTGCCCAGCGTACCGAGCTTGGAGCGCCGGGCGGCCAGGAAGTGGCTGTTGGAGCATGGGGCGGCCACATGTGGCCGCCCCATGCTCCAACGCTGGCGTCAGGGGTAGAGCTTCACGGGGTTGAGGATGTCCAGATAGAGGCTGCTGACGAAGAGGAGCATCAGCAGGCCCATGACCCCGACCGTGATCGGTACCAGGTGACGCTGGTCGATCTCGACGTCACGGCGCCGCACCTTCGACGCGACCGCCTCGATGCCGAGCACCGCGAGGTGGCCTCCGTCGAGAGGCAGGAGCGGTAGGAGGTTGAACAGGCCGACGAAGATGTTGAGCGTGATGATGATCAGGAGCAGGTCGCGGGGACTCTCGAGCAGCGACTGCTTCGCGGCGTTGGCGACGCCCACGACCGACGACGGCCGCATGTCGGTCTCGCAGTCGCCGGTCGCGATCTGCTCGCCGATGCAGCGCAGGTTCGACGCCGAGAACGTCTTCGCGACCGCCTCACCGTTCACCCGCACGATGCGCCCGAAGTAGACGAACGCCTCCGGTACCGCCTTCCACACCGGCATCGTCTCGTACACGATCTCCGGCGCGTCGACGCCGATGCCGAGGAATCCGACGTCACGGCCGTCGACCTGGCGTGCCCGGAGGGTCGCGGTCGTCTCGGCAGCGGCCCCGTCGCGGGTGTAGTCGATGGTCACGCTCTGGTTCGGATGCGCCTGCAGGTACGCCGACACGTCGCTCCAGGCGGGCATCTCCTGACCGTCGATCGCCTTGATCTCGTCACCGGGACGCAGGCCCGCTGCGGCCGCGGCGCTGCCCTCGGTCACCGATCCGACGAGGGGGGCGATCGGGGGCTGCTCGGCCGCGGGCACGCCCACGAACGCGAGCAGGACGACGAGGAGCACGAGGGCGGTGAAGAAGTGGGTCATCGAGCCCGCCGACAGCACGATCGCGCGCCGGCCGCGCGAGATGTCGCGGAACGTGTGGCCGACGTCCTGAGGCCGGATCTGCTCGTACTGGCTCATGCCGCTGATCCGCACGTAGCCGCCGGCGGGGAACAGGGCCTTGATCCCGTACTCGGTCTCGCCGCGACGGAACGACCACAGCCGCGGCCCGAAGCCGACGAAGAACTCGGGCACGGCGACTCCGAAGCGCCGCGCGCAGATGTAGTGGCCCCACTCGTGGAAGATCACCATCGGTATCAGGATCACCATGATCACGCAGAACGCGACCAGCACGCCCGGCCACAGGAGCTGGCCGACGACGACCGATCCGACGATGACGGCGAGCCACACGAGGCCACGCCGGCGGTCGGCCGCACGCTCGCGGTCGCGGCCGCCCGCGTCCTCGCCGCTGAACACGAAGTCCATGCGGGAGCGTCCGGATGGCGGCGCGGGCGTGAGGTGCTCGGTGTCGGTCACGGTCCACCATCTTCGCGCGCGCCCCGGGCCGGT
>JAIBAC010000121.1 GCA_019695375.1 Acidimicrobiia bacterium
GCGACCGCGCGGTGCCTGGCGCGTGAAGGTGCCTCGGTCGCGATCTGCGGACGTGACCGTGCCCGCATCGAGGCGGCCGCGGCGCAGATCGGCAGTGACGTCGTCGCTCTCGTCGCCGACGTGTCGCAGCCATCGGGCGCGACGGGCTTCGTGACCGCCGCTCAGGAGGCCCTCGGCGGCGTTGACATCCTGGTGACTAACGCGGGAGGGCCCCCGGCGGGCACGTTCGCCTCGACCGGCATCGACAGCTACGCCGCGGCGTTCGCGCTCAACGCGGTGTCTGTGGTCGCGATGTGCAAGGCGGCGGTGACGCCGATGCAGGAGCGCGGCTGGGGCCGCGTCGTCGCGATCACCTCGATCGCCGTGCGCCAGCCGATCGCGGACCTGATCCTGTCCAACACCGCCCGCGCCGGGGTCACGGGGTTCCTCAAGACGCTCGCCGGAGAGGTCGCAGGTGACGGTGTGACCGTGAACTCGGTGCAACCCGGCCTCCACCGCACTGCGCGGCTGGAGGCGCTGCACGCCGACCTGGAACGGATCGCCGCCGCGGTGCCGGCCGGCGTCGTCGGCGATCCAGCCGACTTCGCGGCGGTCGTGGCGTTCCTCTGCTCGGAGCAGGCACGGTTCGTCACGGGTGTGGCCCTTCCCGTCGACGGCGGCGCGTACAAGGGCCTCATGTGAGGTGAAGCCATGTTGCGTCACGTTGTCGTGTTCACGTGGACCAGCGATGCCGGCGCCGACGCCAAGCGAGCCGTCGCGGAGGCGCTGGCTGCACTTCCCGCCACCGTGACGACGATCCGCGACTACCGCTTCGGGTCCGACGCCGGTGTCAACGAAGGCAACTGCGACTTCGCCGTCGTCGCAGACTTCGACGACGTCGACGGGTACCTGATCTATCGCGACCACCCCGCGCACCAGCGCGTGATCCGCGATCTGATCGCGCCGATCCTCGCGAACCGGCATGCGGTGCAGTTCACCTGGGAATGAAACCGCACGCGTGTATCCTGAACTACACGGATGTGGTTCGGGAGTGCCGTGGAACTGCCTGAGTGGAGACAGCTGTCGGAGTGGGTGGGGGCCGTGTGGCCACAGCCCGGCTGTGACGACGAGCAGATCGCGGCCACCTACTTCCTCGTCGCCGACCTCGACCGCGCCGATGCCGAGGCGGCACTTCGCGAGCACGCTCTGACGCGCGGGGTCGCTGCGACTCCGCACCCCTCGGAGATCCGCCAGCTCACGAACAGCTACGTGCGCACGCGGCGGCGCAGCGCTCCCCCGAGCGAGACCACACCCGACGAGCAGCCCGCCGACCACGAGCGCGTGAGCGCACTCCTCGCTGACCTGCGTGCCGAACTGGGCCGGCGCCCCCACATCGATCCTCTCGCTTTCGACCGCTCCACGCTGACGTCGGTGCGTGCGCGGACGGCGGCCGCGGATGCAGCGCGCGAGGCCGGCTGATCGCCGCACCGATCCTTGCGGGGAGCCGCCGCTTCTCTAGGCTCTGCTGACGGACACGGGAGGGTCCATGGAGCCGGCACGCGATTACAGCGTCGACCACGCAAGCCGGTACCGGCGCCTCCGCGCGTGGATCTACGTCATGTGGCGTGTCGTCGCGGTTCTCGTCTACGCGCCGGCCACGTTCGAGGGACGCAGGCGATACCGGCGCCCCGGGCTGGCAGCCGCGGCGCTCCTGCTGCTTGCCGGGGAGACCACCTGGTCGGCGCTGCGGCTCTGGCGCCGGCGCGGCGACCCACGCCGGATCGCCTGGTTGGACACGGCGACCACTGCCACCATCGCGGTCGCTTTCCCTGCCGCCGTCGGACCCGACACCACGAACGCGTGGCACGCATGGGGTGCAACCAACACCCCCGTCCAGGCCGAGGTGGTGTCGCTGCTGCTGGAACGCAACCGCGACCGGGTCGCGGCCATCGTGCTGCTGAGCGCGGCACCGGTGCTCGGCTCGCTGCTCTGCCCAGACCGCACGCACTCGAGTCAGGCGACGCGCACCGCAGTGGTGACGCTGTTCCGCGGGCTCTGGGGAAGCCTCTACTCGGACTTCATGCGTGCCAACGTCGCCCGTCTCGATGAAGCCCACGTGGACGCGGTGGCCACCTCCAAGGTGGCAGCACACCAGCGGGCGCGGGCACGACACCGTCGCTACCTGCAGGACAGCGCCCTGGGAGTGCTCGACTCGGTCTCGCGCTCGCAGCATCCGCGTGATCCCGACCTGCGCCGCGCGGCGGTGCGCGAGGCAGCGCGCCTGCGGACGATGCTGATGCCGGCGGACAGCCACCCCGAGCTGTCGGAGATCGTGGAGGTCGTCGCCGGCCACGGCGTCGACGTCGAGATAGTGCCGGGCCGGCTGCCGCGGCCGGTGCCGCACCACACCGTTGCGGCGCTATCCGCCGAGCTCGTCGCCGCCCTTGCCGACCGCGGCAGCGACGACACGACTGTGCGCAACCTGGTGCTCTTCGTCGATACCGTCGACAACCACCTCGTCGCGACCCTCCACGGTGACGCGGCACGTCGCGAGATCAGGCTCGAGCTGTGAAGCGACGGACGATCAGCGCCGACGACCTCGCTCTCATCGGGGCCGTCATCTCGCGAGCGGCCAACCTGACAACCGGTCTCGTCGAAGCAGGGTCGCGACAGCGCGGTCCCCTCGCACGCACCTACCTCTGGCTCTGGGCGGCGCTGTCGGTCGCCGGACTCGTCGACATGGCTCGCGCCCGCCGGTTCAGGCGCGGATGGATCGCTGCCGACGCCGCCCTCTGCGTGGCGACCAACCTCACACGATCGACTTGGGACAGCGACGTCGCGCCGGAGGCCGTGCCCTACCACCAGATGTACTCCCACATCGTGACAGCGACCGCGACCGACGGTTTCAGTCCGCTCGCTCTCACGTCGGCGGCGGCTGCGTGCGCCTCGTGGTGCGTGGGTCTCGCGCGGCTGCGCCGCCGCCGTCCGGAGCACGAGGTCCCGCTCGTGGCGGCTTCCATCGAACCGGTGCTGCTCGCCGCCGCGATCGGGGTCGTGTCCCGGCATCTGCGCTCGATGGAGGCCGAGCTCGATGCGCTGCGCGAGAAGGCGCGCCACGATGCCGTGGTAGCCGCGACCGAGAGCGAACGCGACCGCCAGCACCGGCTCCTGCACGACACCGCCTTGCAGACCCTCGAGGCGGTAGCCGGCGACTGGCACGCCGACGAGACGAGCCTGCGGGTCCTCGCCGCCGTCGATGCGGCGCAGCTGCGACGCGCGCTCGAGGACTCCACCGGACCGGCCGACCTCGAGACCGCTCTCGCCGAGCTCGTCGACACGTTCCGCAGCGTCGGCCTCGACGCCTCCTTCGAGGCGTCAGGGCTGGCCGGCTGGGCGGGGCCCGGCGTGGAGGAGCTCACCGCTGCCGCACGCGAGGCCCTCGTGAACGCCCTCAAGCACGCAGGCGGCCCGGCTGCCACCCGCGTAGTGGCCGCGGCGACCTCCGACACGGTGACTGTCACGATCAGTGACGACGGCGTCGGCTTCGACTCCACAACGGCGCCCGGCTTCGGGATCGAGCACTCGATACGGCGCCGGATCACCGAGGCCGGCGGAGATGCCGAGATCGAGTCGACACCGGGGAGGGGGACCGTCGTTCGACTCCAAGTGCCGCGGCGATCGCAGGCGCGGCAGGTGCCCTAGAGTCGCGGACCGCGGACGGGGAGGGTCCGACAGTGCTGGCACGCCACGACAGCGTCGATCACGCAAACCGCTACGACCGGTTCCTGGTCGGGATGTACCTCGTCTGGCGCTGGTTGTCCGTGCTCATCTACGGCCCCGCCACGATCGAGACGTACCGCCGCTACCGCCGCCCAGCACTAGCTGTAGGCGCATGGCTGCTGTTGGCCGGCGAGATGGCGTGGTCGAGCGTGCACCTGTCGCGCGGCAGCCGCAGCACCAGCATGGTCATCTGGGTCGACAGCGCGACAGCAGCCGTGATCGCTGCCGCGTTCCCGCATGCCGTCGCGTCGGGCGCTCCGGAGCCGTGGCACGCGTGGGGGGCGGAGCACGCGAACTTCCAGGCCGAAGCGGTGCCGTTCCTCGTCGAGCACGTGCCTGCGCGGCTGGCGGCGATCGCATTCCTGGCTGGTGCACCGTTGTTGGGGTGCGTGCTTGGCCCAGGCCCAACCGACTGGCGGTACATGGCCCGTACTACTGCGACAACGGTGGTCCGAAGCTTGATGACAGGCCTGTTCGCCGACCAGGTGCGTGCCAACGTCGTACGCCTTGACGCGGCACACGCCCGCGCCCTGAGCGCCACTCGCGAGGTAGCGCTGCAGCGATCACGTACTCGTCACCGCCACTACCTCCAGCATCGCTCGCTCCGTGTCCTCGACGCGGTGGCCGGCGCCGCGCAGCCGCGCTCGCGCGACCTGCGGCACCGCGCGAGCACCGAGGCCGCGCGTCTGCGCTCGATGCTGATGCCTGCGGACGGCCGGCACGCAGAGCTCGCAGACGTCGTGGCCGAGGCCGCCGAGCACGGCGTCGATCTCGAGGTCGTGTCAGGCGAGGTCGCGGGAGTGCTCCGGACCCATGTGGTCGAGTCCATCCGCGCCGAGGTGGCCACCGCGTTCAGGGGCACCGGAGGTGGTGATGAAGACTCGGTCTCGCGTGCCGTGCTCTTCGTCGACACCGTCGACGAGACGCTGGTGGTGACGCTGCGCGGAGCCGGCGTGCGACGCGACCTGCGGTTCGACCTGTGAACCGCCCTCCGGTCGGTGTCGACGGCCTTCTCACAGGTGCGGCAGCGTCGACTCGGTTGTCGAACATCGCTGTCGCGATTCTCGCGTCCATGCCAGGGTCGTTCGGTGTCGCACGCGCGTGCTCCTTGGCGTCGGCCGGGCTGTCGGCCGCCGGCCTCATCGACATCGTGCGCACCCGGCGCTTCGGGCGACGCTGGATCGTGGCCGACGCGGCCCTGGCGGCGACGACCAACCTCGTCCCCCTTCGATGGGCGACCGCGGATTCGCTGCGGACGCTGCGCTACGACCAGATGATGGCGCTCGTGGTCGCGGCGGCGGCCACGGCGGACTTTGCCCCGGTCGCCGTCTCAGCGGTTCTGTCGGCATGCATGTCCTGGGTTTGGCATCTGGCGTCTGACCACCGGCGCCGGCCCGAGAGCCGGGTGCCGGTCGTGGCGGCGTCGCTGGAGCCTGCCCTGACATACGTTGCAATCGCCCTGGCAGCGCGGCGTCTGCGCGCGATGGAGGCCGAGCTCGACGCCCTGCGCGAGAACGCACGCCGCGACGCCGAGGCTGCCGCGATCGAGGTCGAGCGCGAGCGCCAGCACCGGCTCCTGCACGACACCGCCTTGCAGACCCTCGAGGCGGTCGCCGGCGACTGGAGCACCGACGACGGCGCCCTGCGCGCTCTCGCCGCCGCCGACGCCGCCCAGCTCCGGCGCGCGCTGGAAGGCTCCACCGCAGACGATCTCGAGTCCGCCCTCGTCGAGATCATCGACACCTACCGACGCGCCGGCCTCGACGTCACGCTCCACCTCCATGGGGTCTCTGACTGGACCGGCACCACCGCGACCGAGCTCGCCGCGGCAGCACGCGAGGCCCTCGTCAACGTGCTCAAGCACGCCGGGCCGGCGAAGACGACGGTCACAGCCGAGGCCAGCGCCGACGAGGTGACCGTGACCGTCGCTGACGACGGGGCCGGCTTCGACATCACCACCAGCACACCGGGCTTCGGGATCGAGCACTCGATCCGGCGCCGCCTTGCCGAGGTCGACGGCCACAGCGAGATCGACTCGGCACCAGGCCGGGGAACGACCGTGCGCCTCCGCGTGCCGAGACGCTGAGTTCCCCCCGGTTGACGGGGACTGCGGGCACCTCCGGACCAGCCGGAGGCCTCCCAGCCCGCCCCGTCCCCGCCAACCGGGCACACGGGACCGTAGCGCACGATTTCGCCCATCGAACCGTGCTGTACGCCTTTTGCCCGACAGCGGTCGCGTGTCGCATCAGCGGTCTAATCTGACCGTGCCGTAGGAGCGCCGACGGCGGCGGACACTGGGATCGGACTGGGGAAGGCATGCACGACGAGGCGATCGGGTGATCCGGGTCGCGGTCATAGACGACCACGAGATCATCCGTCTGGGATTGAGCGTCGCGATCGGTGCTGCCGATGACCTCGACCTCGCGGGCACGTACTCGTCGATCGAGGAGTACGGCCAGCGCGTGGTCGAGCGCCCCGACATCGCGATCCTCGACCTCGGCCTCGCCGGCCTCGAGGGCCCCGAAGCGGTCGCGTTCCTCGTGCGCGAAGGGCTGCCGGTGCTCGTGGTGTCGGCCACCGGGTCGCGCCAGATGGTGCTCACCGCGATAGCGGCGGGAGCGGTCGGCTATCTGACCAAGCGCACGGGCAGCTCCGAGATCATGCAGGCCGTGCGCACCATCCACGACGACGGCTGCCACGTGTCGCCCACGCTCGCGGCTTTCGTGCGCGCCCACCTGCGTGCCGTCGAGGGGCCCGACGCGATCAGCGACACAGAGGACGAGGTGCTCACCCTCGTCGCCCAGGGCGAGTCCCCGGCGGGGGTGGCGAGCCTGCTCGGCATCGACTCTTCTGCCGGCGTCATGGTGATCCTGCAGAGGACCCTCGCGAAGACCCGCAACACCTTCGGCGGCACCACCGCTCTGAGCAGCCGCGAGCGCGAGGTCCTCTTGCAGGTCGTCCGTGGTCGCACGAGTGATGAGATCGCGGCGGACCTCGGGCTCAGCCCCAAGACGGTCGGCACCTACCGGCGCCGCATCGCAGCCAAGACCGGGGCGCACAAGCAGACCGACCTTGCGAGGTTCGCATACGAGAGCGGAATCCTGCGCCCCGGCGAGCTCAACGGCGACACCTCCCACGGCTGATCCGGCCCGGGTTCGGTACCCTCGGTCGCTCCACTCAGTTCCAGAGACCGGGGAGACACGTGGACGGGTTCAACCTCGCTGACATCCACGAGGCGATCGCGGGTATCGACCCCGACCGCGACTGCATCGTGTGGGGTGAGCGCCGCTTCTCGTGGGGCGACGTGACCGACCGCACTCGCCGGCTCGCCAACCATCTGTCGGCGGCCGGGCTCGGTTGCCACACGGAGCGCTCGGCGCTCGCCGGGTGGGAGTCCGGTCAGGACCAACTCGCCCTCTACCTGTACAACGGCAACGAGTACCTCGAGGGCATGCTCGGCGGCTACAAGGCGCGCTGCGCCCCGTTCAACGTGAACTACCGCTACGTCGAGGACGAGCTCCTGTACCTGCTCGACGACGCCGGCGCTTCCGCGATCATCTACCACGCCGAGTTCGCGCCGCGGCTCGCCGCGATCCGCGACCGGCTCCCGAAGCTGAAGGTGCTCCTGCAGGTCGCCGACTCGAGCGGAAACGCGCTCCTCGACGGCGCCGTCGACTACGAGGCCGCCCTTGCCGCCGCGTCGCCTGAGCGGCCCGACCTGCCGCTCTCGGGCGACGACCTCTACATCCTCTACACAGGCGGGACGACGGGGATGCCCAAGGGGGTGCTGTGGCGCCAGCACGACATCTTCATGTCGGCGTTGCTTCCCCTGCCGCTGGTGGGCAACCCGCCGTCGACCGTCGACGACGTCGTCGCCCAGGCCGGAGCCGGTGGAATGCGGGTGCTGGCCGCGCCGCCGTTCATGCACGGCGCCGCGCACTGGATGGCGTTCCTCGTCTGGCACAGCGGCGGCACCGTCGTGATCCAGCGCGACACGGTGCGCCTCGACCCCGACGACATCTGGGCCACAGTCGAACGCGACAAGGCCAACATGGTCGGGATCGTCGGCGACGCCTTCGCGCGTCCGCTCATCGACCAGTTGCGAGTGAAGTCCTACGACCTGTCGTCGCTGTTCCTGCTCGCATCCGGCGGCGCGATCCTGTCGCCACCATTGAAGGAGGAGCTGCTCGAACTGGTCCCGCACCTGACGATCATGGACGCACTCGGGGCGTCGGAGACCGGCCGGCAGGGGGGCAACACCGCCAACGCCGCCGCGACGGTGTCCTCGGGCACGTTCAGCAAGGACGCCAACAGCGTGATCCTCGACGAGGACCGAACCGGTGTCGTGGAGTGGCCGTCGGAGGCGGTGGGCTGGTTGGGCCAGCGCGGCAGCGTCCCACTCGGCTACCTCGGCGACCCGGACAAGTCGCGGGCGACGTTCCCGGTGATCGACGGCGTGCGCTACTCGACGCCGGGCGACCGGGCCCAGTGGGTCGACGCCGACACCTACCGCTGCCTCGGCCGCGACTCGGTCACGATCAACTCCGGCGGTGAGAAGATCTTCGCCGAGGAGGTCGAGTCCGCCCTGAAGCACCACCACGACGTCGTCGACGCTGTCGTCACCGGGAGGCCGTCGGAGCGGTGGGGCAGCGAGGTGGTCGCGATCGTGTCCCTGCGTCCGGGGTCGACCGTCACCGGCGCCGACCTCAACGAGACTGCTGGCCGCCACCTCGCCCGCTTCAAGCTCCCCAAGGACTTCGTGTTCGTCGACGAGGTCCTGCGCGGCCCCAACGGCAAGGCTGACTACCGCTGGGCGAAGGCGACGGCCGCCGATGCGGGGCCGGCGCCTGCCTGACTCCCGGATGGCGTGTCAGACGTGGTGAGCGCGCCGAGCGGCGTTCTCGACACAGGTGGCCGGTACATTCGCACCCGATGACCGAGGCCCCCGCGTTCCCCGGACACCCGGCGCTCGGACGCGGCGCCGTCGTGGCTCCGGGCAGTCCCATCCCTGCCGCGTTCGCGCACGTCGACGTCGTCCGCGTCGACGACTCGGTGCTCGCCGAACCGGAGACGACCGCCGCTGAACTGCACTCGCGGTGGGCACGGCGGCGCCCGGTCGTGGTCGAGCTCGCCGCCGCGGCCGCGGATCTGGCCGCTCCCCAGGTGTGCACCGCCGCGCCGCACTCGCTGACGCCGGCCTTCACGTTCACGCGTGAGTGGCTCGATTTCACCGTGTGGGCGAACAACTGGGACCTGCGTGGCTCCGATCCCGTGTGGTGGCGTGCGCGCAAGGCCGAGCGCCTCGGTGCCGCGATCGCGGGGCCGGCGGACGTCGTCCTCGCCGACGGCACGGTCGCGTGGAGCGACGGCGGCCCGCGCGGTCCGCTCGACGTCGACGCGGCGGTGGTGCACCGCGAGTCGATCGAGTGCGGACGACTCGTACCGACCGGTGCCGGTGTCCGCGGTGGCGGCGGGTCCGGGCTCGCCGGCGACGATCTCGCCGCTGTGCTTCACGCGGCGGGGCCGGCGCGGGTGGTGGCGCCCGCCGGGTCGGGCAAGACACGCGTCCTCACCGAGCGGCTGCGCCACCTCCTCGGCGACCGCGGCGTCGAGCAGCAGGTC
>JAIBAC010000122.1 GCA_019695375.1 Acidimicrobiia bacterium
GGCCCGAGCGCGTCTGCAACAGGAGCTGCTGCACCGCGGTGGGGTTGCGCGGGTTCGTGAACGTGAGCACGTCGCGCAGCCGCGCCACGCGGGCGCCGTCGCGCTCGGGTGGCAGCCACACCATCCGCAACGGCTGCATGAGCGGGTCGTCGTGGGCGGCGAGGCGGCGCTCGAGCTCGGGCGGGACGTCGACGCCGGAATCCTGCTCCGTGGGGCGCAGCACGAAGACCTCGTGCGGCGGCGACTCCGGCGGCGCGTTGTCGTGCACCCACCTGCGGAGCACGCGGCGCTCGACGGCGGTGTCGGCCTCGAGCAGGAACACGACCGGACGCCCCGCCGAATCGGGCCAGCCGGCATCGCCATTCACCGAGAACGCCCCCTCGCAGGTCTCCGATCGTGGTGCGAGTCTACGATGGCCCCATGCGGGACGAGATCGAAGCCGCTGCTGCAGCCCTCGCCAACGAGGACGCCGACCTCGTCGCCGACGTCGACGCTGCACCCGACGGGCCCAAGACCGCGGCCTTCTTCGACTTCGACCGCACCGTGATCTCCGACTACAGCTTCACGACCTACGCCGTGGAGCTGATCCGCCGTCGTCTGATCGGTCCTGTCGAGGTCGCCGAGATGGGTGCCCACATCGCCGCGCAGCAGACGGGGCGCGAGTCCTTCGACGACTTCTACGCCGCATCGGTCGGGCACTTCGCGGGTCACACCGACGACGAGATGACGGCCCTCGGTGAGCAGCTCTGGCGCAAGCGCCTCGCGGCCAAGGTCTACCCCGAGGTGCGCGCCCTGATCGACGCGCACCGCCGCAAGGGCCACCTCGTCGTGCTGCTCACCTCGGCGACGTCGTACCAGTGCGAAGCGGCCGCGGCCGACCTCGGCATCGACCACGTCCTGTGCAACCACGTCGTCGTCGAGGACGGCGTCGTGACCGGCGTGCCGCAGGAGCCGATCATGTACGGGGTCGGCAAGTTCGAGGTGGCAGAGGCGTTCGCGGCAGGCAACGACATCGACCTGACGCGCAGCTTCTTCTACACCGACGGCGCCGAGGAGATCGCCTTCCTCGAGGAGGTCGGCAACCCGCGGCCCACCAACCCCGACCGCAAGCTCGCGGCGCACGCCAAGCGGCGCGGCTGGCCCGTGCGCCGCTTCACGAGCCGCGGCCTGCCGCGCCCGCAGGACCTGGCCCGCAGTGGCCTCGTGGCCGGCAGCCTCGCCGGTGCCCTCGTGGGCGGCCTCGTCGACCTCGCGATAAACCGCGACCGCCGCGACGCGGTCAGCTTCTCCGCCGCCCTCTTGGGCGACCTCGGCACCGCGGCGGCGGGCGTCAAGGTGCGCGTCGTCGGCGAGGAGCACCTGTGGTCGCACCGCCCTGCGGTGTTCATCTTCAACCACCAGTCCAACTACGACTCCGTCGTGATCTGCAAGCTCCTGCGCCGCGACCTGACGGCCGTGGGCAAGAAGGAACTGCGCTCGAACCCCCTGATCGGGCCGGCGTTCGCGTTCGCCGGTGTCGTGTTCATCGACCGCGGCGACCGCGCAAAGGCGATCGCGGCGCTCGAGCCCGTCGTCGACACGCTCCGCAACGGCACGTCGGTGGTGATCGCGCCCGAGGGCACACGCCAGGTGACGCCGCGGCCGGGCCCGTTCAAGAAGGGCGCGTTCGTGATGGCGATGCGCGCCGGTGTGCCGATCGTGCCGATCGTGCTCGCGAACACGCTCGATGTGCTCCCGCGGGGCAGCGCCGTCGTGCGCCCTGCGACCGTCGACGTCGCCGTGCTGCCGCCGATCCCGACCGACGGCTGGACACACGACGGCCTCGACGACCGCATCGCCGAGATCCATGCCACCTACTGCAAGGTGCTCGGATACGAATAAGGAGGAGCTGCCATGCCGACGCTGTCGTCTGCGATCAAGGAGGTCCCGACGGTGGAGGTGGCGGCAACCGTCGCGCAGGCGGCCATCGAGATGGCCGAACGCGGCGTCGGCATCCTCTGCGTGACCGAAGGCAACCGATTGGTGGGGATAGTGACCGACCGCGACATCGTCGTGCGCGGCGTCGCCCGTGGAATCCCCGCAGACGGGCGTGTCGACGCCGTCATGTCGTTGGATCCCGTCACGATCGACGCCGGCTGCGACGTAGAGGACGCCGTCGAGGCGTTCGCGGCCTATCCCTTCCGGCGGCTGCCCGTGGTGAGGGCTGGTGAGCTGGCCGGGATGATCAGCGTCGACGACCTGATCGTCAACGTCGCGGAGGACCTGTCGCGGCTGTGCCGGCCGATCGTGGGCGAGACGCTGTTCACGGTGCCCGGCACCGAGGTGCCTGCGGTCCGTTGAGACGAGTGGACAGCGCTGCGGCCTTCGCGCAGAATGGGCTCGCTCGGGAGCATCGAGGACGTCGTCCGGCGAGCGCGCTGCCCATGGGGACTCAGCCCGCAGTGTCGCCGGCGTCCTCAGTCGAAGCCACCAACGCCCGAGTGGGACAGGGAACGCCGCAGATGGAAGCCTTCGCTCGCCGCCGCCGCGTGGCGAAGCGTCAGCGCCAGGCCGAGGCCGCCGCCACCTCGTGGCATGCCGTCGCGCACAGGCCGCCGCGCCCGGACGGATCGCCGCTGCCGGGTTCGCAGCCGCTCACGCTCCTGCTGATCGTCGCGGATTCAGCCGGCCTCGCGTTCGGCTACATCACCGGAGTGCTCCTCGCGAACGCGTGGGACCGCGAGGTCGGCCACCCGTTCGCATGGTGCATGGCGTTCGTCGCGATCACGGTGCTGGTCTTCATGTGGCGCGACCAGTACTCGCGCCGGGTGACGCTCGACGCCGTGGCGGAGGTGCCGGCGACGGCGTCGGCACTCGCGATCGCAGCTCTCGTGTTCGGGACCGCAGGGCTCGTGGCCAACCGCAGCTCGCGCGCCGCGATAGCGGGGATCTTCGCGTGCGGCCTCTCCGTCGTCGTCGTCCCGGTAATGCGCAGCGTCGTGTACGCATGGGAGCGGCGCCGGCGATGTCGCGGCGCCCAGCGCAACATCGCGATCCTCGGCATGGGAGACGTGGCGCTCGAGCTCGCCGAGCGCATCGACGCCAACCCCGACCTCGGCATGCGCGTCGTCCTGTTCTTCGACCGCGAGGGCCCTCCGGACGGAGGTCCGCTGGCCACGCGGGACCAGGTCCGCGACGACGACCTGGTGCCGCTCCTGAAGTCGCATTCTGTGGATCAGGTGATCGTGGCGTTCACGCGTTCGGGCGACGACGAGGTGCTCGACATGGTGCGCCGCACCGACCTCGACGTCGACGTCGCGATCGTGCCGCGGCTTTTCGACGTCACGACACCGAAGCTGCGTGTCGACGAGGTGTCGCGCATCCCGTTCGTGACGATGCCCAAGCGCACGTGCCACGGCATTTCCGCGGTCGCCAAGCGCTTGGTCGACGTCGTCGTCGCGGTCGTCGGGCTGGTCGCGCTGGCGCCGCTTCTCGGTCTCGTGGCTCTGCTCATCAGGCTCGACTCGCCCGGTCCTGTGCTGTTCCGCCAGAGACGCGTCGGCCGCGGTGGGACCACGTTCGACATGCTCAAGTTCCGCACCATGTGCGACGGCGCCGAGTCCCTCGTCGACGACCTGCGCGGCCTAAGCGACGTCGACAGCATCTTGTTCAAGATGCGCCGCGACCCGCGTGTGACGCGCGTCGGCCGTCACCTGCGGCGCTTCTCGATCGACGAGCTGCCCCAGCTCTGGAACGTCCTCGTCGGCCAGATGAGCGTCGTGGGCCCGCGGCCACCACTGCCGTCCGAGGTGGCCGAGTACCCGGTGTGGTTCCACAAGCGCCAGTCGGTGAGGCCGGGGATCACCGGTCTGTGGCAGGTACGCGGCCGTTCCGACCTCGACTTCGACGAGTCGACGCGCCTCGACCTCTACTACGTGGAGCACTGGTCCCCGTGGCTCGACGTCGAGATCGCGCTCCGCACTGTCGGGGTCGTGCTCTTCGGCCGCGGCGCCTACTGAACGGCTGCCGCGCGCCGGCCCGTTCAGCTCTGCTCGTCGCGGCTCGCGGCCGCGAGCGCGTTCTCCGTCGCGCGGCGTTCGGCGCCGGTGATTCCGCCGCCGAAGGCCTCGCGTTCGATCGTGGCGGCAGGGTCCTGGAGCGACCGCACCCCGAGACGGTGCGCGTAGCCGGCCAGTGTCTCGGCGGGAGCACGCGGTCGTCCCGAGCGCGCCCCGAACGCCTCGATGACCTCTGCTTGGCGGCGCGCCCACGACGGCTGCGCCTCGCTGCTGCGCCGTCTCCGCCGCCGCCACCACACCGACAGCGCTATCCCTCCAGCAACTGCGACGGCGACTGCCACACCTGCCCAGACCGCGCCGGGCCAGTGCGGTAGCCGCTGCACGATCCACGCCCACAGGGCCGCACCCGAGCTCGATCCTGCGTCGGCCGCGAGCGGCACGTCGGCGGTCGGATCGAAGCCCTGCCAGCCGACTCCGGGGAAATAGACCTCGGCCCAGGCGTGCGCGTCCGAGCCGCGCACCTCGAACAGCCCCGTGAACGGGTTGCGCTCCCCGGGTGCGTAGCCGGCGACGAGACGCGCTGGCACCCCCTGGGCTCTCAGCAGCAGCACCAGCGCGGTACCGATCT
Organism: Acidimicrobiia bacterium; assembly: GCA_019695375.1. Taxonomy (GTDB): domain Bacteria; phylum Actinomycetota; class Acidimicrobiia; order UBA2766; family UBA2766; genus JAIBAC01. The sequence goes on from JAIBAC010000122.1 coordinate 4,627, forward strand.
GCTCGCAGAAGCCGACGCGGTCGTGCAGCAGGAATGCCTCGGCGGCGTCGACGCCCGGTGCCGGCGCCGGAGCATCGAGGGAATAGTTGGTGTTGGCTGCGAGCCACGCCTCGATCGCGAGGACGGCGTCGTAGGTGGTCGGGGCGCCGGCGGTGATCTGGTCCGAGAGGGCCCGCAGCGACGACGGAAAGCCCGCCGGCAGGGCGGTGTAGCGCTCGCGCAGGTCCGGCGGGAGGGCACCGGCGCGATCGCGGCTCGCGAGTGACGCGAACCAGGCGTCGGCCTCGCGCAGCGAGGCTTCGCTCACTGCCGGCCTGCTGCTCACGACCGTGTAGACCGCCCCGTGGCCGAGTGCGACACCGGTGCGCAGGGTCCCGTCGGACATCTGGAAGAGGGTGTCGTCGGGTATGTGCACGCGCCGTATGTCGTATGCGCCGAAGATGAGGTTGGGTGTGCTCTCCTCGAGCATGAAGGTCTGCACGAACTCGTCCCCGAGGCTCGCGGGTCCGTCCTCGCGTCGCAGCGGGACGTCGAGAGGAGAGCTCCCGTGGAGCCGCCGCGCTGCGCTCTCGGGTTCGCTCTGGGTCCATGTGCGCCCGTCCCAGGTGTCGAAGGTCTGGCCGCGCCAGAAGTCCGGATGCGACGCTCGCACGCGCATGACGAGCGTGTCGTCGGGGCGTCCGCGCAGGCTCGTGTCGAGGCTGCGGCTGAAGCCGAAGTAGCCGAAACGCCCCGATCCCGCTGCCGCGCCGTCGCCGGTCGACACGCCGCCGTCGTCGAAGCCGGGGTTGGAAAGACCGCCGATGTCGGGGATGGGAAGGCGCTCGGGCAGGCGTGAGGGGAACGACATGCCGCGGTGCGCCCCGACCTGAGGGAGGGCGACGAAGACAGCGGTGCCGGCGGCGAGGGAGACCGCGCATGCGACCAGCACCGGTCGCCGCGCCGGTCCGGGTGCGTGGCCAGAACGCGCCGCGGGCGTGAGCTCGATGCAACCACGGCGTCCGATGCGACTCTGGTAGGCGAGCACGAGCGCCGCCACCGTCGCCGGAAACCACACCGCGAGGTGGAGCCCGAGACCGAGCGAGGTCGAGAAGACGGCTGCCATCGCGACGAGGACGAAGCTCGACGCGAGCGAGAACAACAGGTCACGCCGCGCCGGTACGTCGAACGCGTGCAGGAGCTGCACCCACAGGAAGAGCTGCGCCAGAGGCGCCTGCACGGCGCCGATGCTGCCCGCGTCGCCGAGGAGCCGGCTCACGAAGGCGACGAACGCGACGACGACGCCGACAGCGAGCAGCGCCTTGAGGACCAGGCCCGAGCGGTGCCGGGTGACGGCGCTGTACACGAACGCGAGCGGCAGGCCGACGACGACGGCGGCGACGAGCAGGCTCCCGCCCACACCTTCGCGCAACACCGCGGTCGCGGACGCCATCACGGCCACGCCGACTGCCACACGCAGGGCGACCGAGTCCTCGGTCTCGCGCCGGCGGTTCGCATGACGCACCCAGGCGAGGATGCGCCTCACGGCGTGAGACCCGTGGCGACGAAAGCCGCTGCGTGCGCGGTGCGCATCCCTGCAGGCGGTGCTACCGGCGGGCCGGGCACGGCGCGGGCCAGACGGCGGCCCACCTCGATCCTGGTCGCCACCGGTGCGAGGACTGGCCCTTCCATCTCGGTGGTGGCGAGGACCACCTCGGTCCCCTCGGCGAGTGCCGCTGCTGCGAGTCCGGCAGCGACCGACGCGACCGCTTCGACGCGCCCTGGTGGCCCGTCGAGGTCGCACACGACGCAGACGGCCGGTGTAGTCGGTGACTCGAGCTCGCGCACGACGAGCGTTCCGGTGCGTGCCGACGCATGCCAGTGCACGAGCTTGGGTGGATCCCCAGGGACGTAGTCGCGTACGGCGCGCACGAGCTCGTCTCCGCGGGCACCGGTGGCGAGCGTGGCCTGCGCCGCCCCGCCGCCGTCCGGCCACGGCGCCCGCACGTCTACCGGCAGTGGTGCCACGTGCAGCGGCGCTGTCAGCTGGAGACGGGAGCGGCGCCGCCACCACCACAGGCCGAGCGGAGCCGCGCAGCGGACCTCGATCGTGCACGAGCGCACGACGCCGCGCCGCAGCGGCATCACCTCGAAGTCCCCGCGTCCAGGTGCCGGAACACCCGTCCAGCTCAGACCGAGCTCCGGCACGCTCAGCTCGAACGGAGCCGCCGCGGACACGTCGGCACCGACGACGACAGGCCTGCCCGCGACGGCGTCGCCAGGCACGCGCAGGGCGACGTCGATCGTGCGGGCCGCTCGCCACGCCAGCGTGAAGCCGGCGACGAGGAGGCCGGCTGTCAGTGCGAGGACCACGAGCAGCCACCCCGCTCCCGTGTTCGCGAGCACGAGCACGAGACAGGCGCCGATACCGGCGAATCCGCAGGCCACACCGGTGGGTGCGCCGGGCCGGATCGTGGCGTTCACTCCCGCGGGACCGGGACCTGCTCGACGATGCGGCCCACGAGCGCGGCGGCGACCGCGGCATCCGGTCCGCCCACCAGCAGGAGGCGGTGGGCCAGTGCCGGCGCCGCGACCGCCTGCACGTCGGCAGGGGACACGTAGTCACGGCCGCACAGCACGGCGTGCGCCTTGGCGGCGCGCACGACCCACATCGCTGCCCGCGTGCTCGCACCGAGCACGACCTCAGGATGGGTGCGCGTCGCCGCGATCAGTTCGAGCACGTAGTCGGCGACGGCGCCCGCGACGTGCAGTTCCGACGTGGCCGCGATCGCGGCCGACACGCCTGCAGCCGTCGTCACCGCCGTGAGGTCGTCGAGTCCGGGGACCCCGCCGCGACCGAGGAGGAGGCCCTTCTCGGATGCGCGGTCGGGATATCCCATCGTGGTCACGAGGGCGAAGCGGTCGCGCTGGCCCTCCACGAGCGGGAACGTCCCGGCGTGCTCGTGTGGGTTCTGGGTGGCGACGACGAAGAACGGATCGGGCAGCGGCCGCGTCGTTCCGTCGACGCTCACCTGGCGCTCCTCCATCGCCTCGAGCAGCGCCGCCTGGGTTCGCGGGGTGCAGCGGTTCAGCTCGTCGACCACGACCACGTTCGCGAACAGCGCCCCGGGGTGGAAGTGCCACTCGCCCGAGTGGGGGTGGTGCACCGAGACACCTGTGAGCTCGGACGGCATGAGGTCGTGGGTCCCCTGCACGCGCGCCGTCGACGCGCCCATGGACCGCGCCAGGGACTTGGCGAGCAGGGTCTTGCCGACGCCCGGCACGTCCTCGACGAGGAGGTGACCGCCCGAGAGGAGGGCCACGACCGCGAGGCGGATCGGATCGTTCTTGCCCTTGACGACGCGGCCGAGGTTGTCCCAGAGGGCGTACGCGACGGCAGACGGCTCGGCGGCGCGTGCATATGGCTGGGTCGCCGTGGTCGTGGCGTTCGTGCTCACCCAGGTGTCATCGGCACGGTGGGGGTCGATCAGTAGCGGGCGGCGGCCGGTATCGTGCGGGCGCGATGCACACCTACCTGGACGCACCTGCGCCGGTCGCGATCGCCCACCGCGGCGGTGCCAAGGAAGCCCCCGAGAACACCGTCGTCGCCTTCGCGCGGGCGGTGCGACTCGGCTACCGCCACCTGGAGACCGACGTGCACCTCAGTGCCGACGGCGAGGTCGTCGTCCTCCACGACGCCGACCTCCGCCGCGTGACCGGGGTTCGAGGTCGTGTGCACGACCTCACGTGGCAGCGCATCGGCGAGCTGCGCGTCGGTGGTGAGGCGATCCCGCGTCTGGTGGACCTGCTCGAGTCGTTCCCGGACTCGTGCTTCAGCATCGACGCCAAGGACGACGCCGTCGTCGGGCCGCTCGTCGACGTGGTAGCGCGCTGCGCAGCGTTCGGCAGGGTGTGCTTCGGGGCCTTCAGCGACCGGCGCCTGGCCCGCATCAGGCAGCTGTCGGGCGGAGCGGCGTGCACGACGGTCGGTCCCGCGGCGATCGGCCGGCTCCGGCTTGCCTCCTACGGCCTCGGCGGTGGTGCGGTAGACGGTGAGGTGCTGGCCGTGCCGCCGCAGATCCGCGGCCGCGCGCTCGTCGACGACCGCTTCGTCGCCGCCGCGCACGCCCGCGGGCGCCGGGTCGACGCGCTGGCGATCGACGACCCCGAGTGCATGCGGCGACTCCTGGACCTCGGTGTCGACGGGATCTTCACCGATCGTCCCCTGGTCCTGCGCGACGTCCTCGGCGAACGCGGCGCCTGGGATCGGTGAGCTAGCCGGGCGTGAACCAGGTGTCGAGCACGACGCGGGCGCTGTCGTGGGCGACCTCGATCGAACGTGCACCCAGGAGCCAGCCCTGGCCGTCGCCGAAGGGCAGTGACAGGTCCCAGCGGCCCGGGATCGCGAGGCGCGAGCGCAGCCGGCGTGCCAGCAGCCACGAGACGAACGCGAGGAAGCGTGAGCCGCCCCAGCGTGCGCGGACGCGGAGATCGACGAGATCGAACTTGATCTGGGTGTCCTCGACCCGTGTGACCACGTCGACCGAGATCGGCACTGCGACGGTGGGCAGCGACGCGGCGAGGGCGCGCTCGAGGACCACGTCGAGCGCCGCCGACTCGCCGGCGCCGTCGCCGACGTCGCCGCCGCCCGGGAGGAACGTCGTGACCGAATAGCGCTCGTTGGGGCCCGCGAGCGCGGCGAGCCAGTGCTG
>JAIBAC010000123.1 GCA_019695375.1 Acidimicrobiia bacterium
GCCACGGAGGGGTTCGACCCGAGCGCCCGACGCGGCGCCACCGGTGCCGCCGACCCCGTCCGTGCCGCCCTAGCAGCGCGCCTGCGCGCAGCATGCGAGGCGCTCGGGCCCACCTTCGTGAAGTTCGGCCAGCTCCTCGGCTCCGCTGACGGTCTCCTCCCGCCCGAGATCGTCGCCGAGTTCGGCGGTTGCCGCGACGACGTCGCGCCGCTTGGTTTCGAGATCGTGCGACGCGAAGCCGAGCGTGCGCTCGGCCGGCTCGACGAGCACTTCGCGACCATCGATGCCCGCCCTCTCGCCGCCGCCTCTATCGCGCAGGTCCACGCCGGCGTCCTCCACGACGGCACCGAGGTCGTTGTGAAGATCCAGCGTCCGGGTGTGAGAGCCGTCGTCGAGCGTGACGTCGCCGTCCTGCACGCGTTGACGGCGACGGTGGAGCGCGTCGACATCGCGACGACGGCGAACCTGTCGGGCATGGTCGCCCTCTTCGCGCAGACCGTCCTCGAGGAGCTCGACTTCCGCCTCGAGGCCGAGAACATGATCGAGATCGCGCTGTCGCTCGAGGAGGCGGGCGCCGTCGACGTCGCGGTGCCGCATCCGCTCCCGTGGGGAGTGACACCGACGGTGCTCGTCATGGAACGCCTCCACGGACGGCGGCTCCACGACCCCGAGCACGGTCCCGGGGGAACGGTCGACGCGCTGGCGCTGCTCCGCACCGGCACCCAGGCGGTCCTCGAGTGCGCCCTCACCCACGGGCTCTTCCACGGTGACATGCACGCCGGCAACATGCTGCTGCTGGCCGACGGCCGCTACGGCCTGCTCGACTTCGGCATCGTGGGACGCTTCGACGCAGGTCAGCGACGCGCCCTCTGGGAGTGGATCACCGCGATGCTCACCGACGACCTCGCCGCGCAGCTCGCCGCGCTCGACGGTCTCGGCGCGTTCCCACCCGGGACCGACGTGGAGGCCCTGGCCGCCGGCCTCGACCTCGCGCTCACCGCACTCGAGGACGGTGACACGGGCTTCGAGGAGGTCGCCGTCGGCTTCGAACGCATCGCCCGCATCCTGCAGGCGCACGGGATGCGCGTTCCCAAGGAGCTGGCGCTGTTCCTCAAGAACCTCCTGCACGTCAACGGTGCGATGCGGACTCTGGCACCCGAGAGCGACCCCTACGCCGAGGTCGGCGACATCTTCGGTGCGGTCAGCGACAGGTGCCGCACCCCGACAGGGTGACTGCGGCGCAGCACTAGCTTTGCGCTGGTCGTGAGAGGTCATCGTCTTCTCGCCGCCGTCGCCGCGTGCACCATCGCCGCGGTACCGGCGTTCCCGTTCGCCGCGGCGCAGGCTCCGCCGAGCCCGCCGGCGGGGACCGGCCCAGACCTCCAGCAGCAGATCGCGTCGTTGCAGGCGACGATCGAGGCCGGTCAGGCCCAGCGCGGGCAGGTCCTCGCCGAGCTCGACGAGGTGCAGGCGCAGATCGCGGACCTCGACAGCGAGGTCGCGGCGGCCGGCCTCGAGGTCGCCCGCGCCGAGGCCGCCGTCCTCGCGGCCACGACACGCCTGTCACGAACGGCGGCCGAGCTCTACAAGAACCCCCAGCGCATGGCCGGCATGGTCCTCGACGCGACGTCGATGAACGAGATCCTCGTGGCACGCAAGTACCTAGCGGTGCAGACGCGGGTCGAGTCGGTGTCGCTCGAGGAGGTCGATGCGGCCAGGGACGAGCAGCAGCGCCGCCGTGACGACCTCGCCGGCAGGCGCTCCCTGCTGGCATCGGCGCTCGAGGAGAAGGAGAGGGCGCAGGCGTCGGTCGAGGCATCGGTGCAAGAGGAGCAGCGCCTGCTGGCGGAACTGCAGCAGCGGCTCGCGATCGCGCAGGCCTCCCAGCCGGGCGCGATCGGGAACCTCCCGCCCGCGAGCGTGCAGGACTGCCCGGGCAGCGGGGCCGGCAGCGTCGGCGGGAACCCGGCCAAGAACGCGCAGCAGGCTGCGATCTACGGCAAGTACCCCTTCGGACCCGTCGGCGGGATCCCGCCGGGATTCGTCGCCGTCGGGGCGCCCACCGTCGAGGTGCACTCGTGGTACGGCGACTGCTTCCACGGCCACGCGACGGCGTCGGGGGCCGTGTACGACCAGAACCTCTACACGACCGCGGCGCTCAAGTACCCGCTCGGCACGTTCCTCGTCGTCACCTATCAGCCTGCGGGCCGCTCGATCATGGTGCTCGTCAACGACCGGGGACCGTACGTGAAGGGCCGCAGCCTCGACCTGTCGGCGGCGGCGGCGTACTACCTCGGCACGGCCGACCGCGGTGTGGCGACAGTCACCGCCCAGGTCGTGCGTCCCACCTACTGACGCGCCGTGCGCCGCTAGCCTTCGAGCATGCCTCGCTTCGAGCCGGCCCCCGAGGACGACCACGTCGGCCGCGACTTCGAGGACTTCCCCGAGCTCGCCGCCGCCCTCGGTGACCTCGCGAAGCCCAAGCGCCTCACGCCCGACCCCGACGACGAGGACGCGCTCGGGTCCGGCCGCCCCACCCCCGCGGAGGTCGAGGCGCGCCTGGATGCGGACCCACCGCCCCCGAACGCGGGCGAGGTGTCCCGCTAGCGCGCCGGACCGCCCGCGTTTTTCTGCGTCGCGACGTCGCGTCCCGGTACGGTTGTGGCCACGTCGAGGAGGTGGGTCTTGGGTGGCTGTGCACGAATCCGGGGCAGAGGTGTACGCAGCGGTACATGTCTTCGTGCCGTGTCGGCAGCCGTCGCCGCCGCTCTCGCGTCCACGGTCGCCGTCGCGCCGGTCGCGGCAGCCGGCGCTGAGGTGGAGGCGGTCGATCCCACCCGCGTCGTGTGTGAGATCTCCAACCTGAAGCTGCCTGTCACGGTGCCGTTCGCGGTGACGCCCGTCACGTCCGATCCCGGCCGCGGCGGGTTCGTCGTCGACGTGACGGGCTCGTTCCCCGAGCTGCCGATCACCGTGACGGTCAGCAGCGTCTCGATCACGGTGCCGGTGCCCGACGGGATCGCGGCCATCGACTCGGTCACCTTCGCCGGAGGCAACCTCGCGGGCAGCTACACGGTGTCGGGGGACGACCTCGTGGCGACTTTCACCGGATCGGTTCGTTCCGACGCCGCGGTGCTGCCGGTCGTGACCGTCACGGCGACGGCGGACGACGGCGTCGACCCCGCAGGCATACACGTGGACGGGTTCACGCGTCTGGAGGCGACCACCGACGTCGGTGTCGCCACCTGCGCGCCCTCCGACGAGCCCGCGGCGCCACCGCTCACACCCCCGACTCCCGACACCGACCCCTTCTACGCCCCACCACCGGGATTCGAGGCCACCCAACCGGGCACGGTGCTGCGCACGCGCGCGGCGTCCATCCGCGCGTTCGGCACGCGGATCCCCATCAGGGCGACGCAGGCGCTGTACCGCACCACCGACACGGCGGGGGATCCGGTGGTCACCGTGACCACCCTGCTGCGATCCCCGATGCCGTACCTGCGCGGCCCACGCCCGCTCGTCTCGTACCAGGTGGCGATCGACAGCCTCGGCGCCGCATGCCAGCCGTCGCACACCTACACCCAGGACGCCGGCACCGACATGTTCATGCTGCTGCAGCTCCTGCTGCGCGGCTACGACGTCGCCGTCCCCGACTACGAGGGACCGCGATTCGCCTACGGTGCAGGGCTGATGCTCGGACGCGCGACCCTCGACGGGATCCGCGCCGTCGAAGCGCTGCCCGCCACGGGGCTCTCGGGCGCCGCGACGCCGGTGGCGCTCTGGGGGTACTCAGGTGGCGCGATCGCCAGCGGCTGGGCCGCGCAGCTGCAGCCGACGTACGCGCCCGAGCTGAACCTCGCGGCGGTGGCATCGGGGGGAACGCCCGCGAACCTGATGGCGACGGCCCGCCACATGGACGGGACGTTCGTGTCGGGGTTCATGCTGCTCGTGGCGCTCGCGATCTCGCGCGAGTACCCGTACTTCGCCTACGCCTTCAACGACCGCGGCCGGGCGCTCTCGACCGAGCTCGCCGACGCGTGCGGGAACCTCGTGTTCCGCTACGGCTTCAGGCACCTCGCCGACTACCTCGTCATCCCGGACCCGACCTCGAGTCCGCTCGTCGAAGCGGTCATGGCCCAGCTCACCCTGGGCGAGACGGCACCGACGGCGCCGGTGTTCCTGTACCACGCGCTCTACGACGAGGGGATCCCCTACTCGGAGGCGGTGGAGCTGAAGGCCGCGTGGTGCGCCGCGGGTGCCAACGTGACGCTGTACACGGACTACGGGAGCGAGCACGTGCTCCTGCCGCTGGTGGCGTCGTGGCGTGCGATCGCGTTCATCGTCGACCGCTTCAACGGGGTACCCGCCGCGGGACAGTGCTGACGGGCGTGCACCCGGGTGCCGGCTGCGGCGCCCGTTCTGCTCCTACTTGCCGTGGCTGGCCTTGAGCGCGCGGCTGATCACGAGGCGCTGGATCTCGGACGTGCCCTCGTAGATCGTGAAGATCTTGGCGTCACGCGCGAGGCGCTCGACGGGGAACTCGCGGATGTACCCGTAACCGCCGTGGATCTGGATCGCCTGCTCGGTGACGCGCACCGCGACCTCCGACGCGAAGAGCTTCGCCATCGATCCTTCGGCGTGGTCGAACGACGCACCGCTCTTGGCCATCGACGCCGCCCGCCAGGTCAGGAGGCGCGCCGCGTCGATCTGGGTCGCCATGTCGGCGAGCTTGAACGCGATCGCCTGGTTCTCGTAGATCGGCTTGCCGAACTGCTCGCGCTCCATGGCGTAGTCGAGGGCGTGCTCGTAGGCGGCGCGTGCCACGCCGATGGCCTGGGCCGCGACGGCGGGACGGGTGGTCTCGAGCGTCGACAGACCACCGCTGCGACCGGTGCTCTGGCCCGAGCGTGCCCGCTCGAGCTTCTTGTCGAGCTTGTCGGGGCCGCCGAGGAGGTACTCCATCGGGATGCGGCAGTCGTCGAAGATCACCTCTGCGGTGTGTGACGCACGGATCCCGTGCTTCTTCTCCTTCTTGCCCTGGCTCAGCCCCGGGGTTCCCTTGGGCACCACGAACGTCGCCTGCCCGCGGTGGCCGAGGGCCGGATCGACGGTCGCGACGACGATGTGCACGTCGGCGATGCCGCCGTTGGTGATGAAGACCTTGGTCCCGTTGAGGATCCACTCGTCGCCGTCACGCACGGCGCGGGTGCGGAGGGCGCCGACGTCGCTGCCGGCCTGGGGCTCGGTCATGCACCAGCACGCCATCGCGAGGTTGCCGGGCTCGCCGAAGCACTTGGGGCCCCAGTACCCGATCTGCTCCATGGTGCCGTTGCTCGTGAGCCCGGCGAAGCCGAGCAGGGTCCCCTGGATGGAGAGGGCGATGCCGGCGTCGGCCCAGAAGAGCTCCTCGGTCACGACCGGGAGCTGCAGGCCCGACTGCTCCATGAACGACTGGATCCAGAACTCCATGCCGTAGATGCCGACCTCGGCCGCCTTCTCGATCACCGCCCACGGCGTCTCCTCGATCTCGTCGTAGTGGGCGGCGTGGGGGCGGATCTCCTTCTCGCCGAACTCGTGGACCCAATCGCGGATCTCGGCGACCTCGTCGTTGAGCTGGAACACCTTCGTCAACCTTTCGACGCGAACGCTGCCGGGCGGCACGCGGAGGCGCGGATGCCGGCCGCGGCTCCCTAGCTTCGCGCTGACTTGACCATTCAGTCAAGTTCTTGTGGTGCGGCTCGCGCTGTGTCGATCCCGGCGCGGACGGCCGCGTTGTAGATCCCCTTGGCCATCAGCGACGTGGCGGCGTCGCGACGTCGACCCCAGATGTCTGCGGCCGCCTCGGCCACCGCGGCGTCGGCGGGATCGGCGTTCTGAGCGAAGTCGACGAGGTGGCCGGCGAGACGCAGGTCCCCCGCGTCCGCGACCTCGACGGCACGGCGCGCGAGCGCGCCGGCACCACCCGCGAGCGCTGCGACCTCACGGGCGAGAACCGCCTGCGGCGCCGGGTGCAGGTGCGCGGGGTTGGCGTCGTACCACCCGCCGTAGAGACGCCAGATGTTGCGGACGATGAACTCGGGCTCGTCGTATATGGGCTGCAGCCACGGCCGTTCGAGCAGGTGCGCGGGCGCCGACACCGTATGGATGACCTCGTCGAGGGAGGCTCCCGCGTTCATGAGCTCCAGCGTCTGCGCCTCGAGCGACTCGAGCAGTTCGGCTGTGTCGGCGAGGACGGTGGCCACGCGGTCCTTCCCCACGACGGGGAGTCCGTGGCTCGGCAGCATGATCTCGGCGCCGCAGGCGAGCATCTCGCGCAACGCCGCCGCCCACTCCCCCGCGTAGCGCTGCACCTTCTGCGGGTTGCCGGCGTTGGGCACGCACCAGATCATGAGGTCACCGGGGTACAGGACGCCTTCGTCGGGGAGGAACACCCACGTGTGGTCGTCGGTCTCCCCGCGGGCATGGCGCAGCTGCAGCCGCCGGTCGCCGACGCTGAGATCGATCCCGTCACGGTGGGTCACGTCGGGCTCGCGGTACTCGGTCGGCCACTCGAGCTCGCTGAAGCCGAACTGCCGGCGGTTGATGGAACCGTTGTACCCGGCGGTCTTCGCGTAGCGACGGAAACGCGCGAGCACGGCCTCGTGCGCCACGACCCGCGGCCGTGGCAGCCCGCGGTCGCGGGCCTCGGCGTCGAAGGGTCCCATCCCGCAGGCGTGGTCGACGTGGCCGTGGGTGTATACGGCGGTGTGCAGCGGGAGGTCGGTCCACTCGCGTATGCGGGCGAAGTTCTGCGCCGCCGTGAACGGGCTCGACGTGTCGACGAGGACCAAGGCGTCGCCGGCCCTGATCGGCATCACGTTGCAGAACGACGGCAGGACGCCGACGCCCTCCGCGACCTCGACGACGACGCTGTCGGCGCCGACGAGCATCAGGCCCTGCTGGGGCAGCTCACCGGTCTCCCACACGGCGTCGGCCATCTCGAGCACATCGGCCATCGGAAACCCCCGTTGTCGCAGCTAGTCTCTCGGGCACCACACCCTTCGACGGGCGAACCCGCGGAGAGGAGATCATCATGGCCGATCAGCTCGCGCCCGCGCTCGACGACCTGCCCGACAGGGTGCGCCTCGCGATGCTGCCGACCCCGTTCCCGGTCGGCGCCGTCAACTGCTGGCTCTTCGCCGAGCGGCCGGTGACAGTGGTCGACCCCGGCATGTACCTGCCCGAGTCGCTGCAGATGTTCGAGGACCTCCTCGCGTCGGAGGGACTCGCCGTCTCCGACGTCGACCAGGTGCTGCTCACCCACGCCCACCCGGACCACTTCGGCGCGGCCGGCTGGATCACCGAGAACTCCGCCGCCACCGTCTTCTGCGGGACCGCCGAGCGCGACAAGGTGATCGACACGCCGATGGACCGCGATCTCGCGCTCGCGGTCGTCTCCGACCTCGGCCTGCCCGACGACGTCATCGCCGTGCTGCCGGCCGGCTTCGAGATGCTGCGCCAGATGATCCGGCACCCGCTTCCGGCGCGTGTCGAGCCGCTCGAGGACGGCGACACGTTCGATGCAGGTGGACGCACCTGGTCGGTGCACGTGACCCCGGGCCACGCCCAGGGCCACGTGTCGCTGCACGACCCCGCGGCCGACGTGCTCGTGAGCGGAGACCACCTGCTCCCCCACATCACGCCGAACCCCGCACTCGAGATCGACGCAACCGTCGAGGGCGGCCGCAGGCACAGCCTCGTCGAGTACCTCGCGAACCTCGATCGCTTCGCCGAGCTCGACGCCGCCGCCGTGCTGCCCGGTCACGGCCCGGCGTTCGCGGACGTGCCCGGCCTCGTCGCCACCATGCACCACCACCACGAGCGCCGCGCCGACCGCATCCTCGAGCTCATCGACGGCATGGGCCAGCCGTCGGTGTACGAGATCGCCCAGGTGATGTTCCCGACCCTCGACGGGATGGGTGTCATGCTCGGGATCTCCGAGGTCGTGGGCCATCTCGACCTGCTCGAGCGATCCGGCGCGGTGCTGCGCTCGTCGGACACGCCGGTGCTGTACACCGCCGCCTAGAGCCCGCGACCACGCGAAGGACCCGACCGGTGCGAGGACGAACGCTGCCCGACTCGATGGCCGTCGCCTCCCTGTGGCGGTACCCGGTCAAGACGATGCAGGGCGAGGAGCTCGGTTCCGCCACGGTGCGGGAGGACGGGATCGTCGGCGACCGCGGTTGGGCCCTGCGCGACGAGACGCGGAGGTCCATCACAGGTGGTCGCCGCTTCGGCAGCTTGATGGCGGCGAGCGCCCGCTACCGGGTCGAACCCGAGGCAGGCGCCGCACCGGGCCATGTGGACATCACGATGCCGGACGGCGCCGTGGTGGGCAGCGACGACGACGGTGTCGACGGCGCGCTGTCAGATCTCGTCGGTTCGCCGGTCTCGCTGTGGCCGCGCCTGCCGGCATCGGAGAAGGCCCACTACCGGCGCCGGCTCCAGACACCGTGGGCGGCCGTGGCCGACGTGGCCGCCCTGATGGGCATCGAGCGCGGCGACGGGATCCCCCACGTCCACCGCTTCCCGCCGGCGCTGATCCGCAACGAGACCCTGCCGGGCACCTACTTCGACGCCGCTCCGCTGCTGATCATGACGTCGTCGACGCTCGACGCGATCCAGCAGCGCACGCCCGGATCTCAGGTCGACGTGCGCCGGTTCCGCCCCAACATCGTGCTCGACGTCGACGACGAAGCGTCGGAGTGGCCCGAGCAGGCGTGGATCGGCCGCAGGCTGCGCATCGGAGGTTGCGTCGTGAAGGTCACGAGCACGTGCCCACGCTGCGTCATGACCACGCGGGCGTTCGCCGACCTCCCCGAGGACCGCGCGATCCTGCGCACGCTGGCCACCGAGATGCATCGCAACGCCGGCGTGTACGCCAAGGTGGTCGAAGGGGGCACGGTCGACCGCGGCGACACGGCGTCACCCGCCTGACGCGGCAGCCCTGGTCCGCAGCGGCGACTTGCTCAGGTTCGGGATGGCCGCGCCGATTAGGACTCCAGGGATCTGGAGCCCATGTGACCGATTCGCTTGGAGCAGGTACGCCGGGGAGCAACTCGCCGTGGCGCCGCTGGCGCACGCGGGTAACACCCGCGGCAATCGTGTGCGTCGGCCTGTTGATGTCGGCCTTCGGCGCACAGGCATGGGCGCGGACGAGTGCCGGCGAGGAGAACCGCCGCCTCGCCAACGTCTCCGAGGACATCGCGCAAGGCGTCACCGACCAGTTCGACCGCTACCTCGACGTCGTCCG
>JAIBAC010000124.1 GCA_019695375.1 Acidimicrobiia bacterium
CTCCTCTCCAGGCGGCCGGTCGAGGTGGCGGCCGGCCAACGCGTCGGCACCGACTTCGCTGACGACGAACGGTTTGGTCGGGAACTTGCTGTGGTAGAGGTCGAGGAAGAACCCTGCCCACGCGGCAGCCGGGTAGTACCAGCCGTAGTACTCGTTGACCGACACGACGTCCACGAGCGGAGTCACCGAATCGGGCAGGGCACTCATCAGGTAAGGGACCGTGAACGCCGCATAGGTGCTGAGGCGGGTGTCGTCGTAGCGGTCGAGGGTGTCATGCAACGACGCGAAGAAGGTGCCTGCCTGGGGCACGAACTGCCAGACCTCGTTGCCGAGGGACCACAGGATGATCGCCGGTTCGTTGCGGTCGCGTTCGACCATCTCGATCAGTTGCGTGCGCGCCTGCTCCAAGAGCTGTCGGTCGAAGAAGTGGAACAGGTCGAGTTGGTAGACGGGGATTTCCTCGGTCATGGTGATCCCAGCTTTTCCGAGAGCGCTCAGCATGTCCGGATGCGCCGGGTAGTGGCCGGGGCGGATGTGGTTGACGTCGAGCTCGCCGAGGAGGGCGACGTCACCTGCGATCAGTTCGGGCGTCTGCACCGGTCCCAGTGTGGGATGGTCCTCGTGGCGGTTCATGCCCCGCAGGAAGTGGCGCCGGCCGTTCAAGAGGATGTCGCCGTCGGCGACCTCGACGGTGCGGAAGCCGAACTCGTCGACTGCGTAGGTGTCGCCGAAGCGGACGGTGGCGCTGTAGCGCGCCGGATCGGAGGGGTCCCAGACCTGCGGGTCGTCGACGACGACCGAGAAGCGTTCGAATGCGACGTCCGCAACCGTGAGATCGACGGGCCCCGCGGTCGCGACGATCGTGCCTGTCGGGTCGGCCAGCTCGATCGACAACGCCTCTGTGGCCGGCGCGCCCGACGTGTGCACGCCGACGGCGATGTCGACCGTCCACGCGCTGGGTGTGGTGGGTCTCGTGCGGATGTCGAGCTTGAACGGCCTGGCGGCGTCGTCGACCAGCAGACGCACATCCCGGGTGATGCCGCCGTAGGGCCACCAGCCGTGACGGCCTCTGAACATCAGCGTGTCCGTGGGAATGGTGTTGCGCGTGATGCGACTGTCCGCCCGCACGACGAGCGTGTTCTCGCCGTCCTCGAGGACGTCCGTCACGTCCACTTCGAACGGCGTGTACCCGCCTGTGTGGCTTCCGACGTGCTGGCCGTTCACCCACACGTCGCTGACGAGGAACACCGCCTCGAAACGGATGCGAACACGTTCGCCGGCGGACCGAGCCGGTGCTGGGAAGCCGCGGGCGTACCAGCCGGCACCGCGGTAGCCCAACAGCTCGTCACCGAAGGCGACGTCCCAGCTCCCGGGGACCTCGATCGTGCGCCAGTCGCTGCGTTCGTGGCCGCGGTCCTGCCATCCCTGTTGCTCTCCGACATCGCCGGGATCCTCGAGGAAGCGCCAGGTTCCGTTCATGGCCGTCTCGTGTGCCGACGTGGCGTCGAAGCCCGTGGTGACCGGCAGGCCGTTCAGCATCAGGTACGGGACGGCGTCATCCGCTTCGGCCGCCGTCGCCGGCGGCGCACACACGATCAAGACGAGCGCGAGCGCCAGGAATCGTCGCACGAAAGCCCCCAGGAAGCGCAGCTCGATCACCACGACCCAGTGATGACCTGCTTCGGTATGAGCGTCAGCATATCGCCGGCGCCCACGCTGTTGCCGATCGTCGACTTGGTCATCGCCTTCGGGAAGCCGGATCGGTTGCCGGTGACGAACCGATCGGCTCCGGCGCGACCCGCAGCGCGGCCGCGCCGGAGGTCAGTCCTGGTCGGGGCGACGTCGCAGCGACTTGGTCTCGCCGCGGCGGCGCTTGGCCTGGAGGCGACGCTGCTGGGCGCCCTTGCGCGGCCGCGTCGCGACACGTCTCGGCGTGACCACCAGCGCGGCCGCGATGCGCTCGCACAGGCGTTCGTACGCGATCTCGCGGTTGCGCCACTGCGACCGCGTCTCGTCGCAGGCCACCACGATCACGTCGCCGTGGCGCTCACGCACCCGGCGCCGCTGCTCTCCGTCGAGACAGCGTGCGGCGCCGACGTCGAAGGTCAGCTCGACCCTGGTCTCGGTGCGGTTGGCGTGCTGGCCCCCGGGACCACCGGAGGTGGCGAAGCGCCATCGGAGGTCCTCGGGTCCCGGTCGGGGCGCGCCGCCCCCAGATGTACCCGTCGGTGCAGCCACCCCGACACGGTACCCGGGCTCGCGCGCCGGCCGACGTTGGATGACAATCCGGCCACCTGGGCGATGTTGGATAACGAAACCGCGCAAAACCGACGTGTTCGTCATCCAACCCCTCAGCTGGCCGGTCTGTTATCCAACCATCGGCGCCGAGAGGCATGCGCGAGGGTCCTTGCCACCGGTCGTACCCTTGAGAGGGCGTGGGCACCGCGCCCCCCGGAGGCGCCAATGAGACGAGTCAGCGGCCTCGACGCCGCGTTCCTCTACGGCGAGACCGACGCCTGGCACATGCACGTGTCGGCGCTCCTCGTCACCGAGCCCCGTGGCCCCGGCGGCTTCGACACCGACCGCCTCGTCGAGGTGCTCGCGAGCCGCATCCACCGCGTGCCGCAGTTCCGCTGGCGCCTCGTCCCCGTTCCCATGGGCCTCGACCGGCCGATGTGGATCGAGGACCCCGACTTCGAGCTCAGCGACCACATCCGCCGTGTCGGCTGCCCGGGGCCCGGTGGGCCGCGAGAGCTCGAGGAGCTCGTCGGCGAGCTGATCGGCATGAAGCTCGACAGGCACCGTCCCCTGTGGGAGGTGTGGGTGATCGACGGCCTCATAGGAGGCCAGGTCGCGCTGCTCGCCAAGGTGCACCACGCCCTCGTCGACGGCGTCTCCGGCAGCGAGCTCGTGCAGCTCCTCTTCGACCTCGAACCCGACCCCGCGATCGACCCACCGCAGCCGTGGGACCCCGACGCCGACGCGGCGATGGCGCCGTCGTCGATGCAGCTCTTCGGTATGGGTGTCGGTGCCCTCGCGTCGGTCCCGGGGCGCCTGTTCCGCCTCGTGCGCAGCACGACGCGGCAGGCCCGTACGGTCGCGGGCTTCCTCTCCCACGACACCGTGCCCGCGATGCCGTTCGCGGTCCCGCGCACACCCATCAACACCGAGCTCGGCCCGCACCGCCGCTTCGCGTCGGTCGAGGTCGACCTCGCAGACGTCAAACACGTCAAGGACGAGCTCGGTGTGACCGTCAACGACGTCGTCCTCGCCTTGTGCTCGGGAGCGCTGCGCCGCTACCTGCTCGAGGAGGACGCGCTTCCGGAGCTGCCGCTGGTCGCGCAGGTGCCCGTGTCGACGCGAACGGCGGACGACCACCAGGGTGACGGCACGAAGGTGGGCTCGATGTTCGCGTCTCTGGCGACGAACCTCGACGACCCCGCCGAACGGCTCGACGTGATCAACGCGTCGACGCGGGCGGCCAAGGAGATGCGCACGTCGCTCCAGCGTGACCGCAGCGTCGGCGTCACCGACGCGTTGCCGCCCGCCGCGATCATGCTCGCCGCGCGGGCACTGAGCGCGTCGCAGCTCGAGGCGCGGGCACCGGTGTTCAACCTGATCGTGTCCAACGTCCCCGGCCCGGACTTCCCCTTGTACGTGGCGGGAAGCGAGCTGGTGGCGCTCTACCCGATGGGCCCGCTGCTCTTCGGCGCAGGTCTCAACGTGACCGTGATGGGCTACCGCGGGTCGCTGCACTTCGGGTTCCTGACGTGCCGCGGCGCCGTGCCCGACCCCCAGCGCATCGCCGACGGGATCCACCTCGAGCTCAAGGAGCTGCGCGAAGTCGCCAGCCGCTGAGCCGCGACGGGTTGCGACCCACCGGCGGCGACGCGCATACTTCGCCCCTTCCGGCACTCCTCCTCATGGAACCGACCTCCGCTCCCACCTCGCCTACCGGCGCGGGCTCCGGCGTCCCCGACCGGGCGCGCCTCGAGCCGCTGCCACGTCCTGCGGTACTGCCGCCGCGCCGCCGCGGCCCCAACGTGTTCCTCGTCGCGATGGTCGTCGTCCTCGCAGCAGGCCTCCTCTTCTTCGCGGTTCGCATGCTCCTCAGCATCGGCGACAGCGACGTGGCCGGGTACCTGCGCAGCGAGGTCGTGCCCCTCGTCGACCAATCCAACGCCCTCGGCGCAGAACTGCGCGGGTTCCTGCTCAAGCCCCCCGCTGACCGGCCCCAGCTCAAGGGCCAGCTCGACCGGTGGGCCGCGCAGTCCCAGGAGCTCGCCGACGAGGCAGCCGGCCTGCGTCCGCCGGGGCGTCTCGAAACGGCGGCAGCGGTCCTGCTCACGACGTTGAAGGCCCGCGCCGTCGCCTTCGCCGGCTACCGCGACGCGATAGTCGGGGCAATCGATTCGACGAAGACGTCGGGTCTCGTGGACCGGATCCTCGAGACAGATCGCGACATCCTCGCCGCGGACCGCACCTACCGGATCTTCATGGCCGAAGCCGGCGCCGCCCTCGGCGACGCCGGCGCGGACACGTCCGCGCTGCCGGACTCTGCATACTTCCCCGATCCTTCCCAGGCGACCCAGCCGGCGGTGAAGCCCTTCATCGAACGGATCGTGGGCGCTCCTCAGGTGGGTTCGGGCCGCAACGTCGCGGTCACCGACGTCGAACTCCGTCCCGAGCCGGAGACCGACGGCGACGGCGACCTCGTCGTCGAAGGCGGACCGTTCGAGGTCCTCGTGCGCGTCCAGAACCTCGGTGAACGACCGGAGTCGAAGCTCGCGGTCAAGGTGGAGCTGCGCGACGCGACGCGCTCGCAGCTGCGCACGACGACCCACGAGGTCTCCCTCGAACCCGGAGGAAGCCAGGAGGTCCTCATCACCGACGCCGAGCCCTTCGCCGACGAGGAGAACGGCCTGATCGTCACCGTCGGCCCGCTGCCGGGCGAGACGGCCGACGGCGACAACGCCCGCAGCATGGAGTTCGAGTGGCGGGCGCCGTGAGAGTGGCCGGGCGCGGCGCGATGGCGGTACGCTGACCCCTCCGCGGCGCGGGCGGGGTCCGCGCGCGATGACCCGACGGTGGCGAAAGGCACTCCGTGGAGCGATCCGTCCTGATCGGCGTCGTCCTGGGAGTGGTCTGCCTGATCCTCCTCGCGTGGGTGACGGTGCTGCATCTCCGGCTGCAGCGACTGCACCGCACCCTCGTGCTGCTTCAGGCGAACTCGAGCGAACAGGACTTCGTCGAGGTCGTGGCCGAGCACGTCGCGCACGTGCAGGCTCTCGACGAGCACGTCGGCGTGCTCGACGGCCACGTGCAGCAACTGCGCGACGCCCTCGCGGGGGCCGTGCAGCGCATCGGCGTCGTGCGCTACGACGCGTTCGCGGACATGGGTGGACACCTGTCGTTCTCGGCGGCGTTCCTCGACGAGCACGGCAGCGGCATCGTCCTCACCTGCATCAACGGCCGCACCGACTCGCGCATCTACTCCAAGCCGGTCACAGCGGCACAGGACTCCGCCGAGCTCTCCGACGAGGAGCTGGCCGCCATCCAGCTGGCCATGGCCGGTCCCCAGAGGGTCCCGGAGATCGCGTGAGCCGCCGCATCGGCTACATGGGGCCGGCGGGTACGAACACCCACGATGCGCTCGTCGCCGCGGCCGATCTCGCTGCCACCGACCACGTGGCGCTTGCGTCGATCCGTGAGGTCGCCGAAGCCGTCGAGGCCGGCGACGTCGACGCCGGTGTCGTCCCGCTCGAGAACTCCCTCGAGGGTTCCGTCGCGGACACGATCGACCTGCTCGTCTTCGACAAGGACCTGCAGATCAGACGCGAGATCGTGCGTCCCGTCGATCTGCACCTCGTCGGCCGGTCGGGTGTCGTGCTCGACGACGTGACCGAGGTCGTCACCTATCCGGTGGCTGCCGGGCAGTGCCGTGCGAACCTGCGCAAGCTCGTCCCCAACGCGCAGGTGGTCGCCGCCAACTCGACGGCCGAGGCCGCCGCCCTGGTTGCGCGCTCCGGCGGCGACCGCGTCGCGGTGTCGACACGGCTGGCGGCGGAGATGTCGGGCCTCGCCGTCTTGCACGAGGACCTGCCGGACCATCCGGGCGCCGAGACCCGGTTCGTGCTCATCGGGCGTGGGGTGCCGCCCGCGACCGGTTACGACAAGACCTCGATCGCGGTGTTCCAGTACCAGGACCGTCCCGGTTCGCTGCTCGCGATCCTGCAGGAGTTCGCCGTGCGCGGCCTCAACCTCACGCGCCTGGAGTCACGGCCGACGCGGGGACCCCTCGGGGACTACTACTTCCTGATCGACATCGAGGGCCACCTCGCGGACGCCCTCCTCGCCGACGCGCTGCGGGGCATCAAGTACCGCCACCGCAGCGTCAAGTTCCTCGGCTCCTACCCGCGGGCGCGCCGCGAGGGCATCTTCCAGGAGATGGAGGAGGAGGCCGCGTGGGCGGCCGCCGGGGAATGGGTGGATGACCTCGGACGGCTCCTCGACGGCGGACCGGACGAGCCGGCGAAGTGATCGACGTCAAGGCGGTGCGCGCCGACCCCGAACCGTTCCGGCGCGGCGTAGCCCGCAAGGGCACCGACCCCGCCGTGGTCGACCGCCTCCTCGAAGCGGACGTGGCGCGGCGCGCGCTGCAGTCGCGCACCGACGACCTGCGCGCGGAGCTGAAGGCCGCCGGGCGCGAGATCGCGCCGGCCGCGCCGGAGGCCAAGGCGGCGCTCGTCGAGTCGATGGCGACGCTCAAGACGGAGCTGTCGCAGCTCGAGAAGGCGCGGGTGGAAGCCGAGGAGACATTCGAGGGCCTGCTGCTCGCGATCCCGAACCCGGCGCACGAATCGGTGCCCGACGGCGAGACCGACGACGACAACGTCGAGGTGATGCGCTCGAGCGATCCACCGCCCGAGATCGACGGGCTGCGCGATCACCACGACCTCGGCACGGCGCTCGGCGTGATCGACACCGAGAGCGGGGCACGGGTGTCGGGAAGCCGCTTCGCGTATCTGCTCGGTGACGCGGTGCGCATCCAGGTCGCGCTCGAGCGCCTCGCGCTCGACCTGCTCGAGCCGAAGGGCTTCGTCCCGGTGGTCCCGCCCGTGCTCGTGCGCGAGGAGGCGATGTACGGGACCGGCTTCTTCCCAACCGACCGCGCGCAGATCTACGCGACCGAGGCCGACGACCTCTATCTGGTGGGGACGTCGGAGGTGCCGCTCGCGGCGCTGCACGCCGACGAGATCCTCGACGCGTCGGATCTGCCCCTGCGTTACCTGGGGATCTCGTCGTGCTTCCGGCGTGAGGCCGGCACCTACGGCAAGGACACGCGCGGGATCTTCCGCGTGCACCAGTTCGACAAGTTCGAGATGTTCTCGTTCGTCGAGCCGGGCGCCTCATGGGACGAGCACGACTTCCTGCTGGAGTGCCAGCGCGAGGTCTTCGACGCGCTCGGCCTCGTGTACCGGGTCGTGAACGTCTGCGGAGGCGATCTCGGCGCCCCTGCCGCCAAGAAGTACGACATCGAGTGCTGGCTGCCGTCGGAGGGCCGCTGGCGCGAGGCGACTTCGACGTCGAACACGACCGACTACCAGGCGCGCCGGCTCAAGGTCCGTGTCCGTGACGCGGGCTCGAGCGGCACCGTCGTCGCCCACACCCTCAACGGCACAGCGGTGGCGGTGGGCCGCATGATCACGTTCCTGCTGGAGCAGGGCCAGCAGCCCGACGGCAGCGTCGTCGTGCCCGACGCCCTCGTCGCCCGTGGTGCTCCCGCCGTGCTCGGACCCCCCTCGTAGACTCCGTTGCTCGGAGGGATGGCCGAGTGGACTAAGGCGGCGGTCTTGAAAACCGCTGAGGGGCAACCCCCCTCCGTGGGTTCGAATCCCACTCCCTCCGCGCTGCCGGTTGGAGCACCAGGCGGCCACATGTGGCCGCCTGGTGCTCCAACGTCGACGTCGTGGCCGCGCTCGCCGTGCGGCGTCACCGCGGCGCCGGCAGCGCCTACGGGGCGGGATCGACGTCGTATACGAGGTGGTCGCCGTCGACCCGGGCGACGTCCCAGGGTGGGTGGGGACGGACGCTGCCGTCGTGCATCAGGTGGGCGACCGCGACACCGTGGAGAAGCACCGCGGCGTCGGCGACCATGCGGCGGTGGCAGCGCCACCAGACGCTCTCGGAGCACATGATCACGGTCGGGCGTTCGGTGGCGTCTGCGATGACAGCCGCGAGGCCGGCGGCGAACTCGTCGGTCCGCATGTGGGCGGCGTAGGCACGGAACGCCGGGTGCGTCAGCGCCGTGTCGATGCTCTCCGCATCGAGGCGTCTGCGCCCACCGAGGCGCCGTTCCCAGCTGTAGTCGATGCCGTCGGCGCCGAGCCAGATGCCCATGTCGCGTGAGAAGTGAGGCACATGCCTGCTCCCCGGGTGCGAGCGGATGTCGACGACCGCCTCGATGCCAGCACCGCGAAGCAACGCCACGAACTCATCGGCGCCGAGGGTCCCGTGACCGACGGTGTGGAAGGTGGGTGGGGTCGATCGGGCTGAGTCGGGCTCCATGTGAACGAGTACGGGTCGAGACGGTGGACCCAGAGAGGATCGACGCTGAAGCCCCTTGCTGTCACGCGCACCAAACCACCGCATCGTTCTCTAGCATCACGAACATTCGATCACGTGTGCGAGGTGCGGTGCCGGCTCTGCGGATCACAACCCCTGACAAGGGTGAGGCGAACCTGCTCGTGCTGCTGCTCGAGGAGCTGCTGGCGCCGTATGTGGCCAACCCACTCCTCGCGCAGGTTCTCGACGCGACCGGTGCAGTCATTGCGGTGCGCGGCGGAACGTCGAAGGCCACCCTGCGCTTCGGGGCAGGTGAGGTGAAGCTCGAGAACGGCCTCGCCGCCGATTCGTGGCTGCGCGTCGACGGCGACGTCGACGCCCTGCTGTCCCTCGCCACCGGTACCGATCCCGTGCGGCCGCTGCTGGCGGGCCGTGTGGTCGTGCGGCCCGGAATCGGTGCGGTCTTCGCGCTGCCGCGGCGGCTGCTGCGCGGAAACGGAGACGCCCCATGACGGCCGCGACCGGGCCCGCACCGCCCCTGGGAGCCGAAGCGCACGCCGCGCTCGTGGGCATCGTCGGCGCCGAGCACGTCCGCGTCGAGCGGTCGGCTCTCGCCGCGGCGTCGCGGGACGTGACCGAGAACCCCGAGGGACACGCGGAGGCGGTCGTG
>JAIBAC010000125.1 GCA_019695375.1 Acidimicrobiia bacterium
CACGTTCCACGTCGATCTGCTCACGGTGCTCGCCGGGGCCGTGCTCGTCTGGGCGGGTTTCACCTGGCTGCGCGGCGATCATCGGCTCCGCTGGGTGGTGCTCGCCGCCCTCGCCGCCGGGCTCGGCGCGGGGGCCGAGGCGGCGGCGGTGCCGTTCGTGCCGTGCTGCCTCCTCGCGCTTGTGGTGGTCGCGCTCGCACGGCGACGCTGGCGCGACGCCGTCCTGCTGGTCGTGCTGCCCGCGGTTCCCGTGCTCATCTGGCCGCTGCGGAACATGGTCGTCACCGGCAACCCGCTGTGGCCGCTGGCACTGGGGCCACTGCAAGGTGCCACGCCCGGTTGGACCAACCTCGACGTCAACCGCTCCGTCGCCGGGATGGCCGCCGTCGACCCCGGTCAGGCCGTCACCGGGCTGGTCATCGCGCTCGTCCTCGCATACGGGCCGCTGCTCGCGGGTGTGGTCTTCGGTTTCCCGAGCCTGTGGCGGTGGGCGCGCTCGGAGCGGGTCTGGCCCCTCGCGGTGGTCGCCCCCGTTGCCGGCGGCATCGCGTACCTGGTCACCCCGGTGACCGGCTTCGCAACGTTCCAGATCTTCGTCACGATGCGGTTCCTGGCCCCGCAGGTCGCGACGCTCACGATCGCGCTAGCCGCAGCCGTGCTCCCGGCTTCCGTGCACCACCGCCGGTGGTACGGCCTCTTCGGCACCGCGATCGTCTTCGGCGGCGCTGCCGTCGCGATCTCTCAGGCGTACCCGTCGATCTTCCAGTGGCCGCTCTGGGCATGGCCGGTGGCGATCGCGGTCGCGGCACTGGCCGCCTGGCTCGCCGCCTCCGGCAGGCTCACCGGCGTTTCCAGCCGTGCGCTGGCTGCCGGCGCGACGGCGGCAGCCGTCGTCCTGGTCGTGGTGGCGGTGCCCGCACGCGCCGCCAACTGGTACCCGCGCCACGTCGGCTTCGAGTACGCCGCCGCGGCCGCGAACTGGTTCGACGCCAACGAACCGACCGGCAAGAACATCGCCTTCGTCGGCGTCCTGTCAGGGTGGATGGTCGGGCGCGATCTCTCGAACGACCTCTACTACCTCGGCAAACCCGCCGCGAACCACGGCATCACCACCTGGGACGACCAGCGGGCATGGGAGGACGCACTTCAGGCTGCCTGCACCGACTACCTGGTCGTGTCGAACAACGCCAACTCGTGGGCGCGGCCGCTGCCGGAGTACGACTGGGCGCGGTCGAGCAGCATCCTCACACCGGTCGACATGGATCCCGCACCCGGCGACGGCGCTCTCGACGTGCGCGTCTACGAGGTCGCCCGCGACGGACGCGTGGACTGCAACCCGCCCGGCTGAACCAGGCGGGCTCAGTCCCGGAACTGCAGCGACTTGACCTCGCAGAACTCCTCGAGCCCGAAGCGGCCGTTCTCACGCCCGTAGCCGGACTGCTTGTAGCCCCCGAAGGGAGCGAGCGGGTTGTAGGGGCCACCGTTGACGTCTACCTGGCCGGTGCGCAGGCGCCGCGCGACGGCGACCGCGCGGTCCTCGTCAGCGCCGAAGACCCCGCCGGCGAGGCCGTACACGGTGCCGTTCGCGATCGAGACGGCGTCGTCGTCGTCGGTGTAGGTCAGGATCGACAGGACCGGCCCGAAGATCTCCTCCTGCGCGATCGTCATCGACGGCTCGACGTCGGCGAAGACCGTGGGCTGCACGTAGTAGCCGCCGCCCACCCCCTCGGGCGCGTCGGGACCTCCGGTGACCAGCGTCGCCCCCTCCTCGATGCCCTTGCGGATGTAGCCGACCACACGGTCGCGCTGGACGGCCGAGACCATCGGCCCGAGCTTCACGCCCGGCTCGCCGGGGTCGCCCACGGTGAAGGACTCTGCTGCCCGCCGGGCCAGCTCGACGGCCTCGTCGCGGCGTGTTTCGGGCACGAGCAGCCGTGTCCAGGCACTGCAGGTCTGACCGCCGTTGAGGTAGGCGTTGTTGACCGCGGCCTTGACCGCCTTCGGGAAGTCGGCGTCGTCGAGGAGGATGCACGCCGACTTGCCCCCCATCTCGAGCGCGACCTTCTTGGCGGTGGCCGACGCGACCTCGGCGACGCGCTTGCCCGCTCTCGTCGAGCCCGTGAACGAGACCATGTCGACCGCGGGGTGTGCCGCGAGCGCCTCACCGACGACCGGACCGTACCCGGACACGAGGTTGAACACGCCCGCGCCGAGGCCGGCAGCATCGACGATCTCAGCGAGAGCGAACGCAGACAGGGGCGCCACCTCGCTCGGCTTGACGACGACGGTGTTGCCGGCGAGCAGCGCCGGGAACACCTTCACCGCGATCTGGTTGAGGGGGTAGTTCCACGGCGCGATCGCGCCGACGACACCGATGGGCTCGCGCACCACGACCGAGTTCGCGATGCGCTCTTCCCACGGGAACGTCGCCGCGAGCTCGACCATCGCGCGGGCGTGCGTGACCGACAGTCCCACCTGGATCGGCCCTGCGAGCGCGATCGGCATCCCGACCTCGCGGCTGATCGTGGCAGCGAGCTCCGTGGCACGGGCCTCGATGCCCTCGGCTATCGCCTGTACGTACTTGGCGCGGTCCGCCGCCGCCGTCGCGCTCCACGCGCCGGACGCAGCTGCGGCGGCGGCGACCGCGTCGTCGACGATCGCCGCCGCGCACTCCGGCACAGTGGCCATCACATCGCCGGTGGCGGCGTCGTGGACGTCGATGGAGCCTGCCCCCGCAGGTGTGACCCAGGCGCCGTCGACGTAGACCTCGTGGTGCTCGATCACGGTGCTCCCCTGCTGTGCTCCGGCGGCGGTAGCTACTCAGCGTAGGGGCGCAGCTCGCGGCGGGCGATGGTCATCTTGTGGACCTCGTCGGGGCCGTCGGCGAGGTGCAGTGTGCGTGCGTGCGCGTACATGTGCGCGAGCGGGAACACCTGCGACACGCCACCGCCGCCGTACAGCTGGATCGCACGATCGCTGACCCACGTCGCGAGCTCGGCCGCCGCGACCTTGATCGCGGCGATCTCGGTCCTTGCCGACTTGTTTCCGGCGGTGTCCATCATCCAGGCCGCCTTGTACACGAGCAGCCGCGTCTGCTCGATACGGATCCGTGCCTCTGCGATCCAGTCCTGGACAACGCCCTGCTGAGCAAGTGCCTTGCCGAACGCGTGGCGCTCCACCGCGCGCAGGCACATGAGCTGCAGTGCCCGCTCCGACAGTCCGATGGCGCGCATGCAGTGGTGGATCCGTCCCGGCCCGAGTCGCTCCTGCGCGAGGCGGAAGCCGTCGCCCTCACCGCCGAGGAGGTGGTCCGCCGGCACACGCACGTCCTCGAAGACCAGCTCCGGATGGCCTCCCCGATCGTGGTACCCGAACACGCTGATGTCGTTGTTGACCTTGATCCCGGGGTGGTCGCGGGGTACGAGGATCATCGACTGCTGGTGGTAAACGTCGGCGCCGGGATCGGTCTTGCCCATGAAGATCAGGACGCCGCAACGCGGATCGAGACCGCCGGTGGTGAACCACTTGCGTCCGTTGACGACGTAGTGGTCGCCGTCGCGCACGATTCGGCTCTGGACGTTGGTCGCATCCGACGACGCGACGTCGGGCTCGGTCATCGAGAAGCCCGAGCGGATCTCGCCGGCGAGCAACGGGGCGAGCCAG
Organism: Acidimicrobiia bacterium; assembly: GCA_019695375.1. Taxonomy (GTDB): domain Bacteria; phylum Actinomycetota; class Acidimicrobiia; order UBA2766; family UBA2766; genus JAIBAC01. The sequence goes on from JAIBAC010000125.1 coordinate 3,664, forward strand.
CGCTCCTTCTGCGCCTCTGTGCCGAAGCGCGAGAGCAGCTCCATGTTGCCGGTGTCGGGAGCCGAGCAGTTCATGGTCTCGGACGCGAAGCCGACCCAGCCCATCTGCTCCGCGAGCGGGGCGTACTCGAGGTTGGTGAGGCCCGGGCCGGTGCCGTCGCCCTCGCCGCCGCCTGACTCGGGCGGCAGGAAGAGGTTCCACAGTCCCCGCGCTCGCGCCTCGGCCTTGAGCTCCTCCAGGATCGGTGGCGGATGGTGGGGGCCGGGGCCGGCCTCGATCTGCGCGTAGTAGTCCGCTTCGGCCGGGAAGACCCGTTCGTCCATGAAGGCCTGTACGCGCTCGCGCCACTCCTGTGTCGTCTCCGAGAAGCCGAATTCCATTCAGTCCGCTCCGTCTCGGGGATGGGAGTCCGCCTCCCACCGTTGTGCCATCCACGTGAGCATCGTGACCGGGTCGACTCCGTCGCCGGCACCGAACTCGCGGTAGTTGCGTGCCACGATCGACACGACACGCTCTGACTCCGCCCATGCCGCGTAGGGACCGGGATCGATCGAGGCAGCGGCATCCGCCAAGGTGACGCCGCGCTCGTAAGCCGAGCGCGCCTCGGCACGGACGTACTCGAAGTAGTCGCGCATCTCGAGCGCCGCTGCCGGAGTGCACACCGGTCCGTGACCGGGCACGAGCGTGCCCGCGTCGAGCGTGGCGATCAGCTCGAGCGCCGCGATCCAGGTGTCGGTGTCGCCCTCCCATCCGAGCGGTGTGCAGAGGCGGAACAGGATGTCGCCGCAGAACACGACACCGTCCGCGGGGACGTGCGCGATCACGTCGCTGCGGGTGTGCGCCGGACCCACGTGGACGAGGTGCACGGCGACACCTTCGACGTCGAGGGTGAGCTCGTCGTCGAAGACCGTCGTGGGCGGCGTGACCTCGATGCCGTCGAAGTCGAAGCGGTCGCCGGCGCCGGCGAAGTAGCGTCCGAGGACCGTGTCGGGCGGCATCCTCAGGAGGGCACCGAGCACGGCGGGCGAGATCTTCGTCATGTCCTCGGCGCAGTGGCGGTGTCCGATGAGCTCCGCACCCTCCTGCGCGAGGAGCTGGTTGCCCCAGCAGTGGTCGCCGTTGTCATGGGTGTTCACGCAGCGGCGCACGGGCCGGCCGATCGCGTCGAGGAGCCGGCGTGTGTGCGCGAGGTCGAAGAACGTGTCGACGAGGAGCGTGTCGTCGCCGCGTGCGACCACACCCGCGTTGGAGAGCCCGAACCCGCCGTCGGGCTGCAGGTAGGTGCTCGTCACGGCACCGAGGCGGTGCAGACCTTCGGCGTAGGGGGGCAGAGCCGTCGGAACCGTCATGTGCTGATGCTGCCAGGCCTTCAGGCTGCTTGGGAGCCGGTGACCGTCTGGTAGACGATCAGGGCCGGTGTGTCGATCATGGCCTCGGGGCTCGGGCCGAAGCGTTCCACGTCCCAGTGGTACGCGCCCACGCGTTCGAGCATCGCGACGAGCGAGGCGGCCGCGGCATACGGATCGATGCGCGACGAGACACGACCGGCCTCGCGGAACGCGGCGATCTTGTCGCAGAGGTGCTCGGTGAGCTGCTGCACCGAGGCGAGGCGCGCTTCACGGAAACGCCTGTCCCCCTCATCCGCAGCGAGGTTGCGCACCCGCATCACGGCGTGATGGGCATCCCAGAGCTCCACGTACGCCGTCGTCAGCCGGCGCGCGCGGTCGAGGCCCTCGTCTGCCTCCCACGAGCCGTCGATGATCTCGACCACCGGGCCGACGGCCTCGGCGACCTCCCACGCCAGCACCAGGACGGCCTCATCGGCGTCCTTGAAGTACTGGTAGAAGGTCGCCGGCGAGGAGCCGACGCGGCGGGCGATGTCGACGACGCGCAGGTCCCTGAGGCCGTTCTCGCGCAGGAGCTCCTCGGTGGCGTCCAAGAGGCGCCTGCGCGTCTCGAGACCGCGGCGGCCCAGGGTCCTGCCGTCGAGCGCGACCGCATCGTCTTGGTCGGTTCCCACCTTCACCACCTCGAGGATCTGATGAGGCGTCAGATGTTAGTGCCCGTGCGGCGCGTAGAGGACGGTCCCCGGTTGAGGGACGAGGAGCTCCTCGTGGATGCGGACGCGCCAGCGACGCGCGGTCGCCTCCCAGATGTCGATGCGTGCCGTGCCCCCGTCGCGAGCGCGCATGAGGTCGATGTGGGCGTCGAGGTCGGCTGCCCAGATGACGCAGACCTCCGAGTCGGTCATCAGCACCTCGTAGAGGCCCACGAGCGTGTGGCCGAACTCCGCCATCAGCGGCACGAGATCCTCGTGCACGGCGCGGAGGTAGTCGCGGGCGGTGCCGGGGCGCACCTCGCTCACCTCGTGCATGAAGAGGCTCCCGCTCACACCGCCGGCGACGAGGGCATCGAGCGTCGGGGTGCCTGCGACGCCGCCGAGCACACGGTCGTAGCCGCCCGAGCGCGAGCGCAGCGCCGTCCGCCACCACTGCTCGAGCGCCTCGTTGTCACGCCTGCGCAGGTTGGTCTCGGCCGTGAGGCGCGCCCACCCGTCCCAGCCGTCGATGAGCTCCCACACGTTGACCACCTGGGGCCAGCGGCCCGTGCTGCCCACCGTCTCCCACGTGCCGAGCAGCCTCAGGCCTCTGCCGCCCGCCCGCTCGCAGTCGAACGCCACGGTGTGCTCCATGTAGGCGTGTGTGCCTTCGCCCACGATGTCGACGTACTCGTGCAGGAACAGAGGTCGATCGCTCATCGCCGCGATGGTAACGATCAGCTGTCGCCGTGGCCGGTAGGCAGCGAGATGACGAAGGTGGACGGATCGTCGTCGTCGAGGCCGAGCGTGGCTCCGATCTGCTCGCAGAGTGCAGCTGCGATCGAGAGCCCGAGGCCGGAGCCTGCGCGGCCATGTGCGTCCGCACCGCGGGCGAAGCGCTCGAAGACCCTGTCTCGTTCACCCGCGGCCACTCCATCGCCCTCGTCACAGACCTCGACGCGGACGGCACCCGCTGCGTCGAGGCCGACACGCATCGAGATGCGGCCACGGCCATGTACGACGGCGTTGTCGACGAGGGCGTCGAGGACGCGCCGCAGCACTTCGGCGTCGGTCCACACGTAGGAGGCGCGCGTCTCGTCGACGACCACGACGTCCCTGCCGGCTGCGTCGGATCGGCGTCGCGTCGCGGCGGCGACCGCACCCGCTATCTCCGCCGGTATCACCCATGCACCGGAGCGGACCGAGTCACCGCCGACGCGGCTGAGATCGAGCACGTCCTCGACGAGACCCCCCAGCCGCGTGGCCTCGACCCGCATCTCCTCGATCATCTGCTCACGTTCGGCAGGGTCGATGTCGGGGTGACGGCTGAGCAGATCGAGGTTGCCTCGCAGCGACGTGACAGGCGTGCGCAGCTCATGTGACGCGTCGGCGAGGAAGTGCCGCTGCGTCTCGAGCGCGTCGTGTGCCCGTTGCTGCGCACCTCGCAGGCGGACGAGCATCGCGTCGAACGCGCGGGCGAGGCGACCGACCTCGTCGTCGCGCTCGGGTACCGGCACCCGTAGCGACGGGTCCTCGGTGGCCGTGACGGCCTCAGCGGTCTCGCGCATGCGCCGGATCGGCTTGAGAGCCCAGCCGGCCGTCAACGCCGTCGCTCCCGCCACGAGCGCCGCCACTACGAGGCCACCTCCGATCAGCAGACCTCCCAGCCGGCGCTGCTGGCCGACGATCTGAGTCACAGGCGCACCGACGACGACCGCACCGCCGGGGAAGCCCTGAGCGTGGAGCCGGAACGGAACGCCGTCGACGCGATCGGTCCACGTGTGGTCGCCGGCGCCGCGACGGGCGATCTCGACGCTGGCGTCGTCAGGTGTGACCTCGTCGCCGTCGGGCCCGTCGAGGCGCGACGTGCCGTCGCGACCGAAGAACGCGACGAGGTCCGGCTGGGAGGCTGCCTCGCGCAGACGCGACCGCGCCCCGCGATCGCCGCGCCGTCCCGGCACCCGCTGGTCGCGATCGGCAGTCGCGCTGGCGGGACCGGCAGCGGCCAGCGCAGACGACGCGTCACGCAGGTCCGTGTCGATGCTGCGGAACGCGCTGTGCATCTGAGCCGCGAACAGCGCGCCGGCGAACACCACGTACACGGCAAGAACTATCAACGTCGTGATCAGGGTCAGGCGCAGTCGCACGCCTCAACCCTCGCGTAGCGCGAAGCCGAACCCGCGGACGGTCTGCAGGACACGGGGAGCGCCGCCGGATTCGAGCTTGCGTCGCAGGTAGCCGACGTAGACGTCGACGGTGTTGGGCTCGACCTCGAGCTCATGGCCCCAGACGCGTTCGAGGAGCTGGTATCGGTCGAGCACCTGGCCGGGGTTGCGCATGAACATCTCGAGCAGCTCGAACTCGCGGCGCGTCAACTCGAGGTCGACGTCACCACGGCTCGCCCTGCGGGTCACCGGGTCGAGCGTGACATCCCCGAAGCGGTACGGTCCCTCGGCTCGGTCGGTGCGCCGCCGCAGCAGTGCTTCGATGCGGGCGAGGAGCTCCTCGACCGCGAACGGCTTGCCCAGGTAGTCGTCTGCTCCGCTCTGGAGGCCGACGACGCGGTCGGCGACCTCGGTGCGCGCCGTGAGCATGAGGATCGGCACGTCGTTGCCGATCGAACGCAGGCGGGTGCAGACGTCGAGACCGTCGATATCGGGCAGGCCGAGATCGAGCACGATCGCGTCCGGCAGGGCGCGTCGCACCGCGTCGATCGCGCTCTGCCCGTCGGCCGCGGTGGCGGTCTCGTAGCCCTCGAGGCGCAGCGCGCGCGAGGCCATGGCCGCGATGGCAGGATCGTCGTCGACCACTAGGACGAGCTCTCCTGCCATCGCAGCCCCGGGCCTAGGACTCCGTCGGCGCCTCCGGCGCCGTCGGAGTGGTGCTGGTGACCGGACTGGCAGGGCCGGACACTGGAGCCGAGTACACGGGCTGGACCGCTGTCGGTGGGTTGGGCGGTGCAGCAGCAGTCGCTGCCGCCGTTGCCGGCGGGTTGTTCCCGTGCTTGCGCGACCGGCCGATCAGGTACCCGACGACCCCGCCGATCGCGAGGACCACGAGGGCACCGAAGGCCATCGCGAACAGGAAGAAGGTGCTCCAACCACCTCCCTGATGGCCGGCCCGGCCGAGACCACGGCCGTCGAAGCCGCGGCCGCCGTAGCCACGGTCACCACGGTCCGTGCGGGGCCGCTGCGAAGGTCCCGGTCCGGGCCGGTTCTGCTGCTGCGGCTGGAGCTGCTGCTGAGGCTGTTGCGGCTGTTGCTGCTGCTGGGTGCTCGGCGGCTGCGCGGGCGACGTGTCTGCGGTCTGAGCCGACGCCGGCGCGGCGACCGCAAAGACGAGACCGGACGCGAGCGCGACGGCGGCGACCGCATGACGGGCACGGGACATGGGGACTCCTCCTTGGGGATCGCCCACGAGGATGGACCCCGATCTTGGGAGA
>JAIBAC010000126.1 GCA_019695375.1 Acidimicrobiia bacterium
CTTGGCGGGACCCGACACCCACACCCCGGCGAGCTCGAGGTCGGGGTGCGCGTCGATGCCCGCCACCGCGTGCCTGCCCACGTTGCCCGTGCTCCACGCCACGACCCTGTACGTCATCGCAACCCCTCACAGATCCGGCACCCCGAGCTCGAGGTTGGGCGCCTGGATGCCGCCGTCGACCTCGACGACCTTGCCAGTCACGTACCCGCTCGCCGGCGACGCCAAGTACAGCACCGTCGCCGCGATCTCCTCGGGGTCGCCGATGCGATGCAGGGGAGTGCTGTCCTCCATCTCGGTCCGCAGCGCCTCGGTGCTCGTGACGATGTCGAGCGCGGACGTCGCCGTGGACCCCACCGCGACCGCGTTCACGCGCACCCGTGGCGCGAGGTCCATCGCCGCGAGGCGCGTGTAGTGCGACAGGGCGGCCTTGGCGGTGCCGTACGCGAGGTAGCCGCGGCCGGCGAAGCGGCCCAGCGACGAGCTGATGCTCACGACCGCGCCGCCGTCGCCGGCGAGCATGAGCGGCACGGCGGCACGTGTGAGGGCATGGGCGGTGAGCACGTTGAAGCTGAAAGCGTCTGCCATCTGCTGCGGCGTCGTCTCCAGGAACGTGCACGGCATCGTGCCGCCCACGTTGTTGACGATGACGTCGAGGCGCCCGAACGCGTCCTGCGCCTCGGCGGCGAGGGCCGTGACCGCGTCGAGATCGGACAGGTCGGCGACGACGGCGTGTGCGCGCCGGCCGGCGGCCTCGACACCCTCCGAAACGGCGTCGAGCTCTGCAGCGGTCCGGGACGAGATCACGACGTCCGCCCCGGCCTGCGCGAGGGCGAGCGCCGTCGCGGCGCCGATGCCGCGCCCGGCGCCGGTGACCACGGCGACGCGGTCGGTGAGGCGGAAGCGGTCCAAGATCACGTAGGTCTCCTCCGGGTCGGCAAGGGCAGGGTACGCACGCACCGTGGCCGTGTCGCAGCGGCCCCTTAAGGTGCCGGTGTGGTCGGGGCCGGTGCTGGGAGCGGCCCCGGCCGCGCCTCAACCAGACGCGGTGTCCATCGCGCGGAACTCACCGAGGAGCGCGAGCGGCGACTGCGGCCGCGCACGCAGGATGTTGAACGTCGTGACGGCGGCGCCTGCGAGCCAGACCGCCGTGATCGCCAACTCGTCGAGCACGTGCATGCCCGGTGCGGGGTCGCCGCGCAGTCGCGACAGGAACGCGTCGACGGTGTTGCCGGTGAGGTTGGCGACGGTCATGAGCCGCGCGGCGGTCTCGATGCGGCGCCGGCCGTCCTCGCCGTGCATCTCGACGACCACGGCGACGAGATCGCCGTCGACGGGCCCGAAGTCCGCCTGCGCGAGCGCACGCGCGTACGCGAGCGCCGTCCACGTACGGCGGTCGAAGTCGGCGGCGTCCATGCCCTCGAGGCGGGCGAGATCCGCGTCGGTCAGGCCCGCATGGCGGCCGGCGTCGGTGTGCGCGAACACGCAGTAGCGGCAGGCGTTGGTGCGCGCCACCGCGAGCATCACCTGCTCACGGAACGCGGGGTCCATCCCGGCGTTGACCTCGGCGACGTCACCGGCGCGGCGCACGAGCGCCGCGACGTCGGCAGCGAGGCGGGCGAGCGTGTACGTCTTCTTGCGGAACGCCACGCTGCGCAGGCTACGTAACATCGCGCTCGTGGACGAGACCAAGCCGGCGCCGGTCGTGTTCGAAAGGGACTCACCTGAGTTCGCACGCGTGATGGCCTTCACCGACGGGGTCTTCGCGATCGCCGTGACGCTGCTCGTCCTCGACGTCACCATCCCCGCCGACCTCGCCGCCGACGACCTGCCCGCCGCTCTGTGGGACCTGCGCTGGCAGATCTTCAGCTTCTTCCTGAGCTTCACGGTGATCGGCCTGTACTGGATGCTGCACCACAAGCTCACGTCGAGGATGCGCGGCATCGACCGCAGGTTCATGCGCTGGAACCTCGTGCAGCTCGCGTTCATCGCGTTCCTGCCGTTCCCGACCTCGCTGGTGGGCGAGCACTCCGAAGCGGCGATCGCGGTCGCGGTCTACGCCGTCAACGTCGCGATCGTGAGCGCGCTCGACACATGGCTGTTCCGCACCGCGTCCCATCGTGGGCTCCTCGACGAGTCGTGGCCTCCGGGCGCGACAGCGTTCGCCCTCGCGGCGAGGTTCGTCCCGGTCCCGGTCTTCCTCGTGAGCGTGCCGATCGCATGGGTGTCGACCTCGTGGGCGCGGTGGACCTGGATCCTCGTGGTGCCCGCTTCGTTGATCGTCGACCGCTTCCGCCCCGCCGGCCTCGATCCCGACAGCTAGACATGTCCGCCATGCGGTACGTGCGGATGCCGATCGAGGTGGAGTCGCCCGAGGAAGCCGGCTACGCGACGATCGCAGCGAACCTGGCGGAGAGCTCGATGCCCGACGTCACGCTCGGCAGCGGTGGCCTCGGCCTCGACGTCGGCCTCGACACGATCGTGCTCGGCTACGGCGACCACCGCGGCGAGCCGGCGTTGCGGCGGATGATCGCCGCCGAAGCCGCCACGACCCCTGACGCCGTCCTGCTGACCCCCGGTGCCGCCGGCGCACTGTTCATCGTGCAGACCGCGCTGCTCGGCGCCGGCGACCACCTCGTCGTCGTGCGTCCCAACTACGCGACCAACATCGAGACGCCCCGCGCGATCGGCTGTGATGTCACCCACCTCGACCTGAGCTTCGACGACGCATGGCGTCTGGACCCCGACGCGGTGGCGGCGGCGATCACCGAGCGCACCCGTGTGGTCAGCATCACGACACCGCACAACCCGACGGGCACGGTCGTTGAGGCGGGGGTAGTCGACGCCGTGTCGCGCACGTGCGCCGAGCGCGGCTGCGTCCTCCTCGTCGACGAGACCTACCGCGACCTCGCCTACGGCGACCCGGGGCCACCGGCGGCGGCACTGGGCCCGCACGTCGTGTCGGTGTCGTCGCTGTCGAAGGCGTACGGGCTGCCCGGCATCCGCGTCGGGTGGATCGTCTGCACCGATCCCGCACTCGTCGAGCTGTTCCTCGCAGCCAAGGAGCAGACCGTGATCTGCGGATCGGTGCTCGACGAGGCCGTGGCCGCGGATGTCTACCGGCGCCGCCACGACCTGCGGCGCGCCAACGTCGCGGCCGCACGTGCGGGCCTCGAGGTCGTGAGGACGTGGATCGCCGGGGTCGACGCGCTGGAGTGGGTCGAGCCGGCGGGCGGGGCCGTCTGCTTCCCGCGGCTCGCGGACGATGCCGGGGTCGACGCTGCAAGGTTCCACCAGGTCCTGCGTGAGGACATGCGCACCTGGGTCGGGCCGGGTCACTGGTTCGAGCAGCCACTGCGCTACTTCCGCGTCGGCTTCGGCTGGCCACCGGTGGCAGAGCTGCAACGTGGCCTCGCCAACGTCGAGGCCGCGATCGCCGAAGCCGGGAGGGGCCGCGCATGACTGCGTTCGAGTTCGCGCCGATGGAGGCTGCCGTCGCCGCGGTGCGTCCTGTGGACGCGCTCGGCCTGCCGCTCGGGCCGGGCCAGCCGGCGGCGTTCCTCCACGCGCTCGGCGAACGTGACGACCTCGATCACCTCGACGTGTTCACGGCGCTCTGTGTCGACCTGTACCCGCTGTTCATGAAGCCGGGCGTGCGCTACCGCAGCGGCTTCTTCGGCCCGGCCGAACGCGTGCTGGTCGCCGCCGGGGCAGACGTCGAGTTCGTGCCCTCGGACTTCCGGCGCTTCGCGCCGATCCTCGAGCGGCTCGCGCCGCGTGTGATGGCGACGATCGCGACGCCACCCGACGACGACGGGTACCTGAGCCTGTCGCTGCAGTCGGGCGCGACCTACTGGGAGCTGAAGCGCTGCGGCGCCGATCGCGACAGGGTGCTCGTCGTCGAGGCGAACGCGGCGTTGCCGCGCACGATCGGCATCGAGCCCGACTGGCCGCACCGCCTCCACATCGACGAGGTGGACGTCCTCGTCGCGAGCGACCGTCCCGTCTTCGAGCTGCCCGACGCCGAGGCGAGCGCTGCCGACCTGGCGATCGCAGAGCACGCGCTCGAGTTCATCCCCGAGGGCGCCACCCTGCAGACCGGCATCGGCGGGATCCCGTCGACGGTCGCGTCGTTGCTCGCCGGAGGCGACCGCGGTGGCTTCGGGATCCACTCGGAGATGTTCACCACGGGTTTGATGCGGCTGCACGAGGCGGGGAAGGTGACCAACACGGCCAAGGGCGTCTTCGACGGGGTCTCGGTCACGACGTTCGCGGCGGGCACCGCCGAGCTGTACACCTGGCTCGACGGCAACCGCGACGTGCGGTTCCTGCCCGTGGAGGTCGTGAACTCGCCCGAGACGATCTCGCGCAACCGCGACATGGTCACGATCAACGGCGCGCTCACGGTGGACCTGTGGGGCCAGGTCGTCGCAGACACGCGTGGAGACGAGCAGTTCTCCGGCATCGGCGGCCACGAGGACTTCGTCTCCGGTGCCGGCCTCGAGCTCGACGACCGCTCACTCGTGTGCCTGCCCGCGACCGCCGGCGACGGTGACTCGCGTGTGTCGCGGATCGTGGCGGCGCTGCCCGCCGGTGCGGTCGTGACGACACCGCGTCACCAGCTCGACGTCGTGATCACCGAGTTCGGCGCCGCGCACCTGCGCGGACGCACGGTGCGCGAACGGGCACGGGCCATCGCCGCGATCGCACACCCCGACCACCGCGACGAGCTCCTCGCCCACGCCGAGACGATGGGATAGCTGCGGGGGAGGGACGTGGGGACGTGGATCGCGCTCTGAGCGCGGTTCGCGTCCCCACGGCGGTGCAAACGCGATGTTGCCGGTCGGGAACCTGTGGATAAACTCGCGGGCGCTATGCGAGACCTGTTCCGCTTCCCCAACCCCGTGAACGAGGTGTCCGCACGCCTGGTGGCCACCGGCGTCGTGATCATGGCCGTCGCCACCATCGCGCTGGACCAGGCGTGGATCCTGGTCCCGCTCTGTTACGGGTTCTGGGCTCGCGTCCTCACGGGACCGACCCTCAGCCCCCTCGGCCAGCTCGTCACCCGGGTGCTCACGCCGCGTCTCGGTTTCCGTGCGAAGTTCGTGCCCGGCCCACCGAAGCGCTTCGCGCAGGGGATCGGGGCCGCGTTCACCACGACAGCGGTCGTGCTCCACTTCGGGTTCGGGTTGACCACGGCGGCGTACGTGGTGCTCGCCCTCCTGGTGGTGGCGGCGTCGCTCGAGGCCTTCGCCGGCGTCTGCCTCGGCTGCAAGATCTTCGCCGTGCTGCAGCGCATCGGTGTCATCCCCGAGTCCGTGTGCGTCGAGTGCGCGAACGTCGGTGCCCGCATCGCGGAGACGTCGGCGACCTAGCGGGCTCGAGCCGCAGACCGGATCAGGCCCGGCCCGTGGACGTAAGCTCGACCGCGCAGGGGTCGTCGCAGCCGTCGCGTCGAGAGGAGCCGCCGATGCCGTTCGGGCGCCACAAGACCAACATGGTCGCCGCCGCAGATGCACTTCCCGGGCGTACGGAGTCGATGCCCGTTCCCGACGCCCATTTCGTGAACGGTCATGGGCTGGTCCCGCCGTGGCCGGAGGGTCATCGCCAGACGGTGTTCGCGCTGGGCTGCTTCTGGGGCGCGGAGCGCAAGTTCTGGCAGACGGAGGGAGTCTGGACGACGGCGGTCGGCTATGCGGGTGGCATCACCGCGAACCCCACCTACGAGGAGGTTTGCTCGGGCCGCACGGGCCACACCGAGTCGGTCCTCGTCGTGTTCGACCCCGCCGTCGTCTCGTACGAGCAGCTGCTGGGGGTGTTCTGGGAGGCCCACGACCCGACCCAGGGCATGCGCCAGGGTAACGACGTCGGCACCCAGTACCGGTCCGCGATCCTTGCCGACGGCCGCGGCCAGCTCGCAGCCGCCCTCGAGGCGCGGACCGTCTACCAGGAGATGTTGACGGCCGCCGGCTTCGGCGAGATCACGACCGAGATCCTCGACGGCGCAGACCTGCCCTTCTACTACGCGGAGCCGTACCACCAGCAGTACCTGGCCAAGAACCCCGGCGGCTATTGCGGGATCGGTGGGACAGGTGTCACCTGTCCCGTCGGTGCGGGGCCGGTGGCCAGCTGAGCCCAACCCTGAACCTCGACTTCAACTTGATGTCGAGGCTTGTGGGGTCCCAGAACTGGGACTCGTGAGCGTGGCCGCAAGGGCCTCGGGGCCGGCGGAACGAATACGACCCGGAAGCGGCCCGAATTGTGTCACGCGCCTGCACTGCAGGACTCGCCCACCGGCTTCGATCAGGGGGACACGCCTTGAACCACGGCAAGCGCACAGTGCGCAGGATCCTCACGCTACTTGCGGCGGGTGCCGTCGCGGTCGTCGGCTGGCCCGCGATGGAGGCTGCGTACGCGCAGAAGGTCGCGAACCCGGGCAGCTTCTCCCTCAACGTCACCGGCGGCGAGCTCTCGATCAAGACCACGGCTTTCGACCTGACTCCCAACCCGCTGCCGCAGTGCAGTGACGGCTTCGACAACGAGGCGGATTCGCAGGCACCTCTCGACGGCCTCATCGACTACCCAGCCGACCCGCAGTGCGCGTCGGCGACCGACAACAGCGAGCTCGCCGGCGGTGACCAGCCGAAGGTGGACGTGTCGATCACCGGCACGGTCGACGGCGCCGGCAACGTCAACGTCCCGACGAGCGGCGTCGTGTTCCCCAACGCGTACATGTACGACTCGACGGCGGGCGTCATCACGATCCAGATCATCCCGTCGCATGCTGCGACCGGGACACTCAACCCGCTGACAGGCGCTGCCAGCATCCGCGTCCGCGTCTACATCAAGCTCACCAACACCGCCGGCGGGATCTTCAACCTCGGTGGCAACTGCACGATCGGCAGCGTCAGCAACCCGATCGACCTGAACGTCCTCACGACAGGGACGACCGCCCCGCCGGCGCCGAACACCCCGATCAGCGGCACCGCCTACAACGCGGCCGACGGCACCGCGACACTCGTGAACAACTCGTTCGCAGTGCCCGGTGCGTCCAACTGCGGCCTCTTCGGCGCTGCCAACAGCACGATCAACTCGACGCTGGGCCTCCCTTCTGCCGCAGGCAACAACACCGCGATCCTGTCGGGCTCGGTGACACCCGTGCTCGGCAAGGCGGTCAACGCAGCCGGGACCGCGAGCCCGGCGTCCGGCAACACGCCGCTGACGGTCAACTTCGACAGCTCCGCCTCGAGCGCGACCGCCGGCATCGCCAACAGGGAGTGGGACCTCGACGGAGACGGTACGTTCGAGACCACGGGCACGACCGCGGCCCACACCTACACGTCAGGTGGGACGACCGACGTCAAGCTCCGCATCACAGACACCGGCGGCGACTCGGACACGACGACCATCCCCGTGGTAGCGACCGGCTCGGGCAACACGCCGCCGACGGCGAGCTTCACGGCGACGCCTCTGTCGGGGGTTGCGCCGCTGGTTGTCGACTTCGATGCGTCGGCGTCGGGGGATTCCGACGGGTCGATCGTGTCGTATGGGTGGGACTTCGGTGATTCGTCGTCGGGCAGTGGTGTGAGTGCGTCGCATTCGTATGCGGTGGCTGGGTCGTACACGGTGACGTTGACGGTGACCGATGACGACGGTGCGACCGACACGGAGCAGGCGACGGTCGTGGTGTCGGCGCCGAACACGCCGCCGACGGCGAGCTTCACGGCGACGCCTCTGTCGGGGGTTGCGCCGCTGGTTGTCGACTTCGATGCGTCGGCGTCGGGGGATTCCGACGGGTCGATCGTGTCGTATGGGTGGGACTTCGGTGATTCGTCGTCGGGCAGTGGTGTGAGTGCGTCGCATTCGTATGCGGTAGCTGGGTCGTACACGGTGACGTTGACGGTGACCGATGACGATGGTGCGACCGACACGGAGCAGGCGACGGTCGTGGTCACCGGGAACGCCCCGCCGACCGCGAGCTTCACGGCCACGCCCTCGACGGGGGTCGCTCCGCTTGCAGTAGCTGTCGACGCCTCCGCATCGGCCGATGCCGACGGCACGATCGCGTCGTACGCGTGGGACTTCGGTGATTCCGGCACCGGCCTCGGTGTCAGCGGATCGCACACCTACACGGCGGCCGGCACCTACACGGTCACCCTGACCGTGACCGACGACCTCGGCGCGACGGCGTCCACGACGCGCACCGTCACGGTCCTCGACTCGGCTGCGAACAACAAGAAGGTCACCTACGTCACCGGTGTCGTGACGATCCCGTCCACGGTCGCAGGCCAGCAGGCAACGGTCGCGTTCGACGTGAGACCGTTCGTGTTCTTCGGCCAGACGATCTTCTATCACGGCAAGGCCAACTACGCGGACCCGGCGGCGAACAAGTCAGCGAACGGCCTCGCCCTCCTCGGCGGGAATGCGATCGCCCGCTACGGACTCAACGGGGCGAAGTTCACGGTCTTCGGCTTCGGCCCGGCCTTCACCTCCGGCTCGATCACCTACACGGTCGAGGACCTTTCCGCCATCGGTGGCGTCGACAAGGTGTCGGTCGACGCGAGCGGCGCGCTCAACTACCACAACCCCGGCGGCGACGTGATCACGGGCAACGTGACCGTGCTCCCCGCCCCCTGAGACGAAGCCACTGTGGCAGCCTGAAGGCCATGGGCTCGGGGTCCACGGGCTTCAGGAACCGGCGTGAGGCAGGGGAGCGGCTGGCACGCGCGCTTGCCGCGGCACAGTTGGACGATCCGGTCGTCCTCGCGTTGCCGCGCGGAGGCGTCCCGGTGGCCGCTGTCGTCGCCCGCGTGCTCGGCGCTCCACTCGACGTGCTCGTCGTGCGCAAGGTGGGAGCCCCGATGCAGCCCGAGCTCGGTGTCGGTGCCGTCGGCGAGGGCGGTGTGACCGTCTTCAACGCGGAGCTCCTGCACCGTCTCGGTCTCACCGAGGCCGACATGGAGCGGACCCTTGCACGCGAGCGCAGCGAGGTGGACAGGCGCGTCGACACGTTCCGTGGCGGCGTGGAGCCGGCGCCGGTCGAGGGACGCACGGTCGTCGTCGTCGACGACGGGCTTGCCACGGGGGGGACCGCCGAGGTCGCCGCAGCCGCGCTCAGCGCGCGCGGTGCTCGGCG
>JAIBAC010000127.1 GCA_019695375.1 Acidimicrobiia bacterium
GCGAGCCAGACACCGGCGACGATCACCCACAGCACGTTCACCACCGTCGACCCGGTGCCCGAGTCGACTTTGGCGACCACGGTGCGGCCGTATGGCCACAGCGTGTAGCTGCCCATCTTGAACGCCTGGATCCCGAACGGGATCGTGACGATGAGCACACACAGGATCACGCCGATCAAGTAGTAGCCGAGCGCCATGATCAGGCCGCCGAAGACGAACCACAGGACGTTCAGGATGGTCTTCACGCGGCATCCCCCTCGCGGCGGGCATCCCTGCCGCCGACGACGAGGCGCACGGTCGTGCCGCCGGTCTCGTTGCGGTCGAACGTCGCCTCGCTCGCAACGAGACGCATGATCGGGATGCCGTAGCCGCCCTCGGCCGTGCCCGGCTCGGGCAGCTCGGAGTCGGCGCTCAGCTCGGCACCACAGCCGGCATCGCTCACCTCGACCAGGAACGATCCGTCGAGGTGGCACGTGAGCGACACAGCCTCCTCACGAGCACAGCGCTGGTGTGCCCTCACTGCGTTGGTGCAGGCCTCGCTCACCACGAGGCGCACATCCTCGACAGCGGCTGCCGGCAGCCCACAGCGCTCGGCGAGCGCTCCGGCAACCATCCGCGCGAGCGCGACGTTCTCGGGTCGCGGGGAGAACGAGAACCTCACGGTCTCAGCGCCGGCCCTCGAGCTCATCGCCTCCCCCAAAGGACTCCGTCGAAGGTCGCTCAAACCTCGTCGATGCTGTGGCGGATGTCGAACACCTTCGACAGACCGGTGACCTCGAACACCTTGAGCACGTGCGGACGGTTGCAGACCACCACGAGTGCGGAGCCCGTGCCCATCTTGCGCATCGTCCCCACCAGCACACCGAGTCCGGTCGAGTCGAGGAACTGCACCTCGGTGAGGTCGATGCAGAGCTTGGTCACGCCGCTCTCGAGTACCGACTCGAGCCGTTCGCGCAGTGTGGGAGCGGTGTACACGTCGATCTCGCCGCCGACGGCGACGACTCGGTACTCCCCGCGTTCGGACTCTTCGAGGTCGAGGTCCACGACCATGCGGCTCTCCTGACGGCGATCAGAGCCAGTCTAGGGACGCCGGGCCCCGACCTGCTTGCATCCGCGACCACGAGCACGCGTCACACGCGTGGAATACCATCCGTGTGATGCCGACCCGCGACTCCCCCGACCCCGCCGGTGCCCTCGCCGACGTGCTCGCCGACCCCTTCCTGTCCCAGCGCGTCGTGCACAGCGAACGCATCCCCGCACGGCCGGCCAGCCGCGGCGAGGTCGCAGCGCCCCTGTCGCCCGCGGTGTCCGCGGCGCTGTCGCAGGCAGGGATCGACACGTTGTGGTCACACCAGGCCGCCGCGATCGACGAGGTGCGCAGGGGACGCTCCGTAGTCGTCGCCACAGGTACGGCGTCCGGCAAGAGCCTTGCCTACCTCGTCCCGGTGCTCGAGGAGCTGCTCACGGACCGCACGGGGACGGCGCTCGCCGTGTTCCCCACCAAGGCGCTCGCGCGCGATCAGCTCCGGCGCCTGCGCGGCCTCGCCGGCCCCGCTGTCGCCGCCGCCGTCGTCGACGGCGACACGCCGCGCGAGGAGCGGAGCTGGGCGCGCAAGCACGCCCGCGTGGTGTTCACCAACCCCGACATGCTCCACCAGACGATCCTGCCGAACCACAACCGCTGGTCGAGATTCCTGGGCCGGCTGTCACTGGTCGCGATCGACGAGGTCCACACGCTGCGCGGGGTGTTCGGGAGCCACGTGGCCCACGTCGTTGCACGCCTGCGACGCCTGGCCACCCACTACGGGGCGGCACCGACGTTCGTGTGCACGACCGCGACGCTCGGCAACCCCCGCGAGCTCGCCGCGGGGCTCACGGGCGTACCTGTGCATGCGGTAACCGTTGACGGGGGGCCGCGCCCGGAACGTCTCGTGGCGCTCTGGAACCCTCCGCTCGTCGACCCGGAGGCGGGCGTTCGGCAGTCACCGGTCAGTGAGGCAGGCCGCCTGCTGGCACGCCTCGTCGACAGCGGGCTCCAGACGCTGGTGTTCACCAGATCGCGCCGTGCCGCCGAGATGGTCGCGATCACCGCCCGCGACGACCTCTCGCGCGACGCCCGCGCCGGTGTCGTCGCGTACCGCGGCGGGTACCTGCCCGACGAGAGGCGCGACATCGAGGACGGCCTCGGGTCGGGACGGCTCCGCGGCGTCGCCGCCACCAACGCCCTCGAGCTCGGCATGGACGTGTGCGGCCTCGACGTCGTGGTGATGTGCGGCTTCCCGGGAACCGTCGCCAGCTTCCGCCAGCAGCTCGGCCGCGCCGGGCGCACCGACCGTTCCGCCGGGGCCGTCCTCATCGCGGGCCAGGACCAGCTCGACCAGTGGTACCTCGCACATCCCGGCGACCTGTTCGGCCGCACACCCGAGGCCGCGGTCATCTGCCCGCAGAACCCCTCGATCGACGAGCCGCACCTCGCGTGCGCGGCGGCGGAGCTGCCCTTGCGCAGACGCGAGCCTTCCCTCGGCGACGACATGGACGTGCGGCCGGCGCAGCTCCTCGCCGACGGGACCCTCGCCATGAGGCGCCGCAGGCTCCACTACGTCGGTCGCGCCCCCGCCCGCTTCGTTCCGCTGCGCTCGTCGTCGCCGGACTCCGTCCGGATCCTCGACGACGACCGGGACACGCTGATCGGCACCGTCGAAGCGGCGAGCGCATGCCGGATCGTCCACCCCGGCGCCATCTACCTGCACCAGGGTGAGTCGTGGCTCGTCCGCGACCTCGACCTCGAAGACAACGTCGCGCGAGCCGTCCGCTTCGACTGCGACTACTTCACGGAGCCTCGCACCCGTTCGAGCCTCGAGGTGATCAGCGAGGACGAGCACGTGTGTCTGGGGGACTCGGGGACCACGATGGGCCTCGGCACGGTCGAGGTCACATCTCAGGTCGTCGGCTTCCGCATGCGGCTGCACGACGCGCCCGAGGCCACTGGCCCGCGCCGGTCGCCGATGGAGAGGCTCGACCTGCCGCCCCAGCACCTCGTGACCAGGGCGTTCTGGTTCGCGGTCCCGCCGGACTGCTTCGATGGCGCAGGCGTCGACGCCACCCGTGTGCCCGGCACTGTGCACGCATGCGAGCACACCGGCATCGGCATCCTGCCGCGCTTCGCGATCTGCGACAGGTGGGATCTCGGTGGCCTCTCCACGCCTGTCCATGAGCACACGGGCACGGCTACCTGGTTCATCTACGACGGCTACCCAGGCGGGGCGGGACTGGCCGAGGCGGGCTTCACACGTGGCCTCGACCACGTGCTCGCCACGTGGGAGGTCATCGACGCTTGCGGCTGCGCAACGGGCTGCCCCGGCTGCGTCCAGTCGCCCAAGTGCGGGAACTGGAACGAACCTCTCGACAAGGACGGCGCCGCGGCCCTCTTGGCGGTGATCCTCGGTCAGCCCGCGTCACGCGCGGCTGCCTCCTTGGCGGCCGCCTCGGCGTAGTGGTCCTGCACGGCCTTGGTGATCGCCTTTCCGACCTCGCCCATGAACGCAGGCCTGTTCTCGGCCGCCCAGTCGCGCGATCGCTGCGGCGCCACCAGCGAACCCTGGAAGTGCGGCATCACCTCACGTGCGAAGAGCTCGTAGGAGCGCAGCGTGTTCTCGCGGTTTGCCCATTCGGTGGACATCACGAGGAACGTGCCGAACCCACCGGACTGCTCGGTGAGGCGTTCGAGCTGTGCGCGCATCATCGCGGGCGTGCCGATCACCGAGAGGCCGGCGTTGTTGAGGGCATCGATGAGCTTGTCGACGTCGTCGATGCCAGGTGCGAGGGGGAGGGCCGCGACCTTCTCGAAGTACTGCACCCAGTCCATGAGACCGTGGGCCACGTCGGCGCGGGCCTGCTCCTCGGTCTCGGCGATGTACATGGGACCCACGAGGCGCCAGTCCTCGCGGTGGACCGTGTTGGAGTACTCGGCCGCCCGCTCGGTCGCGATGTCCCACGCTGTCTCCAGGGCGTTGAACCCGCCCTGGGTGGTGGCGCCGACCGACAGCAACGACACGCCGAAACGGCCCGCTGCCCGCGGTCCCGACGGTGACACCATCGCCGCTACGGCCACCTCGAGGTGCGGCTTGGTGTAGGGGCGCAACTGCAGGCGCGCGTCGCGCAGGGTGAACCAGTCGGTGGTCATCGTCACGGGCTCGTCGGACGTGAGCAGCGCCATGATCGCCTCCAGCGACTCCTCCATCCGCTCGCGCTGCGCGGTCACGTCGATGCCCATCATGTAGGCGTCCGAGGGCAGCGACCCGGGCCCGACCCCGAACATGACCCGGCCGCGGGTGAGGTGGTCGAGCAGGACCATGCGGTCGGTGAGGACGAGGGGGTGGTGGAACGGCAGCGACGAGACGCCGGTGCCGAGGCGGATGTTGCGGGTCCGCTCCGCGGCCGTGGCGATGAAGACCTCGGGGGACGCGATGATCTCGAATCCGGCGGAGTGGTGCTCGCCGATCCAGGCCTCGTCGTATCCGAGGCGGTCAAGCGCGCAGATCAGCTCGAGATCGCGCTCGAGAGCCAGCGTCGGGTTCTGGCCCGTCGGGTGGAACGGTGCCAGGAAGATGCCGAACTTCACGGGGCCCCCCTCGTCGACTCCCGGACCCCGCGAAGGATAGGGAAACGCCGAGGCAGCCACGAGGCCCGCTGCCCACGGCGCTCAGTGTGTTGGATAACGATCCGGCCACCTGGCACGTTGGATGACGATCCGGCCGGAAATCGGCCCTGTGGTCATCCAACCCCCGTCAGCCGGCCGACCTGTCATCCAAGCCCCGGCAGCCAGGCCTACACGGCGTCCGGCGCCGGCGGTAGCGTCGGTCACATGTGCCGCAACATCAGGACCCTGTACAACTTCGAGCCACCAGCGACCGAGGAGGAGGTGCACGACGCCGCCCTTCAGTTCGTGCGCAAGATCAGCGGGTTCACGAAGCCGTCGCAGCAGAACACCGAGGCGTTCGAGCGTGCGGTGGACGAGATCAGCGCCGCCTCGCGAAGGCTTCTGGCCGAACTGGTGACAACTGCGGCGCCCAAGGACCGCGAGGTCGAGGCGGCCAAGAGGCGTGAGCGCAGCGCCCGCCGCTTCGCCTCCTGAGCACCGACACCACCGGGCCGGGCAACGGCTGTCAGGCCGTGAACATGCGGACCGAGACGGCGACGCCGAACGCGATCACGACCACGCGCAGGACCGGGGCGCTGATGCGGTCGACGAGGTGACCTGCGAGGTGGCCGCCCACGAGGCTCGCCGGCGCGAGGACCGCGGCGTAGGCCCATGCGACGTCGGCGCGGAGGACGAACAGGAGCGCGGCGACGACGTTGATCACGAGCGACAGGATCGACTTGACGGCGTTGACGGCGGGGAGCTCATCGTCGAGGACTATCCCGAGCACCGCCATCAGCATCACCCCGAGACCGGCACCGAAGAACCCGCCGTAGACCGCCGCGGGCAGCACTGCCGCGCCGGCGGCGGCCTCACGCCCAGGCCCCGGACCCGGGGACGCGGCGGTGCGAGCCCGCCGCCGCGCGAGCCTCCGGCGCAGCGGTTCCTGCACCACGAGCAGGGCGCAGGCCGCCAGGATCAACCACGGCACAACCGCGCGGAAGGCACCTTCGGGGGTGAGTAGCAGCACCACCCCACCGAGAAGCCCGCCGGCGGCACACACCGGGACGAGCACGAAGACGCTGGCTCGCTGGCGCTGCACGTGGTGGCGCTGGGCCCAGGCACCACCGAGATATCCCGGGCAGAGGGCCACCGTGTTCGTCACGTTCGCCGTGACGGCAGGCACACCCAACGCCAGCAGGACCGGGAACGACACGAGGGTCCCACCGCCGGCAATGGTGTTGATCGCGCCCGCTGCGAGACCGGCACCCGCTGCCGCGAGCAGGTCCAGCGACGTGATGTCCGTCATGTCGTCCCCGCTCAGGTGTCGGAGACGAGCGCCAGTGATGCCGCCCCGGAGAAGTGGCACGACACCACGTGCCTGACGTCGGCAGCGACGGCGAGGTCTCCTGGGCCGTGGCACTCGGAGCCGGTGCAGACGAAGTGCGACGCAGCCGGACCGCACGCGAGGTCGGCTCCGATGGAGCGCAGCAGTGCGAGGCCACGTCCATGGGTAGCGGTCGGTCCCGCCCCACCTGCCTCGAGGTTTGCCATCGTGGGACCGGTCCCTGGCCCGTCCACGTACAGGTAGAGGCCGTGGCCGTCGCTCACCGCCGTGAGTCCGAGGCGCATACGAGGCGATCCCGAGGCCTGAACCGCGTTGGTCACGAGCTCCGACGCTGCGAGGACTGCGACGTCGATCAGCTCGTCACCGGCACCGGCGTCCTCGAGCCATTCACGCAGGTGCTCCCGCACCAATGGGACCGAACGGGGGTGTGCCGGTGCGCACATCATCCGTGCCAGCGGGTCCATGTCCATGGATCGGTCTCCGGGCGACGCAGTTGAGCCTGCCCCCTCGGGTGAAGGCACAGCCCACAACTAGTCTCTCGGGACCGCCGGCGGCGGGATCCCCACTGCCACCGCGACAGCCGCGAAGCGTCCCGAGGGAAGCATGAAGGTCACGTTCGTCTACCCGGACTTCTTCGAGTACGCCGACGGTTCCTACTTCCCCGAGGCGCGCATGCACCTCGGGGTCGCGATGATGTCGGCGCAACTGAAGGCAGCCGGCCACGAGGTCGACCTGATCCACCCCGTCAAGCCGACCGCGCGCGAAGAGTTCGTCGCGGAGCTGGAGACACGTGCGCCCGACGTCGTGGCCTTCAGCGCCACCACGATGATGTACCCGAAGGCGAAGCGGTACGCGCAGTGGACCAAGGAATCCAACCCTGCGACCGTCACGATCTGCGGTGGTGTCCACGCCATGCTCGACCCTTCGGACATCGTGCCGGGCACCGAGCACATCGACTACGCGCTCCGTGGTGAGTGCGACCACGTGGTGGTCGAGTTCGTCGACGCGCTCGGCTCGGGCGATCCGACCGCCGTCGACAACGTGTGGGCGCGCCGCGGCGACGACGTCGTGCGCAACCCCGTCCGCGACCTGATCGAGGACCTCGACTCGCTGCCCTTCGCCGACCGCGACCTCTTCGACGACGCGAACCTGTGCGAGGATCAGCGCGAACGTGGCACGGTGATGGCATCCCGCGGCTGCCCGTACAACTGCACCTACTGCTCGAACCACATCCAGCGGCTGCAGTACGACAACAAGAAGAAGTACGTCCGGTTCCGCAGCGTCGACCACGTCCTCGCCGAGCTCGTCCACCTGAAGCAGCAGACGCCGTCGATGAGGTTCGTGCGCTTCGACGACGACATCCTCACGTGGGACGAGGACTGGTTCGGCGAGTTCTGTGCCCGCTACCCCGTCGAGGTCGGCCTCCCGTTCGTGTGCAACGCGTTCGTGAACCTCCTCGACGAGCGCATCATCGAGATGTTCGCGGCTGCGGGATGCGAGCTGATGGCGATGGGCATCGAATCCGGCAACCCGTGGCTGCGCGGCAAGATCCTGCACCGGCACATGACCAACGACGACATCGTGCGCGTCTACCGGACCTGCCGCGACCACGGCATCAAGACCGTGTCGACGAACATGGTCGCGATGCCCCACGAATCGGTCGACATGATCCTCGACACGGTCAAGGTCAACGCCCGCGCAGAACCCGACACGGTGCAGGTGTCGGTCTTCTACCCGTTCCCGAACACCCACATGTACGACGTGTGCGTGGATGAGGGCTACCTGACCGACGGGCACCGCGACTCGTTCTTCTGCGACTCGGTGCTGAAGCTGCCCTATTACGACGAGGCAGAGGTCAAGGCCGCACGCGAGAACGTCCATCTGCTCACGAGCCTCTACGCCCGTGCATACCGCCTACCAGGGCCTGTCGCCGAGGTGACGGTACGCGGCCTCGACTCCCTCTTCCTCTCCGAGCGGATGCCGCGCAAGCTCAGGATGGCCGCGCTCGATCGTCTCCTCGCGCACGAGCGCTCCCGCGGCCCGCTCGAGTTCGTCAAGTACTGACGGCGACTGATCGGAGACAGCATGCGCGTCGCATTCCTCGGCCTCGGTCTGATGGGCGCCCCGATGGCGACGAACCTGGTGAGGGCAGGCCATGACGTGACCGTGTGGAACCGCACCGAGTCGAGGTGCGCACCCCTGGCCGCAGCCGGCGCTGACGTGGCGGCGACCCCCGCGGCTGCCGCCGAAGGTGCCGACGCGGTGTGCCTGGCGCTGCCCACAGGCGCAGAGGTGCGTGCGGTGCTCGAAGACGGAGTCATCGCCGCGCTGGAGCTGTCCGGCGGCTCGGTGGTGGACCACTCCACGATCGCCCCCGCTGATGCCCGTTCGCTCGCGCATTCTTGTTCCGACTCGGGTGTCGGCTTCCTCGACGCTCCGGTCTCGGGCGGACCGTGGGGCGCCGCAGCCGGCACTCTGTGCGTGATGGTCGGCGGCGACGCCGACGTCGTGGCACGCAACACGGCCGTCCTCGAGGCCTCGGCCGCGACAGTGATACACGTCGGGCCATCGGGATCGGGTCAGGTCGTCAAGCTCGCCAACAACCTCACGTACGCGGTGACCACCCTCGGCATCGTCGAGGCGTTCCACCTCGCACGCGCCGAGGGTGTCGACCCTGCGACCACGCTCGAGGTCCTGACTTCCGCCACCGCAGACTCGAGGGCGCTGCAACAGCGTGCGCCCGTACCCGGGTTGCAGCCCGACATGCCGGCTTCCAACGACTGGGCACCCGGCTTCGCCACCGACATGATGGCCAAGGACCTCGAGCTCGCGATCGCTGCCGCACACGAGGACGGGCTCGCCCTGCCCGCGACGGCACTCGCCCGCACGGTTCTCGAGCTCGCGCAGCAAGCCGGACTCGGGGGCAGGGACTTCAGCGTGTTCGCGACGCTGACAGGCCCGCGCTGACACGGCGCGGCCGGCGATCGGTCACAGCACGAGCCGCGCCCGGGCCTCGGCCCGCACCGCATGGGTACCTGTGAGCGGCAGCTCGACCAGGACCTCGACCTCGACGCCGACCTCGGAGCTGGCCGCGTCGACGGCCGGGGTGGCGGCGAGGTCAGCGCCG
>JAIBAC010000128.1 GCA_019695375.1 Acidimicrobiia bacterium
TAGCCGACGCCTGCGCAGTCGACGAGGACGTGGGTCCCCTTCCGCGCAGCGGGTCGTCCACTGAGCATCGCAATCATCCGGCGTCCCTCTTCGTCGCCGCCGCGATTGCTGCGTCGAGCCGTGCGCGCGTGCGAGCCGCAGGAGCCGCCGCCGACGCGGCGTCGACCGCGGCGGAATGGCGGTCGGTCGTGGCGTGGCACATGGCGAGCGCCAGCGCGTCGGCGGCGTCGGTCTGCGGTAGCGCGTCGAGGCCGAGCACGCGGGCGACGGTGCTGCGCATCTGTGCCTTGTCGGCGGCGCCGTATCCGGTCACGGCCGACTTGACCTGCGACGGTGAGTACGACGTCACCGCGACCGCAGCCCTGCTCGCGGTCAACATGACCACGCCGGCCGCCTGTCCGGTCGCCATCGCGGTGCGGGCGTTGCCGTTGAAGAGGACCTGTTCGAGAGCGCACTGGCTGGGACGGTGGGTGGCGATGACCTCGGCGACCGTGTCGGCCACGATCGCGAGGCGGTCACCGGTGGGCGCGTCCCTCGGTGTCCGGATGGTCCCGTGCGCCACGTGCTTCATCCGCGGGCCGACCACCGCGACGACTCCCCAACCACACCTGGTCAGGCCCGGATCGAGACCCAGCACCACGCGATCGAACATGCGTTCTACCCTAGCGGTCTCTGCGCCCCTCCTCGCGCATGCGCGCACCAGCGCGGTACGGGCCGCTCAAGCCAGCTTCGCGAGGACCTCTTCGGGGATGTCGAAGTCGGCGTACACGTCCTGGACGTCGTCGAGGTCCTCGAGCGCCTCCACGAGGCGCAGGACCTGCGCCGCACGCGCCTCGGGGACGGGAGTCGTCTGCTGAGGGATCATCGTGACCTCTGCCGATTCGATCGGGAGGCCTTGGTCCTCGAGCGCCTTGCGGACCTTCATCCACTCCGACGGCTGTGTGCTGATCTCGAAGGTGTCGCCGTCGGCCCTGACGTCGTCGGCACCCGCGTCCAGTGCAGCCTCGAGCACGGCGTCCTCGTCGAGCCCGGTGGCAGGGACGTTGATCACGCCTGTCTTCTCGAACTTCCACGCCACCGACCCCGGTTCGCCGAGGCTGCCGCCGTTCTTGGTGAACGCATTGCGGACGTCGGCTGCGGCACGGTTGCGGTTGTCGGTGAGAACGGTCACGTACAGCGCCACACCCCCCGGGGCGTAGCCCTCGTAGCTCGCCTCCTCGTAGGTGACACCGGCGAGGTCGCCGGTGGCGCGCTTGATCGCGCGCTCGATGTTGTCCATCGGCATCGACGCGTCCCGCGCCTTCTGGATCGCGGTGGCCAGGGTCGGGTTCGAGACCGGGTCGCCGCCGCCCTCACGCGCGGCCACCTCGATGAAGCGGATCAGCTTCGCGAACAGCTTCCCGCGGGCGGCGTCCGCGGCGCCCTTCTTGCGCTTGATGGTCGCCCATTTGCTGTGGCCACTCACATGGACTCCTTTACGAGGTCGACGAAGTACTGATGGATGCGGCGGTCACCGGTCAGTTCGGGGTGGAACGACCCCACGAGCACCGGGCCCTGGCGCGCCAGCACCGCGTGGTCATTCTGCCAGCCGAGCACGTCGACACCGGGGCCGACGGACTCCATGACCGGTGCCCGGATGAAGACGGCGCGGAACGGTTCGGGACCGATCGCGTCGATGGCGAGGTCGGTCTCGAAGCTCTCGACCTGCCGCCCGTATGCGTTTCGGCGTGCGACGGCATCGACGACACCGAAGGGTGACGCGTCGTTGGGTACCGGGTCGAGGACCTCGGTGACGCAGAGGATCAGCCCGGCGCAGGTCCCGAACGCAGGCATCCCGGCGGCGAGGCGCTCACGCAGCGGGTCGCGCAGCCCGGACGTGTCGAGGAGCTTGCCCATCGTGGTCGACTCCCCGCCGGGCAGGACCACGGCGTCGCAGCCGGCGAGGTCCGCGGGGAGGCGCACCGCCCGCGCCGCCGTCCCGCAGTCGGTGAGCGCGTCGATGTGGAGGGCGAAGGCCCCCTGCAGCGCGACGACGCCGACCGTCGGTCCGTTCACCAACCCCGGTCTGCGAGACGATCGGCAGGTGCCACGTCGGTGATCCCGACCATGGGCTCGCCGAGACCGCGGCTCACCTTGGCGACGACCTCGGGGTTGTCGAAGTGCGTGGTGGCCTCGACTATCGCACGTGCCCGCTTGGCGGGGTCGCCGCTCTTGAAAATCCCCGAGCCGACGAAGCACGCCTGCGCGCCGAGCTGCATGACGAGTGCCGCGTCGGCCGGGGTCGCGATCCCGCCCGCGCAGAACAAGGGGACGGGCAGCGCACCGGTCTCGTGCAGTTCGCACACCAGCTCGTAGGGCGCGCCGAGCTGTTTCGCCTCGCTCATGAGCTCGCCGGCGTCGAGTCGCTCTATGCGCTTGATGCCGCCGGTGATCGAACGCAGGTGACGTACGGCCTCGACAACGTTGCCGGTGCCGGCCTCGCCCTTGGAGCGGATCATGCACGCGCCCTCGCCGACACGACGCAGCGCCTCGCCGAGGTTCGTGGCGCCGCACACGAAGGGGACCGTGAAGGCCCACTTGTCGACGTGGTTCGCCTCGTCTGCCGGCGTGAGCACCTCGGACTCGTCCACGTAGTCGACGCCGAGGGACTCGAGCACCTGCGCCTCGGCGAAGTGGCCGATGCGGCACTTGGCCATCACGGGGATCGAGACGGCGTCCATGATCGCGGTCACGAGCGCGGGGTCCGACATCCGTGCGACACCGCCGTCGCGGCGGATGTCGGCCGGCACCCGCTCGAGCGCCATCACAGCGCAGGCACCGGAGTCCTCGGCGATCTTCGCCTGCTCTGCGGTGACGACGTCCATGATGACGCCACCTTTGAGCATCTCGGCGAGGCCGCGCTTGACGCGCACGGTGCCGCGATCGGTCGACATGTGTGGTCTCCGGGGTGGTCGTGAGTGCTGGCGACCCAGTCTATCGGCGCGGCGTTTGGCGCCACGGTCCGCCGTCGACGGCGCTCAACGACGCCGCGCGGCCACCACGTCCTGGTAGTGCGCCGCCATCCGCGATGCGACGTCCGGCCAGTCGAACTCGGCCGCCCTCTTGGTGCCCGCCTCCGCGAGATGCCCGCGGGCAGCAGGGTCGTCGAGCAGCGAGACGATGGCATCGCCGAGGGCAACGGCGTCGCCGGCAGGTGTGAGCCTGCAGCATCCACCGTCGCGCGACACCGCCGCGTAGCCCGGGATGTCGGACGCGACCACGGGCGTGCGCGCCGCCATCGCCTCCAGCAGCACGATCCCGAAGCTCTCCCCGAAGCGCGCCGGACTGCAGTAGAGGTCGGCGGAACGGTACAGACGCGGGAGCGTGTCGTCGTCCACGGCGCCGAACGCCCGGAGGCCTGGGCCCGACGCAGACTCGGTCCCGGGCCCCGCGATCCACAGCTCCGACGTGGGTACGGCTGCCTGCACGCGCGGCCACGCGTCGAGCAGGACGTCGAGGCCCTTGCGCGGTTCGTCGCGTCCGACGAAGAGCACCACCGGCCCGCCGACGTCCCTGCGGAGCTCGAGCGGCTCGGCCGCAGCGAAGCGTGCGACCTCGACACCGTTCGGCTCGATCGGCGGTCGCAGCCCGAAGTAGCGGTCGACGAGAGCTGCGGCCGCCGGGCTGACCGCCCACGATGCGTCGAGGCGGTGCACAGCGAGCCGGAACACAGGCTTGAGCGCGCCGTACCAGGCCATGGAGTCGGCCGCTGCGTGGAAGGTGCCGACGACGGGATGCGGCGCGGTCGTGGTGGCGACGAGCGAGACGGCGAACTGCAGCGGCTCGTGCACGTGCACGACGTCGAAGCCGCGCACCGCTGCCCGTGCCCGCGCGGCGACGACGGGTCCGACGGCGAGAGGTGCGGTGGAGCCGTTGACCCGGAACCCGATTGAGCCGCCGACGGAACGGACCGGGACGCCGGGATCGCTCTCGAGCCTGCCGTCGGTCGGGGCGACGACGGTCGCGTCGATGCCGAGGCCCCGTAGTGCACGGCCGAGGGCGAGGACATGGGTCTGCACACCGCCGGGCACCCCCAGCGAGTACGGACAGACGACGGCGACCCTCATGTGGAGCCGCGCGCAGCACCGGCGGTTTCGGCTTCCCAACGCTGCTGCGCCTCGAAGTCCGACGGCCAGTTCGGCTGCAGCAGGTGCCACTGTGACGGCGCACGCCGGATCATGCCCTCGAGCTCGTACGCGAGCTGCTGGGTGAGCGCCTGCGTGCGCTCGGCCTTCGTTCCCTCGGCGGGCACTTCGAGCTCGGGCCGCAGCACAGCGCGGTATCGCCACCACCCGTCCTCGTACACGGCCACCGGCACGAGGGCGGCTCCGGTCTGGATGGCGAGGCGTGCGGGCCCCGCCGGGAGCGTGGTCAGCTCCCCGAAGAACTCGACCTCGGGACCGTTCCCGGTGAGGTCGCGGTCCGAGAGCAGTGTGACGACCTCTCCGGCGCGCAGGGCCTCGATCAGCTTGCGTCCGGCGACGGGATCGTCGACGGAGACGATGTCGAGGCCGAGGCGGTTCTCGCGCATCTCGACGAACCAGTCGTACAGCTCAGGCGGGTCGAGGCGTTCGGCGACGGCGGTGAGGTGCTGGCCGTGGTGGTGCATCCATGCCGCAGCGACCTCCCACTGGCCGACGTGTGGCAGCGCCAGGATGACCCCACGGCCGTCGTCGAGAGGCCGCGCGATGTGCTCCCAGCCCTCGATGCTGAAGATGCGGTCGAGGTCGGCTCCCGTGTAGGACGCGATGCGGAACGTCTCGACCCAGTACCGCGCGTAGGAGCTGAACGCGGCGTCGACGGTCTTGCGCACCTGCGCGGGCGTCGCCTCGGGACCGAGCGCCCGGCGCATGTGGCGTTGCAGCATGCGGCGCCGGCCGCCCATCGCGCGTTTGAAGGTGCGGCTCAGTCCCGCGGCGATCGCGTTCGCGACCGAGTCGGGCAGGGCTCCAGCGAGTGCGGTGCCCGCCTTGTACACCCCGACGACCGCGCGTCCACGCGCGCGGGCGACAGGGTCGTCGTCGACATCGGTGATCACGTGGGTTCACGGCCTCCGGGTGCCACCGATGCTTCGGCGGTGGAGCTGTCGCGGCCTGCGCGAGCGGTTCTCGCGCCGCCGGCGCCCGTCGGCCTCGATCTGGCGCCGGATGCGGTCGCGTTCGGCGCGGGCGGCGAGGCGTCGCTCGCGCGCGACCTCGCGCCGGTGCACCCACTCGCTGCGCTGGTTCGCGAAGACGGAGCGGACGTCCTCGGCCTCGAGCTGACTGCGTAGCTCGCGCCATTCGGGGAGCACCCGTACGTCCTCGGCGGGAAGCGGAGGTTCGGCGCGGCCTTGGCGCCACACCGCCATGAGGCGCTGCACGGCGGTGACGAGAGTGAGGACGAGGACCACCCACAGCACTGCGGGCAGGACGTTCCACCAGGTCTGCAGGAGCACGCCGACGCCGACGAGGAGTGTGCGCTCGAAGCGCTCCATCAACCCGACGTGGGCGTCGAAGTCGTGCTCGGCCGCCTTGGAGCGGATGTAGGAGACGATGTAGGAGGCGACGAGCACGCCGATCGCGAGCATCGCGAGGGCGCCGGACTCGCGGCCCAGGTACACGGCGATCGCGCAGAGCATCATCGCGTCGGTGATGCGGTCGGCGACCGAATCGAGGACCGCGCCCCTGCGACTGCCGCCACCGCGGGCCTTGGCCACCGCGCCGTCGGCGACGTCGAGCAGCATCGCGAACGCGCCGAGGAAGAAGGCGGGGAGCATGTGCCCGGTCGCGAGGAGTGCCGCGACGGGGATGAACAGGATCACACCTGCGATGGTGATCTGATCTGGTGTGACACCACGGCGGGCGAAGAACCGGCCGACGGCGTCGGTCACCTTCGCCGTGCCGGGACGTCCATGTGCGTCGATCACACAAGTCTCCCTGTGGGTGTGGCCAGGCAGGCGGTGCTTACTTTCGCGAGCAGTGTCAAGGTAACACACCTGTCCAGCACCCGACAAGCATTCTGGGAGGCCCTCCCGGGTGCTTGCTGTGCGCACGCGATGGGCGCGAGCGGAGCCGGTCCTATCATGCCCGGCGTGGCCCGCGCGGGGGTGGGCCGCCGTCCGCCAGGCACCATGACCACGAGGGGGTCCAGTGAAGGCGTATCCATCGGATCGCATCCGAAACGTGCTGCTCGCGGGGCACGGGGGCACGGGCAAGACGACGCTCGCCGAGGCACTGCTCAACCTGTCGGGTCGCACCAACCGGGTCGGGCGCGTCGAGGACGGCACGACCGTGCTCGACTTCGAGGACGAGGAGAAGCAGAAGGGCTTCTCGGTGTCGCTGGCCACGGCGCCGGTCGAGTGGGAGGGCTACAAGGTGAACCTCCTCGATGCGCCCGGCTACGCGGACTTCATCGGCGAGGTGCAGGCCGCGATGTCGGTGGCCGACCTCGTCGTGCTCGTGGTCGGCGCGGTCGAGGGTGTCGAGGTCCAGCACGAGATCATCTGGCAGATGGCGGCCGACCTCGACCTGCCGCGCATGGTCTTCGTCAACAAGGTCGACCGCGAGCGCGCGTCGGTCGCTCAAACCGTCGAGTCGCTCACGGACGCGTTCGGGAGCGGGATAGCTCCGTTGCACCTGCCCCTCGGCGAGGAGCACGACTTCGCCGGCGTGATCGACATCCTCGCGAACACGGCGCTGCGCTACGACGACGATGCCGGCGTGTCCGAGGAGGCCGTTCCCGACGAGCTGGCTGCCGCCGCGCAAGAGGCGAACACCCGCACCATCGAGGCCATCATCGAGACGGACGAGGCGCTCATGGAGCGCTACTTCGGGGACGAGGAGATCGACACCAAGGAGCTTCTCGGGGCGCTCGGCAAGGGAGTCGCTGCCGGCGAGACGTTTCCCGTCGTGATCGGATCCGCGACCCGGCGCATCGGCCTCGACCGCCTGCTGCAGCTCGTGTGCGAGGCGGGCCCGTCCCCACTGGACCGGCCGGGTATGCCGACCACCGACGGTGCCCGCGTCGAAGACGGCCCCGGCGGAGCGCCGGCGGCGTACGTCTACAAGAACTACGCCGACCCCTTCGTCGGCCAGATCAGCTACTTCCGTGTGGCACGCGGCAGCGTGAGGCCCGACATCCACCTGATGAACCAGCGCACAGGCCACGACGAGCGCCTCCATCAGCTGTTCGCGCTTGTCGGCAAGGACCACGAGTCGGTGCCCGAGTTCGCGTACGGCGACCTCGGCGCGGTCGCCAAGCTGCCCGATGTGCAGACCGGCGACTCCCTCGCCGACAAGTCCGCTCCGCTGGAGCTCGCCCGCCCCGTACCGCTGGAGCCGGTCTACGCCGTCGCGATCGCGTGCAAGACCAAGGGCGACGAGGACAAGCTCGCCAACGCCACGCACCGCGCCGTCGAGGAGGACCCTGCGATTCGCATCGAGCGCAACCCCGAGACGCACCAGACGTTGCTGTGGGGCATGGGTGAGACCCACGTGCAGATCACGCTCGAGCGCATGCACCGCAAGTTCGGTGTCGAGATCGAGACGGCCGAGCCGCAGGTCGCGTACCGGGAGACGGCGACGACGGCGTCGGAGTTCGAGGGCAAGCACAAGAAGCAGTCCGGCGGGCGTGGCCAGTTCGGCGTCGCGCACGTGCGCCTCGAGCCGCTGCCCCGCGGCGAGGGCTACGAGTTCGTGGACAAGGTCGTCGGCGGGTCCATTCCGCGCCAGTTCATCCCCGCCGTCGACAAGGGGATCCAAGAGGCGATGGCCCGCGGCCCGCTCGCCGGCTTCCCCGTCGTCGACGTGCGCCTCATCGTCGACGACGGCAAGGCCCACTCGGTCGACTCAGACGAGCACAGCTTCAAGATGGCGGGCTCGCTCGCCCTGCGCGGCGCGATGGCGGCGGGGCACCCGGTGCTGCTCGAGCCGATCGGCCGGATCGAAGTGCTCGTACCGGATGCGCTGGCGGGTGACGTGACCGGCGACCTGAACTCCCGGCGCGGCCGTCTGCAGGGGATGGAGTCGGTGCCGGGCGGGCGCCAGCTCATCCGTGCGATGGTGCCGATGGCCGAGGTGCACCGCTATTCGATCGACCTGCGCTCGATGACGTCGGGGCGTGGCAGCTTCAGCCTCACGTTCGACCACTACGACGAGATCCCGCCGCACCTCACCGACAAGATCGTCGCGGCAGCCAAGGAGGACGACGCCTGACGTCGCCCGTGTCCGGCGCGGGACTTCAAGTGGAGTGGTGACTCCGCGCTGTGCGCCTACCAGTCCTCGACGTTGTCGCCGGTGTAGGAGCCGAGGACCTCGCCGGTGGTGGCATCGATCTCGACGAGGCCACGGCGGCTCGGTGGGGTCTCCGCCGAGTACAGCAGGATCCTCCACGTCGGCCGCGCCGTCACGCCGCGCCAGCCCAGCAGCGCCGACGCGTGCCCCACAGGGAAACCAGCCTCGCGGGTCGCGGTGATCAGGGCCTCGCCCTGGTCGAGGCGTAGATGCCACCCGGCGCTCCAGAACCACACCCCGGCGCCCACCAGTGTGATCCCGCCGACGAGGGCGCCGACCGACACCACCGGGTCGGAGCGCAGCGCGATCCAGGCCACGATCAGGGCGGCGCCGAACGTCCAGAAGGCGACGGCCGAGATGCGCCTGTGGCTCGGCTCGGGGAACACGTACGACGCGAAGAGCGCCTGCTCCTCGGCGCTGAGCTCGTCGTCGCCGGCGGCCTCCGCGAACTCGAGCTCCTCGGCGGCTTCGGCGGATTCGCTGCTCTCGCCCTCTTGGCGGTCGTCCTCGGACATGGCGCGAGTGTGCCCGCCGGCGCCGGTCCCGTTCCAGTCACGGCCGCCGCCCCCGACGTGGGGACGCAGAACGCGCTCACACGCCACTCCACGTCCCCACGTCCTCGGCGGTGCCCGACGTGGGGACGCAGAACGCGCTCACACGCCACTCCACGTCCCCACGTCCTCGGTCCCGGACCGCATGGGGCACAGTCAGATGGCGGCGAGAGCGGCGCGCACCCTTCGCGCGGTGTCGGCGAG
>JAIBAC010000129.1 GCA_019695375.1 Acidimicrobiia bacterium
CGCCACGTCGTTCGAGCTCACCTCGGTGCTGAGCGGCCCGCCGCGGGCGTAGCGCGCCTCCTTGACGTGGCGGATCGCGTCTGCGGCGGTCGGGAACCGCGGCGACGGCACGACGACGGGCTCGAAGCCGCCCGCGAGGCCGGTGCCCGTCGCCGTCTTCGCCGGGTTCGCGTCGTCGTCACGCTCGAGAAACGAGAACCCGAGCCCGCGCGCGACGTCCGGGTAGGCGCCGAGGAGCATGTCGTCCGCGTACGACCCGACCGGCCACGCGCCGAGGCCGAGCGCCTCGCACGCGAGGCGCACGTTCTGCACTGCGGCCGCTGCCTGGCTCGCGTGCATCAGCAGCGCGAGCTCGTCGAAGACCGGCACCGGGAAGCCGACCTCGAGGAATCCCGGGCGGATCCACTCGTCGACACCGCAGGGCTTCGCCGTGTCCGGGTCCATCAGGTAGAAGCCCGACCACTCGTAGGAGGACAGCAGCAGGTTGAACCACTCGCGGCCGACGTCGCCGACGGGCAGGAACCACGAGCTGCCCGGACGGTTCAGGTTGTACTGGCCCGGACCCATCGCGTTGACGTTGTGGGTGCCCTCGGGTGCCGAGAACCAGCCGACGTCGGGTCGCCGGTCGGCGATGCGCGTCCGGTCGTGGCGGTACCACGACAGGACCTTGGCGTAGTCGTCGGGGCCGCTGATCTCGACCAGGGTGTCGCGTGCAGGTGGCGGGCGGTAGAGGGCGACGCCGTCGTCGTCGATCACCAACAGGTCGACCGACTGGTCGTTGGACGATCCCGGGATCGTCCTGCCCGCCCACGAGAGGAGCCCGGACAGGCCGCCCTGGACTGGGATGTCGGCGCAGACGACGCCGTTGGGGCCCATCGCCGCCCATGCCAGCAGCGCTGCCTCGGTCTCGGAGAGCCTCACCGGCGGCGCCGCCGACGCGTACGGGAGCGCACCCTGGGGCTGGGTGAGCGTGAGCCCGCTGGACCAGTCGAACGTCTCGGGATCGCCGGTCTCGGACCGGTAGCCGAGGCCCATGCGGCGCGTCCGCAGCGTCGACAGCAGCGCGAACACCGACGGGCCCGACTCGAACGCGCGCGCGAGCGCGGCCTCCTCAGCGGCTGTCGGCGCTGTCGCGGTCGGGGCGGCCGCCGCAGGTCCGGTCAGGGGGGTCGTCAGGTCAGGCATCGTCACCGCCGTTGCAGGTACTGATGTCGACAGCCACCGCGCGGTCCGCGGGGACGGGCTGCCAGCCGAAGGGGAGGTAGCGGAGGTGTCCGTAGCGGCCCACGAGGTGCAGCCACTTCACCATGCCCGGCTCGACCTCGTTGGCGCCGCGCCAGGCGGGGAACATGTGCGGCTCGAAGCCGTTGTAGACGATCACCTGTCCGGGACGGACCCGCGGCGCCACACGCGCCGGCGCACGGAACTCGCCGTGGTCGTTGAAGACCCGGACCTCGTCGCCGTCGGCGATCCCGTGGCGGCGCGCATCACCGGTGTTGACGACCACGAGCGGCCTGCCCTGGTGGGTCTCGAGCAGGACGTCGTTGCCCATCGCGATCGAGTGCACGGTCCAGCGCGAGTGCCCGCTCGTGAGCACGAAGGGGAGGTCGCCGCCGGAGCGGGGTGTGTCCTTGTGGCGCGGCAGCGCCTCGTCGGCCTCGAGGAACCACGGGTGGTCGATGTAGAACTGCGCCCGCCGCGTCAGGGTCGGGTACGGCACGCCCCTCTCGACGTGCCAGGTGTACGCCGTCAGGACGGAGTCGCCGCTCACGTCGCCCGCCACCGACAGCCCCGGCGCGAACATGCCGAGCCCTGAGAAGCGGATGCTGCCTTCGGCGCGCAGGCGCTCCAGCGACGTGCCCACCGGCAGCGTGCCGGCTTCGGCGGAGTCGCGCACCCATTCGTCGACGACGGTGCTCTCGTCCTCGAACGCCCCGTCGAGGGTGTACGACGAGACGAGGTCGTCGAGGCGCCGTGTGCGGCGCCGGCCGTCGAGGTACTCCGACAGGCCGCGTCCGGCCGCGACCTCCTCCACCTTCTCGGCGAGCAGCCGGAAGATCTCCCACTCCGTCTTGGACTCCCCGCCGGGCGCCACCGCCGCGTCGGAGTAGGCGAGGCGGAACGTGTGCGTCAGCGCGTACTGCACGTTCGGGCGCTCGTACTGCATCGCCGCCGGCAGGACGATGTCGGCGTGCAGAGCGGTCGTCGACATGCGGAAGTCGACGACCACGACCATCTCGAGCAGGGGCCAGAGGGTGTCGAGGAGTCCGGCGCGCCCACCGCGGGAGCGCCGCAGCGGGTTCGTGCCGACGGCGAAGAACACCTGGGGGTCCGTGCCCGACCCTGGCCGCACGAGCCCACCCCACCAGCCGCGCTGCACGGCGTCGCGCAGGTAGTCGTCGAAGCTGCGCGACATCGTCGGATCCGCCCACTCGGCGCGGTTCCAGGCGTCGCGGTACCCGACGTGGTGGTAGTTGAAGAACACCGGCGGCGTCGACGTCCCGGCAACGACGGCCATCTGGAGGAGCTGGTTGCCGAGGACCTCGTCGGACGCGTCCGGGTCGGTCTCGCGCAGCGACTCCATCGCGGCGTCGATGCCGTCGAGGAGACCCGCCGTCTCGTCCACGCCTCTGCGGGTCTTCATCGGGAACAGGAAGTACCCGTCGAGGCCTGCGAGCGCGAGTCCCTGGATGCCCGTGCCCGGCCGGCCCCAGTTCCCGGTGAGCGCGAGGAGCAGGCACATGGACCGCTCCATCAGGTCGCCGTGGAAGTACTTGCACGCGTTGAAGCCCTCGAGGACCTTGGTGGGGCGCGACGCCGCCAGGCGGGCGAGCTGGCGGATCACGTCGGGCGCGACCCCGCAGACCTCCGATGCCTGCTCGGGTGTGTAGCCGCCGAGGCGCTCCCTCAGGAGGGCGAACACGGTCGTGACCTCGGCGGTGGTGCCGTCGTGCAGAGTCGCCGTCCACGCCCCCTCGAGCTCGGGCATGATGCCCCCTAGCTCGAGGGTCGACCGCGATGCCGGTCTCAGCCCGGCCTCTGCGTCCCAGATGTGGAAGACGTCCTCTGCGCCGCCTGCGTCGACGTCGGCAGCACGCAGGAAGCGGCCGGTCTCACGCACCACGAGCAGTGGCAGGTCCGTCTGGGAGCGCACGAAGTCCCAGTCGGCGAGATCCTCGTCGACGACGACCTTGCACATCGCGAGCGCGAGCGCGGCGTCGGTGCCCGGGATCACGGGCGCGTAGATGTCCGAGAGCGCCGCCGACGCGCTGTAGTCGGGCGCGATCGTCACCACCGTCGCACCGCGGTAGCGAGCCTCGGCGACGTAGTGGAAGTACGGGATCGACGTGTACGCGGGGTTGGAGTGCCACAGCAGGACGAGGCCCGCGTGGAAGGTGTCGTCGACGGTGCTCGCACACGAGAACTTCCCGAACGTCATGTGGTGGCCGACGGGGAAGTCGTTCACGAGCCCGTTGGCGTCGAGCGTGACCGCTCCCAGCAGCCCGGCGAAGCGGGTCAGGGGCGCCTGCGTGAGCAGGCCGCCCTCGACGGTCTCCTCGAAGACGATCGACTCGGGCCCCTCGATGTCGATCGCCTCCACGATCGCCTCGGCGACGTCGGTGAGGGCCTCGTCCCACGAGATCTGCTCCCATTCGCCGCTGCCACGCTCGCCCTTGCGGCGCATCGGGTGCAGCACACGGTCCTCGGCCTCGAGCTGGCAGCTCCACGCGCTGCCCTTCTGGCAGCTGAGCGGGTTCATGTCGGGCACGCCGGCCTCGACCGCGGCGAGGCTCGCCGCCGGCTCCTCGAACGCCACCCGGCCGTCGCGCACATACACGCGGTAGGGGCAGGTGCCCAGGCAGTTGAGGCAGTGGGTGCCCCACGACACGCCGTCCCAGCACCAGCGGTCCCGGTACCTGTCGAGTGTCGTGGCCGCCGCCGCGTCCGGATCCCGATCCCGCGCCATGTTCCCCCGACGCAGTATGGATGATTTCCTCGCTAAGAATACGTGGATTACGTCCCGGCCGCTACCACCTGTCGCGAGGAGGTGCGCTCAGGACAGGTACGTCTCCGCGAAGCGGGCGACGTGGCGCGGCGGGCTCCACCACTTCTCCACGCCGAGGTCCTCGGCGACGGTGTTGGCGGCGATGTAGCCGGGGCCGCCGATGACGAGGCCGCCGGGATAGGTCGAGGCGCCGCACAGGTAGAAGCCCTCGATCGGGGTACGCCCCGCGACGCAGAGGTCGCTGGGGCGGAAGGTGCCCATCTGCAGCGGGTTGTAGTCGCCGTGCTTGATCGAGCCGCGCACCATGTTCGGCAGCCGGCGCTCGATGTCGAGGGGCGTCTCGCCTGTGCGGCGCAGGATCGTGGCGCCCGCGATGTTGGGGGCGTAGCGCGCCCATGTCTCGACGGTGGCGTCGACGAGCTCCTCCTGGCGCTGCTTCCAGCCGGTCTGCGCGTCCCCATCGAGGTCGTAGGGCGCGTGCATCTGCAGGAACGCGACGTGATGGCGGGCACCGGCGCGCTCGGGCGGGTCCTCCGCCCACGGGTGCGGCGAACCCGAGCGCATCCGCGCGAGCGTCGGGTCGTAGAGCGTCTCGCAAGTGGCGTGGCCGCCGAGGCGCGGTCCGAGGCGTCCGTCGGCCACCGCGGCCCAGTGCGCGAGCAGCTCGTCGGTGGAGTCGAAGCCGAGGACCGTCATCACAGCCTTGTCGACCCACGGGTCGTCGGCGCGGTAGCGCGGCGCCTCGGTCAGCGCGAGCGAGACCGTGAAGAACGACCACTTGTCCCATTCCCAGTCCTCGGCTGTGCTCACGAGGTCGGCGTCGACGTGGTCGCGCCCGATCAGGCGCAGGAAGTTGGTCTGGGGGTCGAGGCTCGACACGACCGCCTTGGCCATGATGCGGCGGCCGTCGAACATCTCGATGCCCGCGGCGTGGCCGTCCTCGACGATCACGCCGGTCACCTCGGCGTTGTCGACGATCAGACCGCCGGCGGCGTGGATCTCCCGCGACAGCGCCCCAGCGAGCTTGTGCGAGCCGCCGAAGCAGATCCCCTTGTTCACGGCGCGGTCGACGAGGAGCGGGACCATGAAGCCGAGGCCGGTGTCGGTGGGGTCGAGGCCCCACATGCACGCCGCGTACAGGATCGTCATCTTGACGCGGTCGTCGGTGAAGATCTCGTCGACGATCTCGACGGGCGACATCTCGGTGAGCCGCAGCGCCTCACGGCCGGTCTCGGTGCGCTCGAACGCCTCGATCATGTCGAGCGGAGGCACCGGCGGCAGGTACGTGGCCGGCGCGACGACCTCGTCGACGATGCGGCGCCAGGTGCGCATGACCTTGCCGAAGCTGATCGCGTCCTTGCGCGAGAACTTCGCGATCGAGTCCTTGGTGTCCTCGACCTGGCTGCACAGCAGCAGGCTCGAGCCGTCGGCGAACACCGACGCCGTCTGCGCGTTCGGCTTGATGAACGTGAGCCCGTGCTTCGCGAAGTCGAAGTCGGCGAAGAGCGGCATGTAGTCGGTCATCATGTGATAGACCGCGTGCACGTTGGAGTAGTACCCGGGGAAGAGCACCTCCTCGGTCGCGAGTCCGCCGCCGATCTCGTGGCGCCTCTCCACGACGACCGTGCTCAGGCCCGCCCGCGCGAGGTAGGCGGCGGTCATGAGGCCGTTGGGCCCGCCGCCGACGACGGCGACGTCGAAGTGCGACTCGTCGGGGAACTGCTCGAGCGGCAGCTCGCCGGGGGCGAGGTCGGGAGCGAACGTCTCGCGCATGGTCACACCTCCGCGAGACGCCGGTCGGCGTCGGTCACGTGCCACGGCGACGGGTACCACCACGGACCTGGGCTCACGAGGTCGTCCTCTATGAGGATGTGCATGAGGTTGTAGGGCACGGCCATGAGGCAGAGCCCGCCGGGATGCGACGTGTGGTTGCACAGGTACAGGCCGTCGATCGGCGTGCGGTAGCGCGCCAGCTCGGGCAGCGGCCGGTTCGAGAACCACTGGTCCTCGGACTGGCGGGCGCCGTACCAGTTCCCCGCGACCATGCCCGCGTTGCGGAACTCCGAGTCGTAGGGGGTGTTGACCCAGACGTCGACGATGTTGTCACCGGTCATGTTCGGCGCGCCGTCGGCGAGGAGGTCGAGCACTGCCTTGGTCAGCTCGGCCTTGACCTTGTTCGCACCCTCGGGGCCGTCGACGTCGTAGTGGGTCGGCGGGAGCTGCACGTAGATCGGCGAGAGGAGCCGGTAGCCGTCGGGACAGCGCGTCTCGTCGTAGACGTCGTGGGTGCAGACCATCATCGACAGGTGCTCTCTGCAGATCTCGGGAGAGAGCTCGGGCACCTTCTTGCGCGAGTAGACGTCCTCGGTCTGCGCGTAGAGGTTCTCGTAGGAGTCGGCCGGCCACACGACGCACGACGGGTACACCTCGTCGCGGAAGAACTCGGGGTTGCCGTGGTAGCGGGGCAGCTCGCGGCACGCGACCGATGCGACGTAGAGGCTGCCGCCCTTGAAGTTGACGTCGGAGACGCGCTGGGCGAAGCCGACGTCGAGGTGACGGCGACCGACGAGGGAGAGGAACGTCTGGGACACGTCGACGCCGGAGATCACGGCCTTGTCGGCCCTGATCACGCGGCCTGGTGTCGCCGATGCCTCGCCGAGGCGCACTCCGACGGCGCGCCCGTTCTCGACGACGATCTCCTCGACCTCGGAGTTGGTGATGATGCGCGCCCCGTGCGCGAGGGCGCAGCGGATGATCGAGTGGGCGTAGGCGTGCATGCCGCCCCGCGGCGAGCCCGCCGTGTAGCCCATCAGGAGCGAGCCGGCGAGCGACGGCAGCGCCTGACCGTCCCAGGTCGGGTGTGCGCCGCAGTACCAGGCGGCCATCGACTGCGCGACCTTGAGCGGCTCGTAGTCGACGGTCATGTCGAGCAGCTCCACGAGGCTCATGTCGAGTGCGTTGTCGGGGAGGATGTCGCCGAACATCTTCTTCAGGCACTGCACCCACGGCACCTCGGAGGGTTCGATGTCCATGTCGGCGGGGTACGGCGCCGTCCAGAACATCGAGCGGAGGAAGTCGCGCAGGGCTTCACCCTGGAGGAGCTGGCCGAGGCCCTGGAAGGGCGTCTGGTCGCCCATCACGGCGCGCAGCGACTCCTCGCCGATCGACTGGTCCCAGCGGCTCCCCATGTTGACGGCGGCGCCGGCGCTGGTGACGAAGCCGAAGATCGACCGGTACGGCACGAAGCGGAACCCGTACCTGGCGAGCTCGAGCTGCTCGAACGCGGGGGCGGCGCCGCCGTAGAGGTACGTTGCGTGGGGGTCGATGCGGAACCCGGGCGATGGCTCGGTGTTCTCCTGGCCGCCGGCGCACTCGGGTCGCGCCTCGACGACGCACACCGATGCTCCCGACTTGGCGAGGTAGGCGGCGAGCGTCGACCCGTTGTGGCCTCCGCCGGCGATCACGAAGTCGAAGCGCTCGTCCATGGCCCCCCTCGGTCCGGTCGACATGGCGCGAGCACAATTCCTCGTTTTCCTCGCGCAACTAACGAGGATACTGACGGCGCGGCTCCATTACAACGGGTGGTCGCGCACAGGTGCCGCTCACGGGCCCCGGGTCATGGCGCCGCGGCGCGGCGGCGCCGGCATCCTCGCGCTCAGGCAGATACGCGGGACCTGTCGCCGGCTACCCCACCAGCGGCTGATCGGCCCGCAGCCGCCGGTGGCGGTCGTGCCTGCCGGCGGCGCGGGTGGGTGGGTGTGTCAGCGGCCCGCCGTCGGCGGCTGCGGGCTCTCGGGCCGGTCGTGGGGACGACGGCTCGTGTCGGACTCCGTGGGCCTGCTCGCTGGACGCTGGAACGAGACAGCGGCGAGGTCGGAGGGACGCATGCGTGCTGCGTATGTGTCGAGGGTCGACTCGGTTACGCGGCGCTTGAGCATGGGAGGTTGCTCCTGGCGTCGTAGGGCCTGATGTCCCTTGTTTCGACACGCGAGCGTCTCTCCCTCCCCGAAACAGACGAATTGTTCCCCGACGTGCGCGTTTGTCGGATCCGCACGGCTCAGAACAGCGATGCCTGCAGCGGTTCCGCGAGCAGCGCGGGGGCGCGCGTGTAGGGGTCGAGGCCGAGCAGTTCGCGGATCGGAGCCCATGTGTGGCGGTGCAGCCGGCAGGGACCGTGGGCGGCCAGTCCGTCGAGGTGGTCCGGCGCCGGGTAGCCCTTGTTCGCTTCGAAGCGGTATGCAGGGTGGACCGTGGCCGCCTCCGACATCATCGTGTCACGGGTGACCTTCGCGAGGATCGAGGCCGACGCGACCGAGATGCAGCGGGAGTCGCCGCCGACGACGGTCTCGGTGCGCCCGAGTCCGGCAAGGAAGTCGAGTTGGCCGTCGAGCAGGATCACATCTGGCCACACGCCGTGGCGGGCGTGGAGCTCTTCGAGCGCCCGCAGCGACGCGAGGCGCAGCGCAGCCGTCATGCCGAGCTCGTCGATCTCCGCCGGCCAGCAGTGGCCGACGCCGAACTCGACGCGGCGCTCGAGGCGCACGAAGGCCTCCTCGCGCTGAACAGGCGTGAGCGCCTTGGAATCGCGGATGCCGCGCAGCGGGCTGCCGGATCGCCACAGCATCGCGCCGACCGACACAGGCCCCGCCCAGGCGCCGCGACCGACCTCGTCGATGCCGCAGATCGCCTGGTGACCCTCCGCCGCGAGCCGGCGTTCGAGCTTAGAGGTGGGGCCGCCGCGTCCGCCCAAGCCGGGTCGCTCCTCCGTGTTGGCGTCGCCGGCGAAGATACTGCGACACGGGGGCTGCCGGCGTGAGGGTCGCGGTGCTCGGCGCGGGCCCCGCCGGCGTGGCGGCCGCCCACGGCCGCGTGCGCCGCGGCCACGACGTCGTACTGGTCGAGGCGCGCGGCGGCGTCGGCGGCCACGCGGCGGCGATCACGGTCGCAGAA
>JAIBAC010000130.1 GCA_019695375.1 Acidimicrobiia bacterium
GGCGCGCGAGGCGCCCGGCCGGCCCGCGGACCTGCATCGACGCGACCTCGTGGCGGATCGACACGTCGCGTTCGCTCTTGATGCGGCGGACCTCGCCGAGGGCCTCGACCGCGACCGCGAACGCGGCCGGGTCGCCGCCGGCGTCCAGCGCCGACGCGCCCGGCCACGGCGCCCGGTGGATCGACCCCGTGCCCGGGTCCCAGTGCCAGCCCCATGCCTCCTCGGTCACGAACGGCAGGAACGGGGCGAGGAGGCGCAGCACCACGCTCGTGGCGATCGTCCACGTCGCGAGCGCCGACCGGTCACCGGCGTACGCGCGCTCCTTGGACAGCTCCAGGTAGTTGTCGGTCAGGTGCGACCAGAACCACGTCTCGGTGCGCTCGAGCGCCACCGCCGTCTCGAAGCCGTCGAACGCCTCTGTCGCCGACGTCACCACGGGTGCCAGGGTCGCCATCAGCGCCATGTCGAGGGGGTGCGTGACGTCGGCCATCCCCACGGCACCGGCATCGAGGCCCGCCTCGCGCAGGCGCCCGACGACGAGCTTCGCCGCGTTGAAGACCTTCGTGACGAGGCGGCGGCCGATCTTGAACACGCTCTCGTCGTAGGCGGTGTCGGTGCCCAGGCGCGCCCGTGCCGACCAGTACCGCACGGCGTCGCTGCCGTACTGCTCCAACAGGCCCATGGGCGTCACGACGTTGCCCTTGGACTTGGACATCTTCTTGCGGTCCGGGTCGAGCACCCAGCCCGAGATCACCACGTTCTCCCACGGGATCGACCCGTCGAGCAGGTACGCGCGCGCGATCGTGTAGAACGCCCACGTCCTGATGATCTCGTGCGCCTGTGGACGCACGTCCATCGGGTAGGTGCGCGCGAAGCGGTCGTCGTCGGTCGCCCAGCCCGTCGCGATCTGGGGTGTGAGGCTCGACGTCGCCCACGTGTCGAACACGTCACGGTCGCCGGTGAAGCCGCCGGGCACGTCGCGCTGGTCGGCTGTGAAGCCGGGCGGGACATCGGCCATCGGGTCGACCGGCAGCATCGAGTCCTCGGGCCAGATCGGCTCGTCGTGGACCGGCTCGCCGGCGTCGTCGACGCGGTACCAGACCGGCACGGGTACGCCGAAGAAGCGCTGGCGGCTCACGTTCCAGTCCGACTTGAGGCCCTCGACCCAGTGGTCGTAGCGCACGCGCATGTGCGGCGGACGCCACTCGATGCGGGCGCCCTGGGCGAGGAGCTCGTCCTTCTTGTCCATCAGGCGGATGAACCACTGGCGCGTGGGCAACACCTCGAGGGGGCGGTCGCCCTTCTCGTAGTACTTGACGACCTGGCCGACCGGCTTGCCCTCGACGCCCAGCAGCTCGGCGATCCTGGCCTTCGCCTGCTTCGCGGTGAGGCCCGCGATCTGGTCGTAGAGCTCCTGCGCGGCGGCGGGGTCGTCGCTGTCCCAACCCGGCTCACCCCAGGCGACCGGCAGCAGCCGTCCGTCGCGTCCGAGCACCACGCGGGTCTGCAGGCCGAGGTCGTCGCGCCAGCCGACGTCTGTGACGTCGCCGTAGGTGCACACCATCACGGCGCCGGTGCCCTTGTCGGGATCGGCGCCCTCGTGCGCGCGCACCGGCACGCGTGCCTTGAAGCCGGGCGTGACGGCGTTGCGGCCCACTACTTCGCGGAAGCGGTCGTCGTCGGGGTGCACGACCACGCCCACGCACGCCGCGAGCAGCTCGGGACGCGTGGTCATGATCGGCAGCGTCGCGCCGCCGTCGAGACCGAAGTCCAGCAGGTACTCGTTGCCCTGCTGCTCGCGGTCCTCGACGTCGGCCTGGGACACGCCCATGCGGAAGTCGACGTCCCACAGCGACGGCGCGTCCGACGAGTACAGGTGGCCCTTGCGCGCGAGGTCGACGAACGCGAGCTGGCTCACACGCCGGCAGTGCGCGTCGACGGTGGTGTAGGTCTGGCGCCAGTCGACCGACAGTCCGAGACGCCGCCACAGCTCCTCGAACGCCTTCTCGTCCTCGACCACGAGCCGGTCGCAGAGCTCGGTGAACTGGCGACGCCCCACGGGTGTCGGCGGCTTCGCCTTGGGGTCGGGGACGAACGACTCGTCGTAGGGGACCGACGGGTCGCAGCGCACGTTGAAGTGGTACTGGACGCGGCGTTCGGTCGGGACGCCGTTGTCGTCCCAGCCCATCGGGTAGAAGACGTTGCGTCCCCGCATCCGCTGGTAGCGGGCGACGAGGTCGGTGTGGGTGTAGCTGAAGACGTGGCCGACGTGCAGCGACCCCGACACCGTCGGCGGCGGCGTGTCGATCGCGAACGTCTCCTCACGCGGACGCTCGGGGTCGTAGTGGTAGATGCCGTCCTCGGCCCACCGCTGCTGGAGCCGCGCCTCGACGGCCGCGGTGTCCAGCTTCTTGGGGAGTTCAGGGGTGTCGGGCAACGCTCTCCCGGG
The DNA here is from genome assembly GCA_019695375.1 of Acidimicrobiia bacterium. Lineage (GTDB taxonomy): Bacteria > Actinomycetota > Acidimicrobiia > UBA2766 > UBA2766 > JAIBAC01. The sequence continues at coordinate 2,450 of JAIBAC010000130.1, forward strand.
GTCGACGAGGCTGCGGCGCAGATTAGTGGGCGCCGCCGACGGTCCTGATCTGCTCCTAGTGGGCGAACTGGTCCGGGGAGCCGTCGCCGAACGCCTCCGAGAACAGCAGCTCGGCCTCCTGGCGGTGCACCGTGCTGCTGCCCGCCGCCGGCGACCCGCTGCCGACGCGGGCTGCGAGGCTGAGGAGCTGTCCCGGCTGCATAGTCCGCGTGATGCGCACCTGCACGTAGCGCCACGGCCCCATGTTGTCGGGCTCGTCCTGACACCAGCGCACCTCTCCCGCGTTCGGGAAGCGGGCGAGCTCGGCGCGCAGCATCGTCCACGGGAACGGGTAGAGCTGCTCGACGCGCACGATCGCGACGTCGTCGCGCCCGTCCTCGCGGCGTTGCTTGTCGAGGTCGTAGTAGAGCCGGCCCGAGCACACGAGGACCGTGCGCACCGCAGCCGGGTCGGCTGTCACGTCGCCGAGGACCTCCTCGAAAGTTCCCTGCGCGAACGCGGCCGCCGGGGACCGCGCCTCGTGGCGACGCAGCAGCGACTTGGGCGTGAAGACGATCAGCGGTTTGCGCACGTCGCGCAGCATCTGGCGGCGCAGCAGATGGAAGTACTGCGCCGGTGTCGTCGGCTGGGTCACCTGGATGTTGTCCTCGGCTGCGAGGGCGAGGAACCGCTCGATGCGCGCAGAGGAGTGCTCGGGACCCTGACCCTCGTAGCCGTGGGGGAGCAGGAGCACGAGGCCCGAGGTCTGCTCCCACTTGTCGTCGCCGGCCACGATGAACTGGTCGATGACGATCTGGCCGCCGTTCGCGAAGTCGCCGAACTGGGCCTCCCACAACGTGAGCGAGTCGGGGCGCACCACCGAGTACCCGTACTCGAAGCCGAGGACGGCGTACTCGGACAGGAGGCTGTCGTAGACGCGGAAGGCCACGTCCGGCGCGACCTGCTGCAGCGGTACGTACTCGGTCTCGTCGACGTGGTCGACGAGGTAGGAGTGACGCTGGCTGAACGTGCCCCGCCGCGAGTCCTGGCCCGAGAGGCGCACCGGGAAGCCGTCCTCGAGCAGCGTCGCGAACGCGAGCGCCTCCGCCGTCGACCAGTCGACCGAGTCGTGGGCGAGCATCGCCGCGCGGTCGGTGAGCATCTTGACGAGCTTGGGATGCACTGTGAAGCCCGGCGGAACCTGCGTGATGGTGGCGAGCGCCGCGTCGAGGCGCTCGCGGGCGACGGCTGTCGACACGTGCGGGAGGACCCCGACGGCCGGCGGTACCGGTTCGGCCTCGACTTCGCCGATGCTCGCCTGCTGCTGGCGCGTCTCGTCGAGCGCCTGCTGCAGCATCGTCTTGAAGCTCGCGAGGCTCGCCTCGGCCTCCTCGATGCTCATCTCGCCGCGGTTGACGAGCTGCTCGGTGTAGCGCTTGCGCACCGAGCGCCGCTGCTCGATCTGGGCGTACATGCGCGGCTGGGTGAACGCGGGGTCGTCCGCCTCGTTGTGGCCGTGGCGGCGGTAACCGACGAGGTCGACGACGACGTCCTTGGCGAAGGCCTGGCGGAACGCGAGCGCGAGGCGGATCACGCGCACGCACGCCTCGGGGTCGTCACCGTTGACGTGCAGGATCGGCGCCTGCACCATGCGCGCGACGTCGGTGGCGTAGTGGCTCGAACGGGCGTCCTCGGGCGCGGTCGTGAACCCGATGCCGTTGTTGACCACGATGTGGACCGTGCCGCCGCAGCGGTAGCCCGGGAGCTGGGACAGGTTCAGGGTCTCGGCCACGACACCCTGGCCCGCGAACGCGGCGTCGCCGTGCAGGAGCACCGGCAGGATGCGGTGGTGACTGTCGGGTCCCGACATCGACTGGCGCGCCCGCGCCATCCCCGCGACGACGGGATCGACGGCCTCGAGGTGAGACGGGTTCGGCGCGAGCGTGAGCGGGATGGTCCTGCCCGACGGCGACGTGTGCTTGCCCTCCGCGCCGACGTGGTACTTGACGTCGCCCGAACCCTGAACCGTGCCGGGGTCGATGTCGTCCTCGAACTCGCGGAAGATCTGCTCGTAGCTCTTGCCCAGGATGTTGGCGAGCACGTTGAGGCGGCCGCGGTGGGACATGCCGATGATCGCCTCGCCGATGCCGGCGTCGGACGCCGCCGACAGGAGCGCGTCGAGCATCGGGATGAGGCTCTCGCAGCCCTCGAGCCCGAAGCGCTTGTGGCCGAGGAACTTGGTCCCGAGGAACTGCTCGAAGACCTCAGCCCGCGTGAGCATCGACAGCAGGCGTTCCTTGTCCTGCTCGGCGAGGGGCTCGTTCGGGATCTCGATCTGGAGCTGGAGCCAGCGCTTCTGCTCGGGATCCTGGATGTGCATGTACTCGTAGCCGACCGTGCGGCAGTACGTGTCCTGGAGCGTGTCGAGCATGTCGCGCAGCTTCAGGCAGTTGTGGCCGCCGAGGCCGTCGGCGAAGAACTCGCGCTCGAGATCCCACACGGTGAGCCCGTACGTGGACGGGTCGAGCTCCTGGTGCTGGAGGATGTCGTGCTCGAGGGGGTTGACGTCGGCGACGAGGTGGCCGCGCACGCGGTAGCTGCGGATGAGCTGCACCACGCGGCCGGCTTTCTCGACGTGGGGGTCGAGGAGGCCGGCGGAGTGCTCGGGGTTGCGGTCGCGCTCGGAGCGGAACGGTTCGTGGCGCAGACCGAGGCTCGTGAAGATCTTTTCGTAGAAGTCCTCGTCGCCGACGAGGAGGCGTTCGATCCAGCGCAGGAACTCACCGGACTCGGCGCCCTGGATGATGCGGTGGTCGTAGGTCGAGGTGAGCGTCACGACCTTGGCGACACCGAGGCTCGCCAGCACCTGGGGATCGGCGGCCGCGAGGCCGACGGGGAACGTGATCGAGCCGACGCCCACGATCACGCCCTGGCCCGGCATGAGGCGCGGCACCGAGTGCTCGGTGCCGATCGTGCCCGGGTTCGTGATCGTCGCCGTCGTACCCGACATGTCGTCGGGGCCGAGCTTGCCGGTGCGTGCCTTGCGCACTGCGTCCTCGTACGCGGCGTGGAACGCGGCGAAGTCCATGTCCTGAGCGTTCTTGACGTTCGGGACGAGGAGCGTGCGCGTGCCGTCGTTCTTCTCGAGATCGACGGCGAGGCCGAGGTTGAGGGACTCGTGGCGCACCAGCGTCGGCTTCGCGTCGACCTCGGTGTAGGAGGCGTTCATGGCAGGGACGCGTTCGACGGCCTTGACGACCGCCCACGCGATGAGGTGGGTGAAGCTCACCTTGCGCCCGCGTGACGACTGCAGGTGGCGGTTGAGGATGCGGCGGTTCTCCTCGAGCACCTTGGCCGGCACGGTCCGCACCGACGTCGCGGTCGGGACCGCGAGCGAGGCCTGCATGTTGCGGACGATCGCTGCGGCTGCGCCTCGCATGGGAGACGACTCGTCGCCGACGAGGCCCGGCGGCAGCGGCGGTGCCGGAGCGGGAGCCGGGTGTGGGACGGCTGCCTGCCCGGCAGGGGCCGGCGCCTCCACGGATGCGCCGTTGCCGCCGGCAGCCGGCGACGGCGTCGGCGGGGTCGCCGCAGGCCGGTAGTCGGCGAAGAACTCGCGCCACGTCTCCGACACCGAGTCCGGCGCCTCCTGGTACTGGCGGTACATCTCGTCGAGGAGCCAGGCGTTGTACCCGAGTGTCTCCGGCGTCCCCTCGGTGGTCATGTCGTCTCCTGATCCCCCAAGTCGGCGATCACCGGTGCGTGATCCGACGGCGTCTCGCCGTCGTGCTTCTTGCGGTAGTCACGGTCGACCCCGATCGTATCGACCCGGTCGCGCACCGGGGCGGTGGCGAGCAGGAAGTCGATGCGCAGGCCCTGGTTCTTGTGGAATGCGCCCGCCCTGTAGTCCCACCACGAGAACATCGCGCCGTCGGGATGGGTGTGGCGGTAGAGGTCGTCGAGCCCGGCACCGAGCAGGCGCTCGTAGCGCTCGAGCTCGGCGTCGGTGTGGAAGATGGTCCCCGCGAACCGCTGCGGATCCCACGAGTCCAGCGGCCCCGGTGCGATGTTGAAGTCGCCGCCGATCACGTGGGGCGCCGCGGGGTTGACGACCTTCTCGACGTAGTCGCCGAGGCGGTCGAGCCAGACGAGCTTGGCTTCGTAGTCGGGGTGCTCGACGGTCTTGCCGTTGGGCACGTACACGCTCGTCACGCTCAGGCCGTCGACCACGGCGGTTACGAGGCGGGCCCCCTGGTCCTCGGCGCCGGGCAGGCCGCGCTGGACGACCTCGGCCGGCCGCCGGCTCAACACGGCGACGCCGTTCCACTGGGGCTGGCCGTGCACGGCACACCGGTACCCGGCCGCATCGAAGGCGTCGTAGGGGAAGTCGTCGTCGGCGACCTTGAGCTCCTGGATGCAGACGACGTCAGGCCGGCGGGCCTTCAGCCACCCGAGCACGAAGGGCAGACGGGCCTTGATCGAGTTCACGTTCCATGTCGCGAGGCGCATCCCACGTTTCTAGCTGCGGTCGCTACCTTCGGCGCATCGCCAGATGGGGGTCATCAGTGCTCGCAGAGATCGCAGCAGCAGTCCGGGACAAGGCGGTCAGCCCCACCGAGCTCGTGGAAGAGGCGCTGCGCCGCATCGAGGCCGCGAACCCGGCGATCAACGCCGTGGTCGCGCTGCGTGCAGAGGAGGCGCTCGCCGAGGCGGCTGCTCATCCCTGCACGGGGCCGCTCGCCGGAGTGCCGTTCCTCGTCAAGGACCTCGAGGACGTCACCGGGATGGTCACCACCTACGGATCGCTCCTACACGCGCAGGACGAACCCAAGTCGTCGGACACGACCGTGGTGCGGCGCCTGCGCGCCGCCGGCGCGATCCCGGTCGGAAAGACCAACACGCCCGAGTTCGCGTACACGGCGGTCACCTCCAACCGGGTCTTCGGCGTCACCCGCAACCCCTGGAACCGCGAGAAGTCCCCGGGCGGCTCCTCGGGCGGCGCCGCTGCCGCGTACGCCGCCGCCATGGTGCCGCTGTGCACGAGCAGTGACGGCGGCGGCTCCACGCGGTTGCCCGCGAGCCAGACCGGTCTCGTGGGCCTGAAGCCGACGTTCTGCGCGTACGGGCGCGGCCGCCCGCCGGTGTGGCCGACGTTCAGCGCCAACGGGTCACTCGGCGCACGCGTGGCGGACGTCGTGCTCGAGGCGACCGTGTCGGCGGGGCCCGAGCCGGGCGACCCGCAGTCGCTGGCGCACACGCCGTCGTTCGAGCCCGTGCGCCCCGCCCGCGTCGTGGCTTGCGCCGACGTCAAGGGCAACGTCGACACCGAGGTCGCGGCGGCGTTCGAGGACACGATCGCGTTCCTCGCCGGCGATGCCGGCTTGCCGGTGGAGCGCGTCGACCGCATCTGGGACACCGACCTCGGGTTGCAGTGGTTCTACGTGGCAGCGGCCGAGCTCGCCAACCACACGCGCTGGGCCGTCGAGGCGGGCCGTGAGGACGAGTTCGAGACCGGCTTCAACATGATCCGCACGGCCGGCACCTACGTCGAGATGTCCGCCTACCTCGACGCCCAGAAGGCCCGCTTCGACGCGGCACGCCGTGTCGACGAGCTCGTCGCCGAGCCCGGGACCGTGCTCGTGACACCGACCACGAACGTCGCCTGCTGGCCCGCCGAGGGGCCGCTGCCGATGGAGGTGAACGGAGTCAGCATCTCGCCGACGGCGGCGGTGAACACGATGGAGCTCAACTTCACGATGCACCCTGCCGTCGCGGTGCCGATGGGGGTCGGCTCCGCCGGCGTGCCCCTGTCGTTGCAGGTGATCGCTCCCAACGGCGCCGACGGCCTCGCCCTCGGTCTTGCTGCGCTCCTCGAGGAGGGCCGGCCGTGGGCCGTGACCGCACCTGGGTACGACGCGTTCCCGACGTCGTTCTGACCGTCAGAGAGCGTCTGCGGGAGCAGTTGCGGCTTCGTCGGCGCCGAGACCGGCGCTGAGGCGGAACACGCGCTCCCAGCCGGTGGCGTTCGTGCCGAAACCGGCGAGCCGTGTGCGCGCCTGCGCGAGGACGTCGCCGGCGTCGGGGTGTTCGAGGGCGGTCAGCAGCCATCCGCGGGCGAGGCGGACCACCTCGCGTTCGAGCACGTTCTCGGACGCGTCGACGATCGCCTGCGCGGTTTCGATCGAGGTGATGGCGTCGTCGTGGTGGCCGCGCTGGAGCGCCGCGAACGCGCTCGCGATCGCGATCGCGAACCGGTTCTGCATCGTTATGAGACCGGGGTCGTCCTCGCCGATGTCGCCCACGTCGTCGGGGCGCCCGGCGGCAGCGGCCACCGGCGCGGTCACGACCGTGGTCAGCGCACGGTCGCCGTCGGTCGTCGCGACCTCGACCGCGGCAGCCGCGTGTGCGCGGGCCTCGTCCACACGACCGAGCTGAATCGACGCGAGCGCAC
>JAIBAC010000007.1 GCA_019695375.1 Acidimicrobiia bacterium
TCGACGGCGACCGCCGCGTCGACGTCGTCGCGGCCCGCGGCCCTCAGCACCGCGGCCACCGCCGCGGTCACGAGCGTGTCGTCGAGCCCGGTCGACGTCTCGACGACGATGCCGCCCGTCCCCTCCCCCGCCACGAACGTGAAGTCGAGGACGTCGGCAAGCCCCACACACGTCGCATACGACTCGTAGGGGTGGTACCCGTCGTCGCGCACGGGGCCGACGTCGAGGGACAGGTTCACCTTGGCGTGCGCGAGCCACCGCGCCGAGGTCCTCACTTGCCGAGCTCCGTCGCGAGCGCGGCGAGGTCGTCGAGGCCGAGCGTCTCCGCCCGTGCCCGAGAGTCGACGCCGGCCGCAGCCAGTGCGGCGTCCACCTGCTCCACACTCCAGCCCGACGCGAGCGCGTTGCGAACCGTCTTGCGGCGCTGCCCGAACGCGGCCTTGACGACGTCGAAGAGCAAACCGGGCGCGACGTCGACCGGGGGCTGCGGATGGCGGTCGATGCGGACGAGGACCGAGTCGACCTCCGGCCGCGGCCAGAACACCGACGGCGGTACGCGGCCCTCCAGTCGTGCCGTCCCGTGGTAGTGCACCTTCACGCTCACCGCTCCGTACGCGGCGTCACCAGGACCGGCGCAGAGCCGCTCGCCCACCTCGCGCTGGACCATCACCACGAACACGCTCATCGCGGCGACATCGTCGAGGAGGTCGACGAGCACGCTCGTGCCCACCGCGTACGGCAGGTTCGACACCATCTTCGCCGGCGGTGCAGCACCGAGCACCTCGCGCCAGTCGAGACCGGCGGCGTCGCTGACGACGATCTGCGCGTCGGGCACCACCGCGCCCGCCGCCTTCGCCAGCCGCGCGTCGACCTCGACACCAAGGACGTCGGCGCCGGCACCGGCGAGTCCCGCGGTCAGCGACCCGACCCCGACACCGACCTCCAGGACCCGCTCGCCCGGCACCACCGCGGCGAGCGCCACGATGCGGCGCACCACGTTGGGGTCGCAGAGGAAGTTCTGTCCACGGTGCTTCGACGGCCGCACCCCTGCTGCGGTGACGAGGTCACGAACCTCGCGTCCGCCGAGCAGCTTCACGTCACGCGAGCCCGAACAGGTCCCGGGCCGTCGCGGTCGTCGTCGCCGCGACCTCGGCGACGGGCCGGTCGACGGCGGCAGCGAGCGCCTCTCCGACGACGGCGACGCGGGCTGGGTGGTTGGTCTTGCCGCGGAACCCCTGCGGCGACAGGAACGGCGCGTCGGTCTCGACGACGACGCTCGCGAGCGGCACCGCACGCGCGGCGTCGCGCAGGGTGTCGTTGCGCGGGTACGACACCGGGCCCGCGAACGACAGCACCGCGCCCATCTCGACGCAGCGGGTCGCCTCGGCAGGACCGCCGCTGAAGCAGTGGAACACGAGCCGCTGCGGCGCGCCTTCGTCCTCGAGGACGCGGAAGGTGTCGTCCCACGCGTCGCGGGTGTGGATCACGAGGGTCTTGTCGAGCGCCTTGGCGAGCGCGATCTGGGCGCGGAACGCCGTCTCCTGGGCGTCGTGTGGGGAGTGGTCGCGGTAGAAGTCGAAGCCGGCCTCGCCGATGCCCACGACCGCGTCGGAGCGCGCGAGGGCGACGACGTCGTCCCACTGCGCGTCGAGGTGGCGTGCCTCGTGGGGGTGGAGCCCCGCTGTCGCGTGCACGCCCGCGAAGGCCTGCGCCGCGTCGACGGCGGCTGCCGACGTCGCGGCATCGATCCCGACGCACACGAGCGTCCGCACGGCACCGGCCGCGGCCTCAGCCACGAGGTCGGCGTCGTCCGCGTCGAGCATCTGGAGGTGGCAGTGGGTGTCGACCCACTCGGGTGTGGTGGTCACGCCGGCGCGTCCATGCGCGGGAACAGCGCGTCGCCCTTGGTGACGGCCGTGCCCTCGGGGAAACCACCCCAGAGCGCCGCGGCCGGCACGGGGCCGTCGGACGGCGACCCGTCGAGGCCGAGCTTGTCCCACAGGCGGGCGCATGCGCCCGGCATCACCGGCGACAGCAGGACCGCGACGATGCGCAGCGTCTCGAGGCCCGCCCCGAGGACGGCTTCGAGGCGGCGCCTGTCCGCGGGGTCCTCGGACTTGGCGAGGTGCCACGGCTCGGTGTCCTCGACGAGGCGGTTGGCGGCGCGCATCGCCCCCCACAGCACGGTGAGCGCGTCGTCGAAGTCGAAGTCGTCGATCAGGCGCCCGTACTCCGCGGCGGCCTCTCCTACCGCGTCGACGAGCTTGTCGACCGCGGGGTCGTCGCCGGCTGCGGGCACCGCGGGCGCCCGCGCCCCGAGGTAGCGCTCGACCATGTTGAGCACGCGGCTCGCGAGGTTGCCGAGGTCGTTGGCGAGGTCGCCGTTGTAGCGCTCGAGGATCGACTCCCACGAGAACGACCCGTCGGGCCCGAAGCTGACGTCGCGCAGGAAGTAGTAGCGGTAGCAGTCGACACCGAAGGTCTCGACGAGCTCGGCGGGGTGGATCTGGTTCGCGCGCGTCTTCGACATCTTCTCGCCGCCGACGAGGAGGAACCCGTGCGCGAAGACGCCGCCCGGCAGCGGCAGCCCCGCCGCGAGGAGCATCGCCGGCCAGATCACGGCGTGGAAGCGCAGGATGTCCTTGCCGATCATGTGCACCGTCGCGGGCCAGTCGCGCTCGAACCGGGCCTGGTCGGTGCCGTAGCCGACCGCCGTCATGTAGTTGGTCAGCGCGTCGGGCCACACGTAGGCGACCTGGTCGCGGTCCCACGGGATCGGGACACCCCACGTGATCTTGGAACGGCTGAAGCTGATGTCCTCGAGGCCCTGGCGCACGAACGCCACGACCTCGTTGCGGCGCGACTCGGGGCGCACGAAGTCGGGCCGCGACTCGTACAGGTCGAGCAACGGCTGCTGGTACTGCGAGAGGCGGAAGAACCAGTTGCGGTCCTTCATGTGCTCGACGGGTGTCTTGTGGATCGGGCACAGCTCGCCGGCACCGGGGGTGCCGGCGTCGTCGACGAGCTCGGCAGGCGTGTAGTACCCCTCGCACGGCACGCAGTAGAGGCCCTCGTAGTCGTCGAGGTAGAGGGCGCCGTTCGCGTTGAGCGTCTCGAGGATCTCGACGACACCGGCGGTGTGGCGTGCCTGGGTGGTGCGGATGAAGTCGTCGTTGGACACGTCGAGGAGCGCGTTCATCTCCTCGAATCGCGGCGCCACCGTGTCACACCACTCCTGGGGCGTGACGCCCTTGTCCTCGGCCGTTCGTGCGACCTTCTGGCCGTGCTCGTCGGTGCCGGTGAGGAAGAACACGCGGTCGCCGCGGAGGCGGTGCCAGCGTGCGAGCACGTCGGCCGCGACGGTCGTGTACGCGTGGCCGATGTGGGGCACGTCGTTGACGTAGTAGATCGGCGTCGTGACGTAGTAGTAGGGCTGATCGGCCACGGTCGGGCGGACTTCGCGTTGAGGGTTCACGGGGACGGACGGGTTAGGATCGTATCAACCTGTCCTCCCACGACCGTCCTGATTGCCATGCGCCGCAGAACCACCGGCATGACCCGCAAGGTCGACGATCTCGGCCGCATCGTGCTGCCCGCCGAGATCCGCCGCGCGTTCGGCATCGGCGAGGGCGACCTGCTCGAGATCGCGGTCGAGGAGGACCGCATCATCCTGTGCAAGCTGCAGCAGCGCTGCACGTTCTGCGGCAGCGACGCCGACCTCGTCAGCCACCACGACCGCCTCGTGTGCATGGTCTGCATCAAGGACCTGGAGTCGTTTCTCGGCTGAGCCCGAGGGCGACGTCGTAGGCCCGGTTCTTCGCGACCCCGAGCTCGGTCACAGCGCAGCGCGCCGCCTCCTTGACGCGGTCGCCTGCTGCGAGGCGGTCGGCGAGGAACGCCGCGAGCGCGTCGTCGTCGACACCTGAGCCCTCGACGCGGTCGGCACCGGCCACGACGAGCACGACCTCGCCCAATGTGCCGGCGAAGCGCGCCGCCGCGGCGGTGAGGCTGCCGCGCCACACCTCCTCGTGCACCTTGGTCAGCTCGCGGCAGACCGCGACGCGGCGGTCACCCCCGAAGACGTCCGCCATCGCTGCCAGCGTGGCGCCCACGCGGTTGGGCGACTCGAGGAACACCATCGTGCGCTCCTCGCCGGCGAGCGTCTCGAGGCGACGGCGCCGCTCGCCGTCCTTGCGCGGCAGGAACGCCTCGAACACGAACCGGCCCGTGGGCAGGCCGCTCACCGCGAGGGCCGCGACGACGGCGGAGGGGCCAGGCACCACGACCACGTCGACGCCGGCATCGGCGGCGCGGCGCACGAGGTCCTCACCGGGGTCGGCGACGAGGGGCATGCCGGCGTCGCTGACGAGGGCGACGTCGTGGCCTGCTTCGAGCTCGTCGATCAGGCGCCGCCACTGCGCACGTTCGTTGTCGCGGTGGAACGACACGAGGCGGTTGCCGACACCGGCGGCCGACAGCAGCTTGCGCGTGCGGCGCGTGTCCTCGGCGGCGACGACGTCGACGGCGGCAAGCACGTCGACAGCGCGCGGGCTCAGGTCGCCGAGGTTGCCGATCGGCGTGGCCACGAGGTACAGCGTCCCCTTCATCGCCCCATTCTCGCCGCGGGCGCCGGCCGTGCAGCGTCAGGGGGCGGCTGCGAGGCCCTCGCGCACAGCCGCCGCGAGCTGCGCGCCTGCACGTGCGGGTGTGTGCCCGAGCGCGATCGCGTTGACCCAGCCGTGGATGAGGCCGTCGTGGCGGACGAGGGTGGTCGCCACGCCCGCGGCCTCGAGCGCGCGCGCGTACGCCTCGCCCTCGTCGCGCAGCACGTCGAAGCCCGCGGTCGTGACGTACGCAGGCGCGACTGCGGCCAGGTCGTCGGCTGCCGCGAGCAGCGGCGACACCCGCGGGTCGCTGCCGTCGGCGTCGCCGATGTAGTGGCTGCGGTACCAGTCCATCTGCGCCTCGGTCAGGAAGTAGCCGTCGGCGAAGGTGCGGTACGAGGCGTGCTTGGTGGAGAGGTCGGTGACCGGGTAGATGAGCACCTGCAGCGCCGGGGCCGGGCCTCCGTCGGCGGCGGTCGCCTGTGCGACGGCAGCGCTCAGGTTGCCGCCGGCGCTGTCGCCTGCGACGGCGATGCGGCTCGCGTCGACTCCCAGCGATGCCGCGTTCGCGACCGCCCACCTGAACGCGGCGACCGCGTCGTCGAGAGCCGCGGGGAAGGGGTGCTCGGGTGCGAGGCGGTAGTCGACGGCCATGACCACGCACCTGGCCTCGCGTGCGAGGTAGCGGCACACCGGGTCGTGGGTGTCGAGGTCGCCGGTCACCCAGCCGCCGCCGTGGAGGTAGACGACGAGCGGCTCGGGACGCGTCGCGTCAGGAGCGTGGGCACGGTAGATGCGCACGGGCAGCGATCCCGCCGGCCCTGCGATGCTGCGGTTCTCGACGGCCGCCATCGTGATCTCGGCGCCGGCGAAGAGACGCGCCTCGGACGCGATCTGACGCCGCGCGGCGGCGGGCTCGAGCGTCTCCATCGGCGCGCCCGCGAAGCGGTTCAGCACTGCGAGGGCGAGGCGCACCTCGGGCGCGAGCTCGAGGCCGTCGAGGCTGCCGGGCTGGCCTGCCGCGACGATGTCCTGCAGCCGCGGCGGCAGGGCAACGAACGCGGTCACGACGCCGCGCAGGGCGCCGTACACGAGGCCGGCGGCTGCCGGTATCGCTGTCATGGCTCCCAGTAAAGCCGCACGCGGTCGATGAGTCTGCTGGCACGGTCGAGCTCGAAGAACCCGACGCCGCCGTGGGTACCGGTGTCGGTCTCGATCTCGAGGCTCGCGCTCACGGTCGCGCCGCTCGCAAGCGTCTTGGTGGGCGTGAAGCGAACCGCACCTTCGTCGACGAACCGCCGCGGTGAGAGCGGGGGGTGGCCGTAGGGCGCCTCGATCCCGGTCGCGCCGTCCGCGAACAGGGCGGCGGCGGCCGCCGCGTCACCGCGTCGCACTGCGCCGGCGAGGTCGGCGACGACGCGCTTGCCCGCCTTGCCGACACTGCGCATGCCTGCCGCGAAACCGGCTGTTCCCGACACGCCGAGGTTGGCGAGCTGGCGGCGCCAGAGCGCCGCCACGATCGCCCATGCGGACGGACCCTGCGCCATGAGCCGCCCGACCATCGGGAGCATCTCCCAGTGCGCGTTGAGCCGCCGGATGCGCAGCTCGCCGGATTCCTCGCACAGCTCGTAGACGAGGTGCATGGGTGTGCGGACCACGACCGTGGGTGCCATCGTGATCTCGATGTCGAGGTCGCGCACGACGTGGGTGCCGCACACTACGTCGCGCTCGACGTGGAACTCGATCTTGTTCGGCGCGATGAAGGTGTCGTAGAAGCGCCTATGGGCGGCGTCGCCGCGGCGGCCGGACCGCGCGTCGAAGATGCCGCTCAGATTGGGGCGGGACCCGACGGGGTCCTCGATCACGCTGAACTCGGCGAAGAGGCCGACCCAGGCGTCCTTGTCGTGCGCGGCGACGGCCTTGGGCGAGCCCTCCACAGTGGCGAGCGCGTCCTGCCTCGGGATCGGGACCGGGATCGTCTTCAGATCATCCATGGTGGCACCCGCCGGTCGCGGCTCAGAAGTCCTTGTCGGCCTCGGCGGCCGCGCCGCGGCCGGCGATGTGGCCGAAGGTGAGGCCGAGGCCGATCGTGGCCCCGGGGCCCCAGTAACCCTGCCCCGCCGGCGTCGCGACGCAGTTGCCGGCCCCGTAGAGGCCCGGGATCGGCTGGTCGTGGACGTCGACGACCTGTGCCGCGGTGTTGATGACCGGCCCGCCGTTGGTGTCGAGGATCCCGGCGCCCACGATGATGCAGTGGTAGGGGCCCTCGCCCGCGAACGGCGCGAGCGTCGGGTTCGCCGAGCCTTCGCGGTTGGGGCCGCTCCACGCGCGGTCGAGCGGCGCGTCGCCGCGGCCGAAGTCGAGGTCCTTGCCCTCACGCGCGAAGCCGTCGAAGCGGCGCACCGTCTCGGCGAGGTTCGTCTCGAAGTCGGCGTCGAGGCGGACGCCACCGACGTGGTCGCCGAGCTCGGCGAGCTTGGCGTCGATCCTGGCAGCGAGGTCGCTCCAGGTCTCGCCGGTGATGACGTACTCGGTCTCCTCGTCGGGCATCGGCAGGGGACGCCGCATCCCCTCCATGCTGTCGGAGCGAGCAACGGTGTCGTCGTAGATCATGAACAGCACCGAGTTCGGGAACTCGCGGCGGGTGGGGTCGTACACGGAGTGGACCTGACCGCGGTCGTGGTAGGGCATCTTCTCGTTCACGACGCGATGGCCGTACTTGTTTACCTGGAACATGGCGTCGCCCCACGGCAGCCAGACCCCCGGCGGCGACGCCGACCACAGCGCCGCCTCGACGACCACCTGCTTCCACCAGGCGCCGTTGAGGCCTGCGATCGCGGCGCCTGCGGCACCGGCGATCTCGATGAAGTCGCCTTCGGCACCGAGGGTCGCGCACGAGCCGAAGACACGCCCGGGCAGGTGGCGCTTGACGCGCTCGGGGTCGTGGGCGAAGCCGCCCGACGCGAACACGACCGCCTTGCGCGCTCGCGCGATGACGGTCAGATGGCGGTAGCGGAGCTCGAGGCCGACGACGGCGCCGTCGTCGTTGCGCAGCAGCGCGTGCGCCTGGTGCTCGAGGCCGAGGTCGACGCCGAGCTTGCGGGCGTCGGCCTCGAACTGCTCGACCATCGACGGCGTGCCCGGGGTCGGCCCGATGTGGCGGCCGCGCGGCACCTTGTCCTCGGCGAGGTTGGCGCCGTAGTCGGGGAAGCCCTTGACGATGTTGCCCGAGAAGGGCAGCACGATCGGCTCGTCCGCGCGCGGGTCCTCGGCCGTCAGGTCGAGCACGCCTGCCGCGGTGAGGTAGTCGAGAGCCTGCGATCCCGTGTCGTAGTGGGTCTCGATCAGCTCGTAGGCCTTGCGCGGCACGCCGAACATGGGTGCGCCGGCGCTGTAGTGCTGCGGGAACGACATGCGGCACATGTAGCGGATGGCGTCCTCACGCCCGTCCTCGACGCCGTAGCTGCGCAACGAGCTGTTGTTCGGGATCCACGCCGTGCCGCCCGACGCCCCGGTCGTGCCGCCGATGTGCTCGTTGCGCTCGAACATGATGACGCTCGCGCCCTCGGCCGCGGCCGTCACCGCGGCCGAGAAGGCGGCGCCGCCGCTGCCGACGACGAGGACGTCGGCTTCGTGGTCGAAGAGGTCGTCGGCCATGGGAGCTCCCCTCGCTGCAGCCCAACCATTCGATTGGAAAGACTCACCAGATGGTAGTACCGGTGCCGTGGCGACGGACAGCCTCCGACGAGGTCACTTGCGAGGGCGGTGGTGTCGCCGCTGCGGCCGTCGACGGGACGTGCCGGCGGGGCCCGATGCCCTACCGGCAGTGCGGTGTCAGTCCGCAGCGACCCAGGCGATCGCAGCGTCGCGCTCATCGAGCGGGAAGACCGCGAAATCGCCGGGGACCATCCAGCCGAAGGCGTGGGCGAGGTGGCGGATCCAGTCTGTGTCGGTGACTATGGCGGCACGGTGCCACCGGCCGTGGTGGTCGAATCCGAGCTTGGTGTCCGCCCACGCGGCACCGGCGCTGTAGCCCGCGAAACGGTCGCCGAGTACGTATACGAGACGAAGCGGCCCCCGGTGCGCTTCCAGCGCGGGGATGAGGGTGTCGCGGTAGTCGCCGGCGTGGACCTCCCCCACAGCCTCGAAGCCGATGACACCCTCGGGCAGGCCAGGAACGGGCTCGAGCACTTGTCCGCCTCCTCTCGCGGGCCGGGACGTCACGAAGCATACGGCTGCTCGGCGCTTCGCTTCGGCCTGCGCCCGACGCGTTGAGCGAGAGGAGCAGGCAGAAAACTGCTGTTATGCTGTCACATCATGCGAACGCAGATCGCGCTCGATGCCGAGCAGCACGCCAGGGTGAAGCAGAAGGCAGCGAGCCTGGGGATCACGATGGCCGAGTACATCCGCCGCCTCGTCGATCGCGACCTCGCAGCGGCCGGCCCCGCCGGTGACCCCTCGTCGATCATCGGCATCGGCCGCTCAGGCGGCAGCGACATCGCCAGCGAGGGCAAGAGCCGAGTTGCGGACGCCGTCGCGGACGCCGTCGCCGCCCGCAGGTCCGGCCGTACGTGACGGCCTTCGTCGACACCTCTGCCTGGTACGCGGCCGCGGACGCCGACGACGCGAGCCACCTGCGAGCGGCCGCCCTCCTTGAGGAGTTCAGAGGGCAGTTGATCACGAGTGACCATGTGCTGGTCGAGACCTGGTACCTGGCTGCGAGCAGGCTCGGCGCCGATGTGGCCGAGGTGCTCGTCAACCGGATCCGCAAGGGTCTGGCCCGTGTCGAGCCTGCTCAGATCGCGGACCTCGAGGTGGCAGCCGCCATCGCCGACGCCTTCGGGGGTCAGGAGTTCTCGATCGTGGACAGGACGAGCTGGTCGGTCATGGAGCGACTCGGCGTCCACGACGCGATCGCGTTCGATCGTGACTTCTCCATCTACCGGTTCGGATCAGGGCGGAGGATGGCCTTCACCGTTCACCGATGACCCGCATCCGTGCATCATGGCATTGACCGCTGCCGTCCTCTGAGGACGACTGCGGCGCTGAGTAGCTTCGCACGAGGTCACCGACGGCCACGGGGGTACCGATGGACGACGACGACGACAGGGCCCGTGTCCTGCACGGCCTCGGCTACGGCCTATACGTCGCCACCGCTGCCGGCGGCGGGACGCGCTGCGGCTGGGCGGCGACGTGGCTCATGCAGTGCTCGTTCGACCCGCCCGCCGTCGCGATCGCGGCCCGGCGCGACTCGACACGCGCCGCCACCATCGCGGCGGGGGGCGTGTTCGCCGTCAACCTGATGGAGCGCGGCCAGCAGGACCTCGTGTCGCGCTTCTACGCTCCCGTCGAGGAGACCGGTCCCGACCTCGCCGGCGTCGCGTTCACGCTCGGCGACACGGGCTGTCCCCTCCTCGACGACGGCCTCGGCGCGATCGAGTGCCGTGTGACCGACTCGGTCCCCGGTGGCGACCACACGATCTTCGTCGGCGACGTCGTCGCGGCCCGCTGGCTCCGCGACGGCGTCCCGCTCACCCTGCGCGACACCGGCCTCGACTACGGCGGCCTCGAGGACACGTCCTAGCGCGGCCTCAGTCCACGACGAAGAGGTTGCCGGACTCGCACCAAACCGTGTCGTGGGCGTAGCCCGCGGGCCGCAGCGTCAGGTCGGCGAGCAGGAACCAGCGCCACGGCGGGTCGCCGTGGTCGACGTACTCGCCTGTGAGGGTGCCGGCGAAGTCCTCGCGCCCGGCGAAGTGGCTGCCCGCCACGAGATGGCCGCCGTCGCACTCGGCGTGCCGCCCGGCGAGCGTGGGGTCGAAGCCGGAAACGGCGGCACTGCCGGCCACTAGTCGAGCTCCCCGACCGTCTCCTCGAACGTCGCGAGCGCCTCCTCGACCATGTCGAAGAGCACCTGGCGCGCAGGCTTCATCGTCGTGACGAAGTCGACGCCCTGGCCCGACGCCTCGGTCATGAGGTCGGCGCGGCGGTGGTCGTTGGCGCCCTGGATGTAGTCGGAGCTGAGCAGCATCTGGTACGGCGCGGGCAGCACGTCGGGTGCCTCGGGCTTGGCCCACTCCTCGGTCCAGGGGCACTTGAGCACGCGCATCGTCATGCCCGAGATCGTGTTGCTGTAGGTCGTGTCGCTCGCGGTCGACGCGAGGAGGCGTTCCTTGATGATCATGTCGGCGTCGGACTCACGCGAGGCGAGCCACTGCGTGCCCGACCAGATGCCCGACGCGCCGAGGCAGAGCGCGGCGGCGAGGTGACGCCCGGTCGTGACGCCGCCCGCGGCGATGACGGGCGTGTCGCCGGCGATCGCCGCGACCTGGGGCACGATCGAGAACGTCCCGATCGCGCCGGTGTGACCGGCGGCGTCGTAGCCCTGGGCGATGATCGCGTCGATGCCGACCTCGAGCTGGCGCTCGGCCTGGCGCGGCTTGCCCACGAGGCCGAACACGAGCATGTCGCGCTCGTGCGCGGCGTCGAGGATGAACGCGGGCGAGCCGAGCCCCGACGCGAGCACGGGGACGCGCTCGTCGAGGAGCACCTCGAGCTGGGCGCGGGCGAGCTCCTGGTTCAGCCCGCCCCACTGGTGCAGGTCGACGGGGCCCTTGGGGTCGGGCACGTCGTACTTCTCCTTTATGGAGTCGGCGTACGCGCGCTGGGTCTCGGGGATCTGCGCGAGGAGCTCCTCGGTCGATCCCGTGGGAGGCACCGACGCCGGCAGCACGAGGTCGATGCCGAACTTCTTGCCGTCGACGCGGTCGCGGATCCACGCGACGTCGGCGGCGATGTCCTCGGGCGTGTGCATCGCCTCGCCGAGCACAGCGAATCCGCCCGCGTTGATCACGGCGACCGCGACGTCCTTGCAGTGGGTGAACGCGATGATCGGGAACTCGATCCCGAGCAGGTCGCAGAGCTTGGTGTGCAGCGGGTCCTTCGCCATCAGTGTCACCTCCGGGTCACGAGCCGGCTTGGTTCAGGCGTGCCGCACCGATGCCGGTAGCGGCGACGGCCTCCTCGGCGCCGAGCGCGCCGCCGATGCCGCCGGGGTACACCCCGTACAGGGCGCGAACGGCGTCGGCGAGCTCCTCGGCCTCCCACAGGCGTCCGGTGCGTGTGCGGGTGGCGGTGATGTGCCAGCCCTCCACGCGGTCGCAGCGCCCACCCATCATGTGGAAGACCTGGCCCGTGACCCAGTGGGCGTCGTCGGAGGCGAGCCACGCCACGATCGGGCTCACGTTGTCGGGCGAGAGCGGGTCGAAGCCCTCGGGCGCGGGGCCGATCAGCGACTCGCTCATGCGGGTGCGCGCAGCCGGGGCGATCGCGTTGGCAGTGACGCCGTAGCGCGCCATCTCCATCGCGACGACCTGGGTGAACCCGGCGATGCCGGCCTTGGCCGCCGCGTAGTTGGCCTGGCCGGGGTTGCCGAAGAGGCCGCTCTGGGAGGTCGTGCAGATGATGCGGCCCGCCCGCGTGCGGCCCGCCTTCGCCTCCGCACGCCAGTACTTGCACGCGTGGTGCGTCGGTGCGAAGTGGCCCTTGAGGTGGACGTTGATGACCGAGTCCCACTCCTCCTCGGTCATGTTGAAGATCGTGCGGTCGCGCAGGTTGCCGGCGTTGTTGACGAGGACGTCGAGGCCACCGTAGGTGTCGATGGCGAGCTGCACGAGCTCGCCCGCCGACGCGAAGTCCGAGCACGAGCCGCCGTGCGCGATCGCCTCGCCGCCCGCGTTGGCTATCTCCTTGACGACGTCCTCCGCCGCCGTGCCGCTGCCCTCGCCGTGGACGTCACCGCCGACGTCGTTGACGACGACACGGGCGCCGTGGCTTGCGAGCAGCAGGGCATGGGACCTGCCCAGGCCTCGCCCTCCTCCGGTCACGATCGCGGTCTTGCCCTCGAGCAGCATGGCTCCCTCTCCGTCGTCGGCCCGCCCCGAGTGGTATTACCAAGTGGTTATAGACTACTACCAGATGGTGAGGATATCCTCATCAGCGGCTGCATCAGTACCCAGCCGGACCCCGCAGGAGCACGACATGCGGACCGTCGTCTGCGTAAAGGAAGTACTCGACCCCGACGCCGTCGGCGCCTACGCCGTCTCGGGCCACCTCGAGATCGGCGACGACGCCAAGACGCTGACCCAGACCACGATCCCGCGCCTCATGAACGCCTACGACGAACAGGCGATCGAGGCCGCGCTGCGCCTCCGTGACGGAGGTGCCGACACGACCGTGTGCGCGGTGTCGGTCGGCGCCGACACGACCGCCACGCTGCGCCACGCCTTCTCCCTCGGCGTCGACGAGGTCGTCGCGATCAGCCCGCCCGCAGGTGTCGAGGTCGACTGCCACGTCGTCGCGGCGCTGCTGGCGGCGTTCGTGCGCGACCGCGGCGCCGACCTCGTCCTCACCGGGCGCCAGGCCTCCGACGACGACCAGGGCGTCGTGCCCGCCCTCGTGGGTGAAGCGCTCGCGATGCCGGTCGTCACGATCGCACGCGCTGTCGACGTCGACGGGACCAAGGTGACCGTCACCCGCGTCACGCCCGACGGCGACGAGGTGGCCGAGACCGAACTACCCGCGGTCGTGACCGTGAGCAGCGAGCTCGGCGAGCCGCGCTACCCGAACGTGAAGATGAAGATGGCGGCACGCAAGGTGACGCCCGAGGTCGTCGCGCCGTCGGACCTGTCGGTGCCGGACGGCGGCCTGCAGCCACTGCTTCGCCTCGAGCGCCAATGGGTGCCTGCCGTGGCGGGCGAGTGCGAGATCCTCGAGGCGGACTCGGCGGCCGCGCTCGCCGACCTGCTGATCGATCGCCTCGTCGACGACAAGACCCTGCAAGCGGGAGGTGGGCGGCCATGACTGCACCTGTGATCGTCTGCAGCACGGGCACGGAGGCGCCCGAGGAAGCCGAGGCGACGCTCACGCTCGGCCGCAAGGTGGCGGCGGCGAGCGGCACCGACGTGCGCTGGCTCCTGCTGGGCGCGGCACCCGACGGCTACGCCGACGTGGCCCGCCGCCACGGCGTCGCCGCGGTCGACATCGCCGGCGGCGACGGCATCGACGAAGGCGACGCCGACGTGCTCGTCGCTGCGGTGGCGCGCTACTGGGAGCGGTCGCCGGGCCAGGTGCTCGTCTTCGCGCAGACGTTCTCCACCCGCGACATCGCACCGCGTGTGGCGGCACGCATCGGTGCCGCCGTCGTCACCAACGCCGTCGACGTCGACGCCGGCGGCGACGCGGGGCTCGAGGTCAGCGCGGCCGCCTTCGGCGGCGACACCAGGGTCCTGTACGCGGTGACGCCCGGTGTGGCATGTGTGGTCACCCTGCAGCCCAACGCGATCGAGCCGACGGCCGCTGACGGCACGGCTCCCGAGCCCGCCGTCGAGAAGCTCGACCTCGACCTGTCCGGCGTCGTGCGCGGCGTGCGCGTCGTCGAGGCCGCCCGATCTGACGGTCCCCGCCTCGAGGACGCCGACGTCATCGTGGCAGGCGGGCGCGGCCTGAAGTCGGCGGAGAACTACCAGTTGGTGGTCGAGCTCGCCGCGCTGCTCGGCGGCATGGCCGGCGCGTCGCGCCCGATCGTCGACGACGGCTGGATCGACTCCGCGCACCAGGTCGGCCTCACCGGCAAGATCACGCGGCCCGCCCTCTACGTGGCGGCCGGCATCTCGGGCGCGACCCAGCACGTGGTCGGCTGCACGGCCGCCAAGACGCTCGTCGCGATCAACACCGACGCCGACGCGTCGATCTTCCGCCACGCCCGCTACGGCATCGTGGGCGACTGCCTCGAGATCCTGCCCGAGCTGATCCGCTCTGCCCGTGACCGAGGAGTGCGCCGATGACCACACCCACGCCCGTCGTCGAGGGCCTCTTCGCCGACACCGACGGCGGGGCGCGCCTGTACGGCTCCCGCTGCGCGAACTGCTCGGTCCCGTACTTCCCGCGGACCGACACGTGCCGCAACCCCGACTGCGACGACTCCCGCATCGGCGACGCCGAGTTCGGCCCCACGGGGCGGCTGTGGAGCTACTCGGTGCAGAACTACCCGTCGCCGCCGCCGGCGGTCTACGACGAGCCGTACGTGCCCTACGCCCTCGGGGTCGTCGACCTCGACGACGGCCTCCGCGTCGTGGGCCGCATGGACGTCGACGACCCCGCCGCGCTCGAGGTCGGCGGCGCGGTCGAGCTCGTGCTCGCGCCGCTGTCCCACGACGACGACGGCAACGAGCTGATCAGCTGGATGTTCCGGCCCGCCTGAGGAGGTCTGCGATGCGTGACGTAGCCGTGGTCGGGGTGGGCATGCACCCCTTCGGGAAGTTCGCCGACCGCTCGGTCACCGACCTGTGCCACACGGCGGTCACTGCCGCGCTCGCCGACGCCGGGATCGGCTGGCGTGACGTCGACGCCGTCGCTGCTGCGAGCTCGCGCTTCTCCGGCGGCAAGGGCTGGGGCCTCAACGGCAACGACGTCGTCGAGGACATGGGCTCGACCGGGATCCCCGTCTACAACATGTCGGCGGGCTGCGCCGCGGGCGGCAACGCCTTCAACGTCGGTTACTCCCTCGTCGCCGGCGGCATGTACGACACCGTCCTCGTCGTGGGCGGCGAGAAGATGCCCAAGGGCTTCATCCAGACCTCCGGCGTCGAGGAGGAGACCGACCCCGAGTTCCTGCGCCAGCGCTGTGTCGGCATGCCCGGCCCCGCGTTCTGGGCGCTGCTGTGCCGGCGGCGCATGGCCGAGTTCGGCACGACCGAGGAGCAGCTCGCCGGGATCGCGGTCAAGGCGCACCAGATCGGCAAGCACAACGACAACGCCCGCTTCCGCCAGGAGTTCAGCGTCGCCGACGTGCTCGGCTCCAACATGGTGAGCGACCCGCTGCGCCTCTACGAGATCTGCCCGGTCAGCGACGGTGCCGCCGCAGCGGTGATCTGCTCGGCGGACAAGGCGCGGGCGCTGACGTCGTCGCCGGTGTGGGTGGCGGGCAGCGCGGTCGCGACGATGCGCTTCGACGACGGCCTCCCCCGCGGTCTCGCCGGCGTCGTCCCCGACGGGCCCACCCACCACAGCGAGGCGGCCCTCGCGGTGGGCAAGGCCCTCGACCAGGCCGGTGCCGAGCCCACCGACGTCGACTTCGTCGAGCTGCAGGACAACACCGTCTACTACGAGCTCGCGTTCCCCGAGGACTGGGGCCTGTGCAAGCCGGGCGAGGCCGAGCACCTCCTCGCGGCGGGCGAGACGATGCCGACCGGCAGCCTCCCGATCAACCCCAGCGGCGGCTTCCTCTGCTTCGGCGAGGCCACCACGGCGATGGGCGTCTTCCAGGTCGCCGAGCTGACGTGGCAGCTGCGCGGCCAGGCCGGCGCGCGCCAGGTACCCGGCGCCGCGCTCGGGCTCGCCCAGACCCTCGGCCTCGGCGGCAACGCCACCGCCGTCGTCCTCAAGAAGTAGCCCACCGCCGCGGCCACGCCACGGCCAAGCTGCGGCTTGGATAACGATCCGGCCAGCTGGGGGCTTGGATGACGAAACCCTCCGTTTCTGTCCGGCCTGTTATCCAAACCCCGCCAGCTGGCCGGATCCTCATCCAACAGACGATGGCTGCTGCCGCCTGCCGGTGGTCTGTGAAGCCGTGCTACACTGGTTCACGATGTCACGGAACATCACCCTCTCCCTCCCCGACGAGCTCGTGCGCAAGGCGAAGGTGCTGGCCGCGCAGCGCGACACCTCGGTGTCCGCCCTCGTCGCGTCCCTACTGGAGCACCTCGTCGACCGCTCGAGCGGATACGACGAGGCCTGGGCCGACGAAGAGGCGGCGATGACCAGAGGCGTGCTCGAGGTGGGCGAGGTCACCTGGTCCCGCTCCGACCTCCACGAGCGGTAGAGCGACGATGCAGTTCGTCGACACGAACGTGCTCCTGTACGCGTACGACGCATCCGCCACCGATCGCCACAGTGCCGCCAGCGAGCTGGTGGGACGCCTCGGGCGCTCTCGCCTCGGCGCGCTCAGCGTCCAGGTCCTCCAGGAGTTCTACGTGAACGCCGTCGCCAAGATCGCCACCCGGTTGACCCCCGAGGACGCTCGCCGGCGGCTGCGCACGCTGAGCCGCTGGCCCGTGCACTCACCGTTACCCGCTGACGTGGTCGCCGCGAGCGTCATCAGCGAGGAGCACCGGATCTCGTTCTGGGACGCCATGATCGTCCGCAGCGCCGCGGAGCTCGGGTGCGACACGCTCTGGACTGAGGATCTCAACGGCGGGCAGGTCATCGCCGGAGTCGAGGTCCGCAACCCCTTCACCGCTCCCTGATCGCTGTTCTCGGGGACCGAAGATGAGGTGTCGCCCACGCGTTGACGCCCCCGCGGGCCGGTGTTTTCATGGACCCGAAGCAACGGAGGTCCGATCGTGGACAAGCTGGCCGAGGCGTTCCGCTCCCGTTGGATCCAAGGGGTCGTCCTGCTCGCAGGGGTCCTCGCGCTCGGGCCCTGCCCACCCCTGTGCCCACCGAACCCCTGGGGCGGCTGCCTCTGAGGACCCCCGCCGTGCCGCCCTCGGCAGCGGTCACCTGATGTGGCGCACGCCTCGCCGGCGACCCCAACCGCGGTCGGCAGTCCACACCGTCGCGGCCAGACGGTCACCGAGGGCGAGACAGAGCCGGTCCGCCAGCGACAGAGCCGCGCCTCGCTGCCACATCGCCGCTGCCGCCTCGGCGTCGGACCTCGTGACCGGCTCAATCTCGAGCGCGTAGCTGGCGAGCAACGCCGACGCGAGACTCCAGCTCCCGCCGTGTGCCATGACCTTCTGGGCGACCTCGGACCAGTTCGCCGCGCCACACACCCCACCTGCGAGGAGCTCCCGCTCGACCGTGGCGGCACCCTTTTCGCCTTGGAGGAACGCGAGTAGCGCTGACGCGTCGAAGACGTTCACGAGGCGTCGTCGACGGCGGCGTCGCGGCGGCGGTCGGCCACGAGCTCGCCGACAAGGTCGAAGCCGGAGAGGTCGGCACGCACGAGTTCCTTCAGCTGCTGCCGGGTCAGCATCACCACGCCGCGCTCGGTCTCGATCAGGACCAGAGGTACGCCCTCGGCGAGGCCGGCCCGCTCGCGCAGCTCAGCCGGCACGACGAGCCGCCCTCGGTCTCCCATCATGACCGTGTACATCCCATCCATGCCCCAACCGTACCACTGAGTGGCCAGGAGCGGGACGAGCTCGGCGCCCTCCCCTCAGTGGCCCTTGAACTCGGGCTTGCGCTTCTCGACGAACGCCCGCGTGCCTTCGCGCGCGTCGTCGGTGTGCGCCGACAGGGTCGCGGCGACGGCCTCGTAGTCGATCATCTCCTCGAGCGTCGACGTGAGGGCCTTGTGCACGAAGCGCCGCGCGAGGTCGACGGCGACGCTCGGTCCCTTGGCCAGCGTCTTGGCGTAGTCGAGCGCCGCCGCCAGGGCCTCGCCCTCGGGCACGAGCTCGTCGACGAGACCCTGCGCCAGGCACTCGTCGGCTTCGAGGATGCGGCCGGTCTCGACCATCATCAGCGCCGTCGACAGGCTCGTGACCCGTGGGAGCAGCCACGTGATCCCGCAGTCGGGAGCGAACCCGAGGCGCACCATCGCCGCACACATGCGCGTCGTCGAGTCGGCGAAGCGGCGGTCACACGCGAGCGCGAACGCGAGGCCGGCACCCATCGCGGGGCCGCTGATAGCGGCGATGACGGGCTTGTCGACCTCGACGATCCAGCGCGTCACGTCCGCCACCGGCCCCGCGGGGGTCTTGCGCTGGTAGCGCTCGAGCGGGATGTCGGACAGGCCCGGCATCCCGCGATCGGCGTCGCCGCTGAGCCACTCGGCGTCACCGCCGGAGGAGAACGCACGGCCGGCCCCGGTGAGCACGATCACGCGCACGTCGTCGCGCTGGCGCAGCTCGCGGAAGAGGTCGAGGAGGTCGACTGCGAGATCCCATGTGATCGCGTTGAGTCGCTCGGGACGGTTCAGCGTGAGGACGCCGACACCCTCGTCGACCTCGAAGATGTACTCGGGCTGGGACTCTGAAGCGGTCATCTCGCGCCTTCTCTGGTCGTCAACGTGGGTGGTTCACGGAAGTGGCTGCCGGATCGCGGCGACGGTCTCGCGCAGCCAGTCCTCGTCGCGGCGCAGCCGCGCCGGCAGGTCGAGGAGCACGGAGTCGAAGATCCCGCCACATCTGGCACGCACCTCGGCGGCGAGGTCGTCGCGGCGGCACACGATCGCCCACTCACGCACCATCTCGTCGGACACGCACGCGCCGAGCTCCTTCCAGCGACCCTCACGTGACATCTGGTGCAGCCGCGCGGCGGCGTCGCCCCAGCCGTGGAACTCGAGCACGCTCCGGTACGTGGGCGTCGTCGCGTAGAAGGCGATGTGCTTCTTGATCGCGGCGACGGCGGCCTCCACAGCGGCGTCGTCCTCGCCGACCGCGAGGAACGGCGCGCCGACGACGTCGACCGCACCGACGTCGCGCCCTCCGCGCGCGGCGCCCGCTGCGACCGCCGGTAGCACGACCTCACGCGTGAACCGGAACGTCGCGATCGGGTGCAGCCGCAGGCCGCGGCAGAGCTCGCCGGCGAGGCTCGCCATGTAGGGGTTCACGGCCGCCACGTACACGGGTACGTCGGCGTGCTCGATCGGGCCAGGGTTGAAGAAGGGGTTCATGAGCGTGAAGCGGTAGTGCTCACCCTCGAAGTCCGGACGCGCCGCCGGACCCGCGGAGAACGCGGCGAACATCTCGCCGAGGCACTTCACGTACTCGCGCATGCGTGGCCCGGGTGGGTCGTCCCACGTGGCGGCGTAACGGCGCTCGACGTGGCTGCGCACCTGAGTCCCGAGGCCGAGCTCGAAGCGCCCGCCCGAGAGCTGCTGGAGGTCCCACGCGACCTGCGCGGTGACCATCGGGCTGCGCGGGAACGCGATCGCGACGTTGGTGCCGAGCACGATCGTGTCGGTGTGCTCCGCCGCGATCGCGAGCGGCAGGAACGGGTCGTGGCCGGCCTCGGCGACGGTCACCACGTCGAAGCCGATCTCCTCGGCCTTGCGCGCGGCGGCGACGATCGCGTCGATCGTGAGCCGCGACCCGCCGTCACCGCCGTACTGGTCGGTGTCGGGACCCAACATCACGGTCTGGACCCTCACGTGGTGCACCTCCGTGTACCCGCGCCCACAGCGCTTGACGGGCCGCCAGGCTAACCGATTGGTAGTAACTTTACTGCTAAACGGGTAGTCTGTCCCGCAGTTGCTCAGCCGGCGCTTCCACAAGGAGCCGGCGCGACTCTCACGGCGACAGGGGAAAAGCGTGAGCGACACGAACGAATCGGGGATCGACCGGCCACGCGTGGCCTTCGTCACGGGCGCGGCGTCCGGGATCGGACGCGCGACGGCGGTGCGCTTCGGCGCTGCGGGCTCGCAGGTGTGCTGCTTCGACCTGCAGGCCGACGCCGCCGAAGCCACGGCGGAATCCATCCGCGACGCCGGTGGCGATGCGATCGGCGTCGGAGTCGACGTCAGCGACGAGGTCGGGGTGAAGTCCGCGGTCGCCACCGGCCTCGACCACTTCGGCCATCTCGACGTGCTCGCCAACGTCGCCGGCATCGGCCGCTTCCAGCTCACGACCGAGGAGTCGGTCGAGGAGTGGGACCGGATCCTGAGCGTGAACCTGACCGGCACGTTCCTGATGTGCCGCGAGGCGCTGCCGGCCCTCGTCGAGACCAAGGGCGTCATCGTCAACGTGGCGTCGCTGGCGGGCCTCCAGGCGCATCCGTACGCGGTCGCGTACTGCGCGTCCAAGGGCGGAGTCGTGATGCTGACCAAGACCCTCGCGCTCGAGTACGCGGCACAGGGCGTCCGCGTGAACGCGCTCTGCCCGAGCGGGGTGAACACGCCGCTGCTCGGAGGGTTCGCCAAGCCCGAGGGTGCCAACGGAGACCTGTTCGGCCGCATCGTCCCGATCACGTGCCAGCTCAGCGAGCCCGAGGAGATGGCGGCCGCCATCGACTTCCTCGCCTCGCCCGAGATGCCGAACATGACCGGCACCCTCCTCGTCGTCGACGGCGGCGTCTCGGTCTGAGGAACCCACGGTGGACCTGAACGACTCACCGACCGAGGCCGCCTTCCGCAAGGAGGCACGGGCCTTCCTCGACACCCACGCGCCGGCGGTGCGCGAGTCGCTCGACCGCGACCTCGCCGACCACGCCGAACCGGCGCGCGAGGTCATGCTCGACTGGCAGCAGACGCTCTTCGACAACGGCTGGGCCGCGATCACGTGGCCCGAGGAGCACGGCGGCCGCGGCGGCGGGCCCGTCGAGCAGATCATCTGGAACCAGGAGTGCAGCCGCGCCAACGTGCCGGCATCGATAAACATCGTCGGCATCGGCATGGCAGGACCGGCGATCATCGCGCACGGCACGGAGGAACAGCGCTCACGCCACCTGCGCAACATCCTCGACGGCACCGAGATCTGGTGCCAGCTCTTCAGCGAGCCCGACGCGGGCTCCGACCTCGCAGCCGTGCGCACGCGAGCCGTGCGTGACGGCGACGACTGGGTCGTGTCGGGCCAGAAGGTGTGGTCGTCGGGCGGGCACTACGCCGACTGGGGCATCCTGCTCGCTCGCACCGACCCGAGCGTGCCCAAGCACGACGGCATCACGTTCTTCCTCGTCGACATGACCACACCCGGCGTGAACGCCCTGCCGCTGCGGCAGGTGACCGGCGACGCCCACTTCGCCGAGGTGTTCCTCGACGAGGTGCGCATCCCCGACAGCCGGCGCATCGGCGACGTCGGCGCCGGTTGGTCGGTGGCGGTGACGACGATCCTGCACGAGCGCATGACCCTCGGCGGCTCGCTCGGCGTGTTCCAGCTCGACGACCTCGTCGAGCTCGCGCGCGAGTGCGCTCCGGTCTCGCCTGCCGTCCGCGACCAGGTGATGCGGCTGTACTCGCGCGACCGCATCCTCGACCTGCTCAACGCACGGATCATCTCCAAGCTCGGTGCCGGTGAGATCCCGACGGCCGAGGGCTCGATCGCCAAGATCTGCGCCGCGCGGGTGCTCAGCGACGCGGCCGACGCCGCCATCGCCCTCGCCGGACCACGCCTCCTCGTCGACACCCGCCCCTGGCAGCGCCTCTTCCTGTGGGCGCCGGGCATCCACATCGGCGGCGGCACCGACGAGGTGCAGCGCAACGCTGTCGCCGAACGCGTGCTCGGCCTGCCGCGGGAGAAGGACGAGAGCCGCACGACACCCTTCGACCAGGTCCAGCGCTGAGCTCGCGACTATTTCCTCGCTTCATTCGCGAACATCTGTAACGAAGGGCGTCCGGCGCTGGTCACCACTGACGTTGCCACCACGGCGGCGCGTCTCCCGACCCCGAGCCGACAGGACGCCCATGCGCATCCGCTTCATCGAGCCCCGGCCCCCCGGCCACCACGTCTACGACCAGGCACTCCTGCCGCGGCTCGGCCTACCGCTCATGGCGCGGATGCTCGCCGAACGCGGCCACGACGTGGCGTCCTACTGCGAGGCGCTCGCCCCGATCGACGTCGAGGACTGCCTCTCCGCCGATCTCGTGGGCATCTCGTCGACCACCTCGACCCAGCCCTACGCGTACGCGATCGCCGACGAGATCGAGGCCGCGGGCGTGCCCGTCGTCATGGGCGGTCCGCACGTGTCGTTCATGACCGACGAGGCGCTCGAGCACGCCACGTACGTGGTGCGCGGCGAGGGCGAACGCACGATCGTCGAGCTCGTCCACGCGATCGAGTGCGACCTGCCCCTCGGCGAGATCGACGGGCTCTCGTGGCGGCTCGGCACGGGCGAGACGTTCCACAACCGTGCGCGCCCAGCCTGCAGTCAGGAGGAGTTCGAGGCGCTGCCCGCACCCGACCTCACGATCGTCAGGGGCCACGAGCGCATGGGCATCAAGCCGATCATGACCCAGTGGGGTTGCACCTTCAACTGCGACTTCTGCTCGGTGACGGCGATGTTCTCGCGGCGGGTGCGCCACCGCCGCAACGACCAGGTGCTCGCCGAGCTACAGGGCCTCGACTGCGACCAGGTCTTCTTCCACGACGACTGCTTCGTCGTGAACAAGCGCCGCACACGCGAGCTGCTCACGTCGATGATCGAGACCGACACGACGCCGGAGTGGTACGCGCAGGTGCGCGCTGCTGAGACCGTGTACTCGTCGAAGGCGCAGCACACGCCCGACCACGAGTTCCTGTCGCTGATGCGGCGTGCGAACTGCTCGATGGTGATGGTCGGCTTCGAATCGGTCTCCGACGAGAGCCTCGGCGAGATGAACAAGAAGCAGGAGGTCGCCGACATCACACGCTCGGTCGACCTGTTCCACGAGCACGGCATGAAGGTCCACGGCATGTTCATCGCCGGCCTCGACGCCGACGAGGTCGACGCCGCCGACCGCATCACCGACTTCGCCAAGGCGCACGGCATCGACACGATCCAGATCATGATCGAGGTGCCTCTGCCCGGCACGCACCTGTTCCAGCGGGTCACGTCCCAGGGCCGCATCCTCACGTCGGACTGGTCGTTCTACGACGGCCACCACGCCGTCATGGCGCCGGCGCGCTCGAGCGCCGCGGACCTGCAACTCGCCGTCGTCGGCGCCATGGAGCGCTTCTACGACCTGCGCAGCATCGTGGGGCCGTCGCTGTCGGGGACGATCCGGGAGCTACCCCAGATCGTGCGGTCGGCATTGCGACGCCGCTCGATCGCGGCGCTGCCGCGCCTGTCGCTGCTCATGCTGCGGCGCCGCTGGCAGGAAGCGCTCGATCTCGTCGCCGACCGCCTGCCGCCCGAGGACATCGGCCGCTTCCGCGCCTCGATCGCGGTGCCGGCGCTGCGTGCGTACGGCCGCCGCCAGCTCGCCAAGTTCCGCAGCCAGCCGCGCACCCTTGAATACCTCGACCACCTCCGCGCGCTCCCCGCCCCCGGCTGAGCCCCGATCGCGCCCCCCCGCCAAACGCGGGCGGCCTCCTAAACGCGGGCGGCCTGACCCGTCAGCAAGACATCCCGCCCGCGTTTGCGAGACGCCCCCCCGCCAAACGCGGGCGACCTGACCCGTCAGCGAGACATCCCGCCCGCGTTTGCGAGACGCCCCCCCGCCAAACGCGGGCGACCTGACCCGTCAGCATGTCATTTCGCCCGCGTTTGGGGTTCGCCGCCCGCCCGCGTTTGGGCCGCGAAGCGCTCAGGCGACGGGCAGTCCGTCGGGGAAGTAGGTGTCGAGGTAGGTGTTGATGCCGCGGGTGTACTCGCGCGGGAAGGGGTGCTCGAGGTCCTCGCACACGGTGTGGGCACCGATGTAGCCGGGGCCGCCGAGGACCATGCCGCCGGGGTAGGTGGACGCGCCGCAGACGTAGAGGCCGGGGACGGCCGTGCGCGTCGCCGAGCAGTCGGTGTTGGGACGCATGTTCCCCATCTGGACCGGGTTGTAGTCGCCGTGCTTGATCGAGCCGCGCACCATGTTCGGCAGGCGGCGTTCGATCTCGTGCGGGCTCTCGAGGACGGCGTCCACCACGCTCGCACGGAAGCCGTCGAAGTGGGCGTCGAGGAGGTCGGTGACCTCGGCGACGATCTCGTCGCGGCGTGCGTCCCACGGGTAGTCGTACGGCGCCGGCATCTGGAAGAAGCACGTGTGGTTGCCTGCCACCTGGCTCAGCGTCTTGTCGAACGCCGACTCGCAGGTGAAGTGGCCCGCGATCTTGGGGATCTCGCCGCGTTCGACGGACTCGAGGAAGGCGACGACGTCGTCGAAGTCGTCGAAGCCGAGCACCGTCTCGAACGTGTCGCCGGAGAGGTTGCCGTCGGCGTTGCGCAGCGTCGGCTTGCCGCGCACGGAGAAGAACACGCTCATCAGCGACCACTTGTCCCAGGTCCACGACTCGGCCTGGGAGCGGATCTCCTTGGGCGCGGCGTCCTCGGGCAGGAGCCGCAGGAACGTCGTCTGGGGGTCGAGGCTCGACAGCACCGCCTTGCGCGCGTGGATGCGGCGGCCGTCCGCGAGGCGCACCCCCGCCGCGCGGGAGCCGTCCATCTCGATCGCGGCGACCTCGGCGTTGTCGAGGATGAGTCCACCGTTCTCGAGGATGACACGCGCGAAGGAGCTCGCGAGGCGGTGCGAGCCGCCGTAGCTGTACGCCTTCTGCATGCCGCGGTCGACCATGAGCGGCACCATGAAGCCCATGCCACTCTCCTGCGGCGAGATCCCCCACTGGCACGCCGCGTACAGCAGCGTCGCGAGCGTCGAGTCCGGCAGCGAGTACTCCTGCAGGATCTCGACCGCGCTCTGCTCGCTCAGCGCCAGCATGTCCTGGCCCACCGGTGTGCGGTCGAGTGCCTCCATCAGGTCCAGCGGCGCGCCCGGGGGCAGGTACGTGGCAGGGCCGAGGACGCCGTCGACGATCTTGCGGAACCGCAGCGCCATGTCGCCGAAGGTCACCGCGTCCTTGATCGAACCCCGTGCCATCGAGTCGCGGGAGTCCTCCAACGACCGGCACAGCAGCACGTCGTCACCGTTGATGCGCCCGCGCAGCTGCATGTTCGGCTTGTGGAAGCGCAACCCGCGCGTGCCGAGGTCGAAGTCGGTGAGCGCCGGCATGTAGTCGGTCATGAAGTGGTACGTGGCGTGGGTGTTCACGAGGTGACCCGGGAACAGGATCTCCTCGGTCGCGAGTCCGCCGCCGATCTCGTAGCGGCGTTCGAGGATCACGACGTCGAGACCCGCTGCCGCGAGGTACATCGCCGCGATCAGCCCGTTGGGGCCGGCGCCGATCACGACGCAGTCGGTCTCGTGCTCCTGGGGGAACTCGATGCCCTCGAGCGGGTTGCCGGCCAGGTTCGGATAGACCGAGGACAGGTCGTCGCTCATCGGGTGCCTCCCTCGGCGTCGGTGATGTGCCACTTCGACGGGTACCACCACTCCGGCGTCGTCGAAGAGATCTGCTCGTAGTCCTCCTGGAGGATGTGCATCAGGTTGTACGGCACCGCCAGCAGGCACAGCCCGCCTGGATACGACGTCTGGTGGCACAGGTACAGGCTCTCCACCGGCGTCCGGTACCTGGCCAGCTCCGGCAGCGGCTTGCGCGAGAACCACTCGTCCTCGGACCCGCGCATCCCCCACCAGTGCCCGCCGACGAAGGCCATGTTGCGGAACTCGGAGTCCTGCGGCGTGTTCACCCACGTCTTGACGAACTTGTCCCGCGTCATGTTCGGCGCGTACTGGTGGATCACGTCGTAGATCGTCTCCATGATCTCGCCCGACGCCTTGTTCACAGCATCGGGGCCGTCACGGTGGTCCTCAGGCGGCGGCACCTGCAGGTTCATCGTGATCACGCCGTAGCCGTCCGGCGCCCGCGTCGCGTCGTGGGCGCTGTGCACGATCAGCCACAGCTGGTAGTGGTCCGGGTCCGTGGGGTGCGTGTTCAACGAGTACACGTCGCGCATCAGGTCCAGCATCTGGTCCTCGGTCGAGTGCAGCAGCATCCCGACGGGGTAGTCAGCACCGTGCAGCTCACGGCCCGCCGACGTGTACTGGGGCAGCTCGCTGACGGCCATGTTCGCGACGAAGAGGCTCCCGCCCTTGAGGCTCAGGTCGTCGACGCGCTGCACGAAGTCCTGGGACAGGTGCGACCCCGACACCAGACCCGGGAGCTGCTTCACATGGGTGTTGAGGATCACGCCCATGTTCGCCCGGATCGTCTTCTCCTCGAGCGCGGTCTCGTCGTCGACACGGACGCCGACCGCACGTCCGTCCTCGACGAGCACCTCGGTCACCGGCGCGTTCACGTACATGCGCGCGCCGTGGGCGAGGCCGCAGCGGATGATCGAGTGCGCCAGCGCGTGCATGCCGCCCACCGGCGTGCAGTTCGAATAGAACATCAGCTGCTGCACCGCGAACCCGGGGATCGCCATGCCCTTGTGGAACGGGTGCGGGCCGTTGCCCCACGAGCCCACGAGCAGCCCCGTCTTGAACGGGTCCGGCAGGCCCATCGCGTTCATCATCTCGCACAGAGACCACTCCAGCATGACCTCGTCGAAGAACGGCAGCGCCTCACGCAACACCTGCGCCCACGGCAGGTCACTACGCGTCAAACCCCACTTCTCGTCATAGGGAGGCGTCCAGTAGATGCTGCGGAAGAAGTCGGTCATGTGCGGCTCGAGCGCGCTCATGAACTCCACGAACACCTTGGACACGTCGAGGGAGACACCCATGATCTGGGCGAGCACCTCGGGGTCGCGTGCTTTGCCCTCGTGGAAGAAGTTGCCGGCGCCGAAGAAGCCGCGGCCGTCGGGCGATGCGCAGCCACCGAAGTTCGTCACGGTGGAGGCGCGCAGGCCGTAGCGTCCCAGCTCGAGCTGGCTCAGCGCCGGCGCCGCGGCACCGTAGAAGTACGAGGCGTGGGGGTCGATCGAGAACCCCGGCGACGGTTCGTGGTTCTCGGCCCCGCCACCGAGCTCCGGACGTGCCTCGAGGACGCACACCGAGAAGCCCCACTTGGCGAGATAGGCGGCGGCCGTCAGGCCGTTGGGCCCGCCGCCCACGATCACGAAGTCGAACGAGCTGCGCCGCGGCAGCACCTCGCCGTCCCCCCGAGACCGCACCGGAACCTGTTCGGTGGTCGCAGCCATGCCGGACTTCCCCTCTCGATCGCAGTGGACAATATCCTCGCATTAGTTGCGATGGATTGCAATGATCAGAGGGTGGGGAACCTGCCAGGATTACCCAGTGTGTGAGCGCGTGGAATCCTCCTGCGCCGCAACCGTCATCAGTTCGTTCAGCGGCCCCGGAATTCGGGAGGTCGCTTCTCCTTGAAGGCCTCGGGCCCTTCCTTGGCGTCCTCGGATGCGAACACCTTCGCCGCGAGCGCCTTCTCGAGCACGAAGCCCTGTTCGAGGCCGAGCGCACGCACGGCGATCTGCTTCGACGTCCGCACCGCGAGCGGCCCGTTGCGGCATATTCGTGCCGCCATGTCGAGAGCGGTGGGCATGAGGTCCTCCGACGGAACGACGCGGTTGACAAGGCCGATCTCGTATGCGCGCTGGGCGTCGATCGGATCACCGGTGAGGAGCAGCTCCATCGCCACCGCCCACGGGATCTGGCGCGGGACGCGGATGTGGGAACCACCGGCGGGGACGAGGCCCCAGCGCACCTCGCCGAGGCCGAACGTGGCGTGCTCGGCGGCGATGCGGATGTCGGTGCCGACGAGCATCTCCATCCCGCCCGCGATGCAGTGTCCGTTGACGGCGCCGATGATCGGCTTGAACACGTCGGAGAACTGCCGCTTGGTGTGGTCCTCGTAGCCGAGCTCGTCGCCGGAGGTGAGCAGCGGGATCGCCTCCTTGAGGTCCATCCCCGTGCAGAACGCACGCTCGCCGGCGGCGGTCAGGACCGCTACCCAGATGTCGTCGTCGGCGTTGAAATCGGCGAAGACCGCGTCGAGAGCGGTGAGCATGTCCTTGGTGAGGGAGTTGAGGGCGTCGGGGCGGTCGACCGTGACCACCGCCACGCGGTCGCTCACCTCGTAACGGATCGTGTCGGGCAGCTCGAGCGTCCTGCGGGCCCGCATCGGCGTGCGCGGGCCGCCGGCGCGGTCGACGGGGCCTCCGGTGCGCCCGACCGCTGCCCGCGGCCGGAACTTGGGCAGCGTGATCTTGTGGCTCACCGCGTCGAAGAAGACCTCGACGGGCATACCGATGCGGAGGTCGTCGGGGTCGCAGTCGGGAACCTCGCTCACGAGGCGCACGCCCTCGTCCATCTCGACGATGACCGCCGCATACGGGGTGTCGCCGCTGAAGTCGGGGTGCAGGGGGCGCTCGACGACCGTCCACGAGAAGACGGTGCCCCGCCCCGTCGACGGCTCCCACTCCCACTCGAACGACCCGCACTCGGCGCACATCTCACGCGGGATGTGCCGCCACGTACCGCACTCGCTGCAGCGCTGGAAGCGCAGCTCGCCCTTGCGGCAGAAGTCGTAGAAGTCCTTCGTGAACCCTTCGAGCTCGGGCACCGGCTTCGCGTAGTCGGGCTGCGCCCACGTCGCCACGAGCGCCGGCGTCAGGTCCTCGTACGGCACCGAGTCGCGCAGCGGCCGTCCGAGCCACTCGCGGTAGAAGGTGTCGAGGTCGGGCAGGAAGTCGAAGTCCGGCGGGCAGCCCCGCGGCACCGCCTCGACCTCGAGCTGCGCGCCGCAACCGGGGCAGATGTACTCGCGCACCTGCACCCACGTCGGGTCCGGCATCTCGCGGCCCTTGTACACCTCCGACAGCGACTCCTCGTCGTCGCGCACGTAGATAAGCGCCGACAGCTTCCAGTTCACGCGGTAGTCACCGAACTCGTGGCCGCAGCGGCACTTGACCACGCGTGCGCCGTCGCCGGCCACGATGAACAGCTGCGGCGTCAACGGCAGCAGGATGCGCTCGTCCCACGGCACGCGCTCCTGGAGGATCTCGACGTACTTGTCGAAGCGGTCGAGGTCCTTGGCGCTCTTCATCATGTCCTGCACCGCAGGCCAGGGCAGCACACCGTCGATCAGCTTCTCGACGTCGGCCTTGTGGAACTCCGCCATCTCGGCTCCTCTCGCGTCCTATCTCGCCAGCACGGCGATGCTTCCGTCTCCGAAATCTCCCCAGCCGGTCACGACGCCGATCTCGGCGCCTTCGACCTGGCGGCGGCCGGCCGTGCCGCGGAGCTGGCGCACGGCCTCGGTGATGTGGCTCATGCCGAGCACGTGCGCCTCCGACAGGAGCCCGCCGTGGGTGTTGACCGGCAGCTCACCGCCGAGCTCGATGCGGCCGCCGCTCACGAAGTCGCCGCCCTCGCCGCGCTTGCAGAAGCCGACCTCTTCGATCTGCTGGAGCACCTCGAAGGTGAAGCAGTCGTAGATCATCGCGAAGTCGACGTCCTCGGGCGTGAGGCCGGCCTTCTCGAACGCCTCCGGTGCCGCGATCGACAGGCCGGTGCGGAACAGGTCCTTGCGGTTGGTGATCTCGTCTGCCGGATAGGGCTGACCGGAGGCGCCGCTCAGGATGCGCACCGGCTCCACGTCGAGGTCGCGCGCCCTCTCGGCGCTCGTCACGACCACGGCGGCGGCGCCGTCGGTCTCGAGGCAGCAGTCGAGGATGCGGTAGGGGTCGGCGAGCATCGGCGACCGCATGTAGTCGTCGATCGTCATCGGCTTGCCGCACATGACGGCGGCGGGGTTGAGCTGCGCGTGCTTGCGCATCGCGACCGCGATCGCTCCGAGCTGCTCGGCGGTCGTGCCGAACTCGTGCATGTGGCGGCGGGCGATGACCGCGTACCACTGCGGCGGGGCCGTGAAGCCGAAGGGGATGTAGTAGTCGCGTGCGGTCGCGCCGCCGGGGATCGAGGCGAGGTCGGCCGTGACGGTCTGGCGCACGCGGGCGCCGGAGTATCCGTTCCAGCCTGCCGGCAGGAGCACGTAGTTGGCGAGACCCTCTGTCACCGCCGCCGCCGCGCTCTGCAGCGACGCCACCGGCGCGGCGCCGCCCATGTGGATCGTCGACGCGAAGCGCAGGTTCTCGCAGCCGAGGTTCGACGCGAACTCCTCGGCACGGCCGAGGTTCGGGAACGGCATGATCCCGTCCACGAACGCTGGGCTGATGCCCGCGTCGCGCAGCGCCTCGGTGCACGCGCGCAACTGCAGCTCGAGCTGGGACATGCCCGAGCCCGGCTTGCGGCAGAACGCCGTCTCGCCGATGCCGACGATGCACGCTTGCCCCTCCGCCATCGCGCCTCAGCCGATCCGCTTGTCTGTCTTGATGCCCGTCAGCGCGGCGAGGTTGAGCCCGAGGAAGCCGGCGCGCATCTCGTCGGTGATCTCGGCGTAGCCGTACTGCTCGCGCAGGTCTGCGGGGATCTGCAGGGTCCGCACCCAGTCGACGACGCGCTTGGTGTCGAGGAAGGGCAGGTCGAG
This sequence comes from Acidimicrobiia bacterium, assembly GCA_019695375.1. GTDB lineage: Bacteria > Actinomycetota > Acidimicrobiia > UBA2766 > UBA2766 > JAIBAC01. Next base: position 30,575 of record JAIBAC010000007.1, read on the forward strand.
GCCCATCACGATCTTGTGCGGTTCGACCCACTGCAGCGCCGTGCCGATCGCGTGGTAGCCGCGGTAGGGCGCACGCTGGTACCAGCCCACTATGCCCGACAGGCTCAGGTAGAGGTGCTCGTGCTTGCCCGCGAGGCCGATGAGCTCCTCGGTGTGGGGCCAGCCCATGTGGTAGGCGACGATCTTGAGCTCGGGGAAGTCGATGAGGACCTTGTCGAGGGTGTCGGGGTGGGTGTGCGCGCTGGGCTGGGGGTAGGTGTAGGCCATGCCCGTGTGCATGGTGAGCGTGACGCCGAGCTCGCACGCCTTCTCGTAGAACGGCCACATCCCGGGGTCGTCGAGAGGGCCGCTGTCCTCGGGCTGGTACACCTTGCAGAGGCGGGCGTCGTAGTTGGTGACGAGGTGCTCGAGCTCCCAGATGGCGTGCTTGACGCCGCGGCGCAGGATCGGGCCGACCATTGCCTCTAGGTACATGCGGTCCGGGTACGGCGCGATCTGCTCGAGCATGAACTGGTTCGACGACAGCGACATGACCCCGCCGCTGATGTCCATCATCCCCTCGCGCAGGCAGAAGCACACGTCGACGCCGGCCTCGTCCATGTACTCGATCAGCGTCGACGCGATCGGCGGCTTTCGCTTCGCCGGGAGCTCGCCCGACCACGCCCGCAGCACGCCCTGGACGCTCTTCCACCAGCGCGCGGTGTTGGGGTAGTAGCCGCTGATCTCGGCCACCGCCTCGGGGTTGAGGAAATGGCACTCGCTCAGGGCGACGAAGTGGTCAGCTCCGCTCGTGTCGGCCATGTCCGTCCCCTCCGATCGGATCCAGCCCGATGGTCAACAGATCCTACCTGACTGAGAGATTCCTAACCATATGGTAGTAGGTCTTCAACCACGCTGGCACCCCCCCGTCTGCAGCGTCGCCACGCCGGAGCTTGGATAACAGACCGGCCACCCGCCGGGGCTTGGATGACAGACCGGACAGAAAACGCGCCTCTGGTCATCCAACGCCCCTAGCTGGCGGGATCGTTATCCAACAGATCAGCGCTGCGTGCCGGCCGAGCGCAGGAGGTTCCAGACCCGGTTCGGTGCTGCGGGCACTTCGCGGGCCATCACGCCGAGCGGCGCGAGGGCGTCGTTGACGGCGCACATCACCGCCGCCGGTGTGGTGTGCATGGCGCCCTCGCCGCAGCCCTTCGCGCCGAGCGGCGACACCGGCGACGGCGTCACGACCTCGCGCTTCTCGATCGCGGGCACCTCGTTGATCGTAGGCATCAGGTAGTCCATGAAGCTGGCGGTGAGCGGCTGCGCCTCGTCGCCGTAGACGTACTCCTCGTACAGCGCCGCACCGATGCCCTGCGCGACGCTGCCGTCGGTCTGGCCCTCGACGACGACGGGGTTGAGCCGCGTGCCGCAGTCGTCGACGAGGCAGTAGCGCACGATCTCGACGACGCCGGTCTCGGCGTCGATCTCGACGACGACGACGTGCACGGCCTGCGCCGCGGTCAGGTAGCTCTTCGCGCGGCCCTCCTCGTCGGCAGGCGTGCGCCCCGGCGCCGTCCACACGTACGTCGCCTCGGGCAGCGGGTCCATGCCCTCGGGCAGCAGGTCCGAGCGCGCCAGCATCGTGCCCGCCACCTGCGCGACCGTCATGTCCACCTCGGGCCGGCCCGCGACCCGGAACCGGCCGTCGCGGAGCTCGACGTCGCCGGCGTCGCAGTGCATGATCGCGGCGACGACGGTCGCCATCTTGTCGCGGACGCGCTCGCACGCGCCGAGCACCGCGCCCGTGATCGCGACGCCGAGGCGGCTGCCGCCGGGACCGAACGACGGCGGCGCCGACGCCGTGTCGAGGTGGACCACGCGCACGGCGTCCATCTCGACAGCGAAGTACTCGGCGACGAGCTGGCTCACGAGCGTCGGCTGACCCTGGCCCTCGTGCGAGAAGCCGACGCGCACGGTGATGCTGCCCGTGATGTCGACGCCGACGGTGGCGCCTTCGGGCACGCCGGTCTGGGGCATGCCCACGATCGCGTAGGCGTTCCAGTCGAACACGCCGGGCTCAATCGCGCTCGCGACGCCGATGCCGACGAGGCGGCCTTCCGCCCGCGCTGCGGCCTGGTCCTTGCGCAGCTGCTCGTAGCCGGCGAGGTCGAGCGCCTCGTCGAGGACGCGCTCGTAGCTGCCGCTGTCGTACTCGTTGCCGCTCGGGATCGTGTACGGGAAGCGGTCCGCGGGGATGAAGTTGCGGCGCCGCATCTCCGCCGGGTCGATGGCGAGGCCGCGGGCGGCGATGTCCATCATCTGCTCGAGCACGAAGAAGTGCGGCGGCGGACCCATCCCCCTGTAGGGGCTCGCCGGGACCTTGTTGGTGGCGACGAGGGTGAGGTCGTAGCGCGCGACGGGGATCGTGTACGGACCGGTGAACGCCGTCAGCGGCTTGGCGGCGCTGATCGCGCCGAAGCCGTCGCCGCTGGCGCCGATGTCGTCGACGAGCTTCACGACGAGCGCCGTGACGACCCCTTCGGCGTCGGTGGTGAGCGTCGCCTCGTAGTGGCGGTCCCACGCCTGGCTCGCACCGGCGGTCATGTACTCGGAGCGGTCCTCGATCCACTTCACGGGACGGCCACCGGCCTTGCGCGAGAGCATGCACGCGATGTCGGTCCCGCGCGCGTTGCCCTTGCCGCCGAAGCTGCCACCGTGCGCGTGGCCGACGACGCGGACCTTGTTCGAGGCCAGGCCGAAGGTCGCGGCACGGCCGAGCGCGAACGACGACGGCGACTGCATGGCGCCGCGCACGACGATGTCGAGCGACATCGGGTCCCACTCGCACACGCAGCCGTACGTCTCGGTCGGGTTGGCACCGAGGCGGTTCCAGCGGAACCGCTCCGTGAAGGTGTGGGCCGCTCCCGCGAGCGCCGCGTCGACCTCGCCCCACGTGAACACGCGCTGCATCATGACGTTGGTGCCCTGGTCCTCGTGCACCAGCTCGCTGTCGGGCTGCATCGCCGCGAACGGGTCCTCCACGACATCGAGCGGCTCGTAGTCGACCTCGATCAGCTCGAGCGCGTCCTCGGCGACGTAGCGGCTCGTGGCGGCGACGGCCGCGACCGGCTCGCCCACGAAGCTCGCCTTCTCGGCGGCGATGCAGAGCGCGCCCCAACCCTCGGGTGCGCTGCGCGGCGGGTTCGCCCACGCACGTGCGTCGGCACCGGTCACGACCGCGGCGACGCCGTCGAGCGCGAGGGCGGCGGAGACGTCGATGCTCGTGATGCGGGCATGCGCGAAGGGGCTGCGCAGGATCGCGCAGTGCAGCATCCCCGGAAGCTGGACGTCGTCGATGAACTCGACGCGGCCGGTGAGGAGCGCCGCGTCCTCGGTGCGCCGCACGCGGCGGCCGACCCAGCGCGGCTCGCCGACGGGCAGCTCAGCGAGGCTCTTGGGGATCTCGACGGTCATGGCGACTCCCTAGGCGTGGGCATCGGCGGCGCGCTGGGCCCGCGTCTTGGACGCCGCGAGGTGCACGGAGCGCAGGATCGACTGGTAACCGGTGCAGCGGCACAGCTGGCCGCCGAGCACGTCGCGGATCTCGTCGTCGCCGGGGTCGGGGTTCGCCTCGAGGAGCTCGTGGGTCGCCATCAGGAAGCCAGGCGTGCAGAACCCGCATTGGAGGCCGTGCTCCTCGGCGAACGCCTCCTGGATCGGGTGCAGGCCCTCGGCCTCGGCGAGGCCCTCGACGGTCGTGATGCGGAGGCCGTCGGCCTGGACCGCGAGCATCAGGCACGACCGCGTCGCCTTGCCGTCGACGAGGACGGTGCACACGCCGCAGACCCCGTGCTCGCAACCGACGTGGGTGCCGGTGAGACCGAGCTCGGCGCGGAGGAAGTCGACGAGCGTCGTGCGAGCGTCGACGGTCGCCGTGTACGCGACCCCGTTCACGGTCACCTCGACTGTGTGTTCGCTCATGTCCGCTGCACCGCCTCCGCGAGCCCGCGGGTCGTCATCGTCGCTGCGAGGTGGCGGCGGTACTCGCTGTCCGCGTGCACGTCCGCCGGCGGGTCGGTCAGCGCCGCAGCCACCGCGGCGCCGGCCTCGCGGTAGAGCTCGTCACCGGGGCGGCCCCCGCGGATCCGCGCCTCGGCCGCATGGGCCCGCACCGGCCCGGGGCCGACGCCGAAGAGCACGATCGCCGAATCAGCAACAGTCCCGGCGCCGTCGAGCGCGACGGTGATCGCCGCCCCCGCAAGGGCGAAGTCGCCGTGGCGGCGCGAGATCTCGGTGAACGACCAGCCGGTGCCCGGCGCCGGTACCGGGAAGCTCACCTCGACGAGGATCTCGTCCTCCTCGAGGGCAGTCGTCAGGTAGGTGACGAAGAAGTCGGCTGCGGGGATCGTGCGCTCACCGCCGGGGCCGACGACGCGCATGGTGGCCCCGAGCGCGACCGCCACGCACGGGTACTCGGCTGCCGGGTCGGCCTGGGCCATCGAGCCGCCCACCGTGCCGCGGCTGCGGATCTGGGGATGACCGACGTGGAGCGTCGCGGCGTGCAGGAGCGGCAGCCGCTCGCGCACGAGCGGCGACTGCTCGACCTCGCGCTTGGAGGTCATCGCACCGATGCGGATCGCGCCGTGTTCCTCGCGGATGTGGTCGAGGCCGTCGACACGGCGCAGGTCGACGAGGAGCTCGGGCCGTGCGAGGCGCATGTTCAGCATCGGCATGAGGCTCTGACCGCCTGCGATGACCTTCGCCTCGCGGCTCGCGTCGGCAAGCAGCGCGACGGCCTCGGCGAGCGTCTCGGGGGCTGCGTAGTCGAGCGGCGCCGGCTTCATGGAGTCCTCACACAGTGCGGCCAGTTGCGGGGGGTTGGATAGCCAGAGGCGCGCTTTTCGACGCCGTGGTTGTCCAAGGTCGGCTAGCTGGCCGGATCGCTATCCAACGGGTCCCGGCCAGCCCGGTCAGGCCCGCCACTCGGCGACGAGGTCCGGCGTCAGGTCCTTGAACTGCGCGGTGTCGGGCAGCGGCCGCCCGAGCCACTCGCGGTAGAACGTGTCGAGGTCGGGCAGGAAGTCGAAGTCCGGCGGGCAGCCCCGCGGCACCGCCTCGACCTCGAGCTGCGCGCCGCAACCGGGGCAGATGTACTCGCGCACCTGCACCCACGTCGGGTCCGGCATCTCGCGGCCCTTGTAGACCTTCGAGAGGCTCTCCTCGTCGTCGCGCACGTGGATCAGAGCCGACAGCTTCCAGTTCACGCGGTAGTCGCCGAACTCGTGGCCGCAGCGGCACTTGACGACGCGCGCCCCGTGGCGGGCGATGATGAACAGCGACGGCGTCAGGGGCAGCAGGATCTGCTCGTCCCACGGCACGCGCTCCTGGAGGATCTCGATGTACTTGTCGAAGCGGTCGGTGTCCTTGGCGCTCTTCATCATGTCCTGCACCGCAGGCCACGGAAGCACGCCGTCGATGAGCTTCTCGACGTCGGCCTTGTGGAACTCGGCCATTGCTACCCCTCCCCTCCTCGCGCGCTGATCAGAACTCGAAGTCGTCGGGCAGGTCCCAGAACGAGCGCAGCTCGGCGCCGTACTCGGGCGAGAGCTGCATCGACGACCGCCACATGGCGCACACGGCGTCGGCCATGTTCTCCTTGGCGGCGACCTTCTGGCGCTCCGCGTCCCACCACTCCTTGAACGGCACGGCACGCGCCTTGCGCTCCTCGCGGATCTCGCTGCGGCGCTGCTTGGTCGCGACCGAGTCGACGACGTACTCGCCGTTCATGGTGGTCTGCACACCGTGGATCTCGCTCGCGACCCGCGGGCTCGTCCAGCCCTTGTTCAGGTCCTCGACGACGGACTCGGGGTCGCGCTCGAGCGGGTCGCCCATGGCCTGCGCGCCCGAGATCGGGTGCACGATGATGTCGTAGTTCTGCAGCAGCTCACGTGTGAGGAACGGCGCCGACGGGTTCGCCTGCAGGTCGGCGGCCTCGATGTTGGTCTCGATCGTGGGCTTGGTCGCAGGGCCGCGCTCGTGGATGAGCGGCTTCTGCGCCTCGATCAGCTCCTGCACGTTCGTGTCGTGCGCGTAGCTGGGGGCGTCGGGCCAGGTCGGGTACGCGCCGTACATGCCGTGGTTCGACACGATCTTGGACCGCATCCCCGCGCAGCCGCACTGGTACTCGATGCCTGACGGTGTGCCGTAGACCATCCACACGGCCGTGTGGCCGAGGCCGCCGCGGAAGCGGCCGTAGCCGCCCGAGTCGGGCTCGATGTTCCGACCCAGGTACATGATCGGGTAGTAGAGCTCGGTGACCTCGGCGTTGCCGAAGTCGGCGTTGGGTGTGTAGATGCACCAGGCGCTGTTCTCGCCGTCGGTGAAGCCTCGTGCCGGCGAGCCGTTGCTGGCCTGCTCGAGGGTGAGGCCGGCGAGGTAGTAGCCGAGCTGGGTGACGCCGGCGAACTCGGCTGTCATCGTCGTCGCCGCCCCGGCGGCCATCTCCTCGACGAAGCCGCGCATCTGGAACAGGCGCCCGAACACCTCGTAGAGGTTCGACATCCACATGACCGCAGGCGCCCACGCGACACCCGAGGACGCCGTGTAGTCGACCTCGAACGGGTTCGCCCACGACCCTGCCGGTGCCGTCTCGACCTCCCACGAGGCCTCGGGGCCGGAGTTGAACATGTCGAAGCCGATGATGTGGGAGTAGCCGTTGAGGAGGCCCGACTTGAGCGCCGTGGGGCTGATGTTCTCACCGAAGGGGACCGTGCCGCTCGCGCCGCGCAGGGAGAAGCGCACCCCGGCGTCGGCGTCGATCTCGACCTCCATCGGCAGGTTGAAGAGGCAGTCCACGTCCTGCTTGTTCAGGATGACGTGCTGGCCCTTCATCGCGAGGTCCTTGAACTGGGACTTGCGGATGCGGCCGGGCACGCACTGGGTCCTGACACGGCTCACCGCGTAGCGGCGGCTGTCCTCGACGTACTCCTTGGTGGCGTCGACGAAGAAGTCGAGGCCGTACTTGTCGATGACGGCGTGGACGCGCTCGCGCAGGGCGACGCAGCCGGCAAGGCGGCCGCGGGCGTCGCCCATCACGAAGTCGGGCGTGCGCGTGCGGGAGCGGACCCGCTTCTCGTACCAGGGGTAGAAGGCGTCGTTCTCGCCGACCTTCTCCATCGAGATGCAGATGCCGTCGGAGAAGCAGTCGGGGTTGAGGAATCCGACCGAGCCGGGCGTGACCGAGCCGCTGTCGGACACGTGGCTGACACAGCTCGCCCACGCCACGAGCTTGTCCTCGTAGAAGATCGGCATCGCCATGTCGAAGTCGGGCGAGTGGATGCCGCCGTAGTGGGGGTCGTTGTTCTCGAAGATGTCGCCCTGGTTGAAGCCGGGGTACTCCTCGTAGCCGAGCTCGATGAAGTTGCGGATCATCGCCGCGAGCAGGCCCGGGTGCGCGGTGATGCCGCGGGACACGCAGATCGCCTCACCCGTGGGCAGGTGCAGCGCCCAGAGGGCGTCGCCGCCCTCGACCGCGATCGGCGACGACGACACCTTGCAGCCGACCTCCCACGCCAGGTTGCAGACGTTGGAGAGGATGTGCCAGACGGCCTCGTACGTGCCGGGGTCCTTCTCCTTGCGGGGGAGCGACTGCAGGCCGAAGAGGTTCCCCGTCTCCTCGAAGGCCTTCTCGTTGGATCGGAGCTGCTCCAGGAGGGTGGGCTCGGCCATCACGCGTCCTTCCTCGTGATCCAGTAGATGTCGTGCTCGTCTATGCGGACGTGGAACTGCGGAGGCACGAACAGCGTCGTGTTCGAGGCCTCGATGACGGCGAGGCCGTCGACCTCGTTGCCGGGCACGAGGTCCTCCATGCGCCAGATGTCGGCGTCGTGCCAGCGTCCCTGCTGGAAGACCGGCCGCTTGCCCTTGTACGCGTCCGACGCCGGGGTCTTGGACGCGAGCTCGTGGCGGCGCAGCTTCGGCTTCACCGTGTCCACCTTGGCGAGGACGCAGACCTCGGTCACCTGGTACGAGGCGTAAGCCGGGTCCGGCTTCGCGACGAGGGTGAACATCTTCGTGTACTGGTCCTCGTACTCGCTGATGAGGGCGTCCACGTCGGCGGGGCTCGTGATCGTGTCCACCGGCGAGACGACCTCGATGTCGTCGAGCTGACCCAGGTACTTCATGTAGACGATGCGGGTCATCGTGATCTGTTCACGCTTGAAGCCCTCACTGCCGAGCTCGTTGTAGAGCTCGTCCTCGAGCGCCTCCCACGCCATGTTGAGCGGGGCGAGGTAGCCGACCTTCATCTCGGGCGAGAGGTCGGGTGTGATCATCGTGGCGACGCTCTTGTGGCGCCGGTACGAGTAGTCCATGCACGCGCCGCCCCAGGCGGAGAACGCACCGGCGTGGGGCACGGTCACGATCGCCTTCCACGGGTAGTCGCCGGCGTAGCCGAGCAGGTGCAGCGGCCCGGCGCCGCCGTAGCCGAGGAGCACGTACTCGCGCAGGTCGTGGCCGACCATGAGGCTGCGCACGAGGTGCTCGCGCATCATCACGTTGAGGACCTCGAGGCAGGTCTCGGCCGCCTCGTAGACGTCCATCTCGAGGGGGTCGGCGATCTTCTCCTTGAACAGGTCGTAGGAGACCTGCTTGTTCACCTTGACCTTGCCGCCGAGGTAGTTGTCCTCGTTGAGGATCCCGAGCAGCAGGTTGGCGTCGTTGATCGTCGGGATCGTGTTGCCGGCCTCGATGAAGGTCGGCCCGGGCACGCCGCCGGCGGAGTCGGGGCCGAGCTTGATGCGGTTCGTGGCCGGGTCGAGGCGGATGTAGGTGCCGGTGCCCGCGCCGATGGAGGTGATGCCGAGCATCGGCACGTTGACGTACATGTCCTGGAAGCCGGGCTCACGGTCGATCGGGAGCACTCCGGCGGTGATCGCGCCGGCGTCGAAGGACGTGCCGCCCACGTCGGAGCACACGATGTTGTCCTCACCGATCACGGTGGAGAGGTACTTGGCGCCCATGAGCCCGCCGACGGGGCCCGACATCGCCGCCTCGAACAGCCGCGGGTAGCGGATGTTGGTTATGCCGCCGTATCCGAGCACGGTCTTGAGGCTGTGGGGGTAGCCGATCCCCTGCAGCTCCTTCTCGATGCGGAAGAGCTGCTCGCGGGCCGTGTTCGAGGCGTAGGCCTGCACGATCGTGGCGTTGGCGCGCGAGACCTCGCGTGCTGTCGGGGCCACCTCGCACGACAGCTCGACCGGCACGGTGCGGCCGACCTCGGCCATGACCTCGCGCGCGATCTCGCCGGCGCGCAGCTCGTGCTGGGGGTTCACGTAGGAGTGCAGGAACACGATCGCGATCGCGTCGCACTCCTCGTCGCAGAGCAGCTCGCGCACGCCCTGGCGCACGTCGTCCTCGTACATGGGGATCACGGGCGTGCCGAACATGTCGATGCGCTCGGTCACACCACGGGCCTGCTTGCGCGGCACGAGCGGGATGCGGTGCTTGCGGTACTGCATGTGGGTGATCTCGGTCCACTGCGCACCGATGAAGGTCTGCGAGCCACGGCCCTGGGCGTTGATGTCCTCGAAGCCGCGCGTGGTCAGCAGGCCGGTCTTGACGCCGGACATGTTGATGACCGTGTTCAGCATCGAGGTGCCCGTGTAGATGGACGTCTCGAGCTTCTCGCCGAAGGAGCGCCCCTCGCGCTTGGGGTCGATGCCCATGTACTCGAGGGCTTCCTCGAGGGACTCCATGTAGCCGACGCTCTCGTCGGCGGGCGACGTCGGCGCCTTGCCGATGACGCTGCGGCCCTGCTCGTCGACGACGATGACGTCGGTCATCGTGCCGCCGGCGTCACATGCGACGAAGTATCGGTCCATGTTCGGTCCCCTAGTGGTCGGAGCCGCGCCGGTCGGCGCCGGTTCGGTCGGATGCGGTCGGGTCGAGGTCTGCTGCGGAGCGGCCGGCGGGTCCGGACGCTCCTCCCTTCCGGCGCCGGGCGAGCCTGGCGCGGAGGCGGTCGTACGCTCGGCGGAGGGAGCGGCGGATCGCGCGGAGGACGAGGGGGAGGATCCGGATCGCTTCGTCGTCTCGGGCGGCCGCGACGGGCGCTGCTCCGTCATCGAGTCCCACAGCTCCGTCACGAAGCTCCAGCCGGCTCTTAGTCGATCGGGCAAATTCCTGGAAGAGCTGCTCTGAGACACCCTGGATCATCCCCCGGCCTACTTGCATGACACGTCCGGTGAGGTCGACGTCGCCTTCGGCGAGCACCTCGGTCCCGCCTTCGGGCAGCGCCGTCAGGCGGCTCGAGAGCGTGCCACGGGCGGTGCCACCGCCTGCCTCACGCCCCTCGGCCACGACCTTGACGCAGTGGCTCGCCTCGTCGACCTCGGCGAACTCCACCTTGCCCTTGTACTTGGCCGTGACCGCCCCGAGCTTCACCTTGACGGTGCCCAGGAACGTGCGGTCGTCGACCACCTCGTCGAGGGACGCGCCCGGCATGCAGTGCACGAGCTGCTCGGGGTCCTTGATGAACGGCCACACCACGTCGATGGGTGCCTCGACGCTGAAGCGCTCACGGATCTCGATCGCCACGCGGGACGCTCCCCTCTCGATGACGGCATTCAACCATCTCTCGGGAGATACTAACCACTTGGTAGCAAAGTGCAAACCAAGTGACGGGATTTCTTCGTCAGCCGCGGAGGAAGCCGTCGTCGGCGCCCGGCGCGGCCGCGGGCCGCGCTACGGGGCGTGCCACCGGGCGCGCGACCTCG
>JAIBAC010000008.1 GCA_019695375.1 Acidimicrobiia bacterium
CCGCTGGCATCGGTGGCACGCCGCGCCGTGCGCCGCGTGCCGGCCGGCCTCGTCCACCATGACCGCTCCGGCAGCGACGCCCCGATCGCATGGGGTCCTCGCGCCCGCCGCGCGGCTGCTCCGGGGCTCGGCCTCACCCTCCGCGTCCCAGGCGGCGCGACGGTGATGCAGCGTGTGGGCACGGCGCTGATCGAGGCGCGTTACGCGTCTGCGGCGGCGTACGGCGCATCCGGCCCCGGCGGCCCTGTTGACGGCACCGGGGTGCACCACAGCCGCCATCCCGCCGCCGCGGCACGTCACTGATCGCGGGGGGCGCGCCAGAGGAACCACATGTGCGGCCCACCCTTGGGGACGTCGGCCTCCGACCTCACGGCGAAGCCGTGGCGCGCGTAGAACGCCACGTTGGCCTCGGTCTCGGTCTCCAGATAGGCGGGGGTCGCCTCGCGGTCGCAGCGCTCGAGGACGTCGGCGAGGAGAGCCGACCCGATCCCGCGTCCCTGGGCGCTCGGATCGGTGCCGAGGGTGGCCAGGTACCAGTGAGGCTCGTCGGGGTGGTGGGCTTCGGCCGTCGCCCCGAGCGCCATGATCCGCTCTCCCGCACCGATGAAGAGCGGTGCCATCACCAGGGCGAGGCCGAGCTGGCCGAGCTTCGTCTCGCGCCAGGAGCCGGGCGCGCGCCAGATGGCAGCGCCGGTGCGCTCCGCGTCTGTGCGGACCGTGTCGCCGCGCCGCATCGAGTGGCGGAGGAAGCGGCGGAACATGAGCGGCAGCCTCCTGCGGCGCGTCGACTCGTCGGGGAACATCCAGGTCCAGATCGGGTCGTCGTCGAAGGCGCGTGCGTACATTGCACCGAGCCGTTGCCGGTCCTCACCGAGCACGGGAACGACATGATGGGTCATCGCGGCACTGCCACGATCCCAGACACAGCGCCGCCCTCCGCCGCGTTCAAGCGTCGACCACCGCGGCTGCGACGCGGTCGCGGTGGCTGCGGGCGTCGCCCCACGAGCGGGCCAGGCACCAGGCTCGCTTCATGAACAGGTGCAGGTCGCACTCGTAGCTGTAGCCGATGGCTCCATGGCACTGGAGGGCGTGGCGCGCGGCGAGCTCCGCCGCGTCGGACGCCTGCGACTTCGCCATCGACACGTGCACGGCCGAATCAGGGTCGCCGGCGTCGAGCGACCACGCCGCCCGGTACACGAGGGGGCGTGCGAACTCGATGGCGACCGCGACGTCGGCGAGCTTGTGCTTGAGCGCCTGCTGGGCACCGACGGGCTTGCCGAACTGGTGGCGCACCGACACGTACTCGACGGTCGTGGCCAGCATCCGCTCGGCCAGGCCGATGAGCTGGGCCGCCGCTGCCAGCGCACCGCGATCGCGGGCGGCGGCGACGGCATCGCGGGCCTGCGGCCCGGTCGCGACGACGGTGCCTGCGCCGGCGGCCATCTCGACGGCGAAGAGCCGCCGGCTGCGGTCGACGGAGACCTCCGCCGTGAGCCGCGCCGTGGATGGGTCGACCATGCGAAGGGCGTCACCGTCGAGGACCACGAGGCACTCGGCCGTGTCCGCGTAGAGGCTCGCACCGGAGTCGAGAAGGGTCGCGATCGATGCCGGCGGCGCCGGTACGTCACACCCGAGGGCGTGCAGCAGGGGCGCGCCCACCACAGCCGTCTCGACCACGGGTTCCGGCAGCGCCACGCGGCCCGTCTCCTCGAGCACGAGAACCCAGTCGAGCGCGCCGAGCCCGAGCCCGCCTGCGTCGACGGGTAGAGCCATCGAGACGACGCCCATGTCGGCGAGCGCTCCCCAGGCTGCATCGGAGCGGCCCGTCGAGTTGGACCACGCCGTGCGGACGGTCTCGGGTGGGCACGTGTCGGCGAGCAGGCCGCGCACGGCGTCCCGCAGGTCGATCTGGTCGTCGTCGAAGGCGAAGCGCATGGTTGGGCTCCTGCGATTGGCGCTACTTGCGCGGCAGTCCGAGGACGCGCTCGGCGGCGATGTTCCGCTGGATCTCGTTGGTGCCTGCGTAGATGGGGCCGGAGAGGGCGAACTGGTAGCCCTTCATCCAGAGGCCGGCGTCGGTCGCGCCCTCCGCCCCCTCGTCGAGCTCTGCGCCGGAGCCGAGCAGGTCCAGCGCCGTTCGGTGCATGTCGACGTCGAGCTCGGACCAGAAGATCTTGTTGAGACTCGACTCCGCCCCTGGCTGGTGGCCGTCGACCATGCGGGTGACGGTCGCGAAGGTGTACCAGCGATACGCCTCGGCCTGGATCCACGCGCGGGCCACCGCGTCGCGCAGGTCCGGCGCGGCCTCCTCACGGCATCGGCGGTGCAGGTCGACGAGGCGGTGGGCGGTGGCCATGAAACGACCAGGGCTGCGCAGGGTGAGGCCGCGCTCGGAGCCGGTGGTCGACATCGCCACGCTCCATCCCTGGTTCACCCCGCCGAGCACGTCGGCGTCGGGGACGAACGCCCCGTCGAAGAAGACCTCGGCGAAACCCTCGTCGCCGTCGAGGCGGTCGACGCCGCGGACCGTGACACCCTCGGCGTCGAGGTCGACGAGCAGATAGGTCATCCCCCGGTGGCGTTCGGCATCGGGGTCTGTGCGGAAGAGGCCGAAGAGCTTGTCGCAGAAGGCGCCGCGGGTCGTCCAGGTCTTCTGGCCGTAGATGCGCCAGCCCCCGGCATCGTCGTCGCGCTCGGCCCGCGACTTGATGGCGGCGAGGTCACTGCCGGCGTCGGGCTCCGACCAGCCCTGGCACCAGAGCTCCTCGGCGGCGGCCATGCGCGGCAGGATGCGGTCCTGCTGCTCGGCGGTGCCGAACTCGAACACCGTCGGCGCGAGCAGGAAGATGCCGTTCTGGGTCACCCGGTTCGGGGCACCGGCGAGCCAGTACTCCTCCTCGAAGATGAGCCATTCCATGAGGGTCGCCTCACGCCCGCCGTACTCGCGAGGCCATGACACGACCGACCAGCGGGCGTCGAAGAGCTTGCGCTCCCACTCGAGGTGCAGTGCGAAGCCGTCGGCGGTGTCACCCGAGGGGAGCGGCTCGCTCGGCGCGTTCTCGGACAGCCACGTGCGCACCTCGTCGCGGAAGGCCTGCTCGTCGGGTGTGAAGGTGAGGTCCATGCGCGGCCGCCTGCTCGGTCTCGCTCGCGGATCTGACGGTCCGTCAGAGTATCCCTGTTTCGGGCGCGCCGACCCCAGCCGGGGCCGCGTTCGCAGCGGTGGAAAGGCGCTAGACCGCCGCCGCGGTGAGGGCGCGGCAGTAGCCAACGCGGCCTTCGATGTCGGCGATCTGCGCCGGATAGGACACCGGCAGCTGCGTCGCGTGGTAGAAGCCCTCGCCCTGCACCGACACCGTGACGAAGCCCTGGGTCTTGCGCTCCTTGATGAGCAGGAACAGGAGCCCGAGAAGACAGAAGACGGCGAACACGACGCAGAGCACGATCGCGTAGGTCGGGATCGAATCGGTGGTCACGGTGTTGTTCTGGACCATCCACACGAGACCGCGCAGGGGGCGGCGGCCCACCGGCGTGATCACGTTCGTGGGAGTCACGGCGATGTCGCCGATCGTCACGAGGACCTGGTCCGGCTGGTTCGGGTACGCGGGGGGCGGCGCCGCGCCGTATGTGGGGCCGGGCGCACCGTAGACAGGCTGGGGCGCGCCGTAGGTCGGCGGCTGCGGTGCGCCGTATGCCGGTTGGGACTGCACGGGCGGCTGCGGTGCGGTGGGAGCGGTGCCGGCGGCCCGCTCCACGTCGCGCATGACCTGCGGCAGTTCGTCTGGGTCCCCGTCACCGTTCACGGACATCCTCGGTCCTCCCGGCCACGAGCCTACGTCGCCACTTCGCCGAGGCCGCACATGCGCCCCAGAGTGGCGTTCGCGTCGGCGATCAGCCGCTGTACGAGGTCGTCGACGGCGGGGAGCTCCTCGATGACTCCCACGACCTGGCCTGTTGGCATGATGCCCACCTCGGGGTTGCCGTCGACCATGGCCGCCTTGGTCAGCATCGGCGCGTTGGCGGCGAGGGCGGTCTGCGCCCACGTCAGCTCCTGGTCACGGTGCATCTGCATCCCCGAGCGGATCAGGGCCGGCAGTGACGTCCCGGTCTGGCGCCTGAAACGCAGGGCGTTCACGGCGGCCTTCGGGAACCGCGTGAGCACGGACGCCTTCTCCAGGGTCTCGACGAGGGCGGTGCGGATCACGCGCTGGGGGTAGCCGTCGATGGCATTTGTCACGACGGTTCCGTCGACACCGGTGCCGAGGTAGACGTCCTTGATCGCGTCCGGCACCCGCGACTCGCGTGTCAGCAGGAAGCGGGTGCCCATCGCGACGCCGTCGGCTCCGTACGCGAGAGCGGCGACGAGTCCGCGCCCGTCGAAGAAGCCCCCCGCCGCGATCACGGGGATGTCGACTGCTGCCGTGACCTGGGGCAGGAGCAGAGTCGTGGGCACGCTGCCGGTGTGGCCGCCGCCCTCACCGCCCTGGCAGATGACGGCGTCGACCCCCCATTCGGCGACCTTCTCGGCGTGTCGGCGTGCACCGATGGAGCACACGACGGCGACGCCGCCGTCCTTGAGCCGCTCGACGAGGTCCTTCGTGGGTGCCTGCGCGAAGCTCGCGACACGGACGCCCTCGCGCACTATCAGATCGACGCGCTCAACCGAGTCGGGCTGTGCCGCGAGGAGGTTGACACCGAACGGCGCCTCGGTGCGTCTGCGGACGTCGGCGATCGCCTCGCGCAGTTCTGCGAGCGACATCGTCGCCGACGCCAGGATGCCAAGCGCACCAGCCTCGGCGGTGGCTGCCGTCAGGCGCGCACCGCTGACCCATCCCATCCCCGTCTGCACGACGGGATAGCGCACCCCCGCCAGCTCGCAGAGCCGCGTCGTGAGCGCCGGGTGCAGGTCGGTCGCGGTCACGCCTGCGGCTCCGGGTCGGGCACCTCGCGGTAGCGCAGTCCACCGGGGTCGATCTCCTCGATCACGTCCATCTCCGCAGCCGTCGGCGTCCGGGTCACCCCCACCTCCGCGTGCTCGCCGACGTCGAGGTCGAAGCCCGTGGCGGCGACGACGTCGCCGACGGACACGCCCGGGTGCACGGACACGAGGCGCATCGTGTGATCAGGCGCGGGGAAGTCGAAGACGCCGAGGTCGGACACGACCGCCCTGATCTCGTGGAAGCGGGCAGCGCCTCCGACGGCTGCCGCGCGGTCGTATCCGAGGCCGCTCACGAAATCGACGGCCTCCACGAACACACGGTCGGACTGCTTGGGCACCCAGTACGACGTCGTGTGGTTGATCGTGTTCCCGGGCGCACCGCGCATGCCGAGCAGCATCGCCTTGGGCCGCTCCCAGTCACCGATGCAGGCGATGTTCTGGTTCCCGCGGCGATCCACCTGGGTGGCCCCCATGACCACGTGGCGCCGCCCCCACCACAACGTGTCGAACACGGTGCGGAACGGCATCCAGCCTTCGACGACCGTGCCGTTGTCGCCGGGAGCACCGCCGAGAGGGAGCGTGCCCGCCACGGCGGTCGCGATCCCGTCGGTGAGCACGAGGTCCGGCTCGAACGTCGCGCGGGCGAGGCGGGCACCGATGGTGGGGATCGTGCCCATCGGCGACGCGAACAGCTCACCGTCGCCACGGAAGCACTCCGCGAGCGCCACGACGCAGACGTCGGCACGTCGTGGCGCCGTCACCGCGCACCGTCCTGGTCGAGCCAGGCCGCGAGCCAGGCGTCGAACGCATCGGGGTCGCGCGCCGTGGCCGCGTACTCCTTCTGCGCCGCCTCGTCGCGGCCGTAGTCGGGGGGGCACTCGGTGAAGCCGGCTCCACCGGGCGCCTCGACGACGCCCGTGACGGCCATCCGGTTGATCCGCAGCGTCGGCAGCGGTCCCGCATCGAGGAGCGCGGCTGTCGGGACGACGGCCTCGGCCGACATGTAGACCGCGTCGGCGCACTTGCAGAAGAGGTCGTCGAAGTACGGGTCGGCACCGAGGATCTGCCCGTTGCCGGCGGCGTCGGCACGGTTCACGTGCACGAAGGCGACGTCGAAGCGCAGGGGCGGAACCGCGACCAGATCCTCGTCGGTGTACGGCGACGCGACCGTGCGCAGGCGCGGATCGGAGCGGAAGACGTCGGAGCCGAGGCCCGCCCGTGACGGCAGGAACGGCAGGCGCATCGATCCCGCGGTCAGGCCCCAGTAGAACATCCCCTCGTCCCACTCGATGGCGGACACCGCAGCATCCTGGCGTGCCTTGCGGAAGTGAGGCTCGAGCGGGATCGAGTCGAGCGTGCAGAACGGGTAGTGCACGGTCGATGCCTTCTTCGTCGCGCAGAGCAGCCCGAGGTCGGGACCGCCCCAGCTCACGACGGTGAGATCATCGACGTCGGTCCGCAACAGCGCGCGGACCAGCTCCATGGGTTTGCGCCGGCTCCCCCAGCCACCGATGCCGACGGTCATGCCGCTGCGCACCGCGGCAGCAGCGTCGCCGGCCGAAACGGTCTTGTCGGCCATCACGAGTCCTTTTCGACGAAGGCGGCGCGGGCCTCGTCGCCAACCCCGGCGAGGTTGAGCTCGAAGGTGAAGCCCTGCTCGTAGCGGTAGCTGCGGTTCACGTCGACGGGATCGATCCCGTTGAGGCTCGCCTTGGCGGCGCGGATGGCGACGGGGTTCTTCGCCGCGATCGCGGCGGCGACGGCACGGGCCTCGTCCACGAGCACCTCGCGGGGGACGACCCTCAGCACCGACCCGTACGCGTGCAGTTCGGCGGCGGTCGCGGTCTCGCACGTGTAGACCATGTGGCGCATGCGCTGCTGCGGTACCAGACGTGCGAGGTGGGTGGCGGCACCGAGGGCACCGCGGTCGACTTCGGGCAGACCGAACGTGGCGTCTTCGCTCGCGATCACGATGTCGGCGTTGCCGACGAGGCCGATCCCGCCACCGAGGCAGTAGCCGTGCACGGCCGCGATGACGGGCACCTCGCACTCGTACACCGCCTTGAACGCCGCGTAGCAGCCGCGGTTGGCGCCGATCAGGTGGTCGTAGCCCTCGAACGCCTCGATCTCCTTGATGTCGACCCCGGCGTTGAAGCCGCGGCCGCCGGCGCGGAGGATCACAGCGCTCACCTCAGGGTTGCGGCCGGCGCTCGTGACGGCGTCCGCGACCTCGAACCAGCCCGCGACCGTGAGCGCGTTGACGGGCGGGTTGTCCATCACGACCTCTGCGACCCTGCCCGCGAGGCTGGTGGTGATCGGCATCGGCAGTCCGTTCGACGTCGACGATCTGACGGCGCGTCAGATCGTAGCGAGGACGATGGTGCGCTTCCCACAGCGGCGCCGCGACGCGGTCGAGCCGCTACAGTCGCGGCCGGTGCGCAGCGATCCACTCGACTTCGCCGGGCGCGTGGCGTTGGTCACGGGCGGGACCAAGGGGGTCGGGCGCGGCATCGCCGAGGGGTTCCTGGCCGCCGGAGCCGCCGTGGTCGTCTGCGGCCGCCGCCCGCCGGAGGAGCCCGTAGAGGCCGGTGGCCGTGAGGCCGTCTACATCGCAGGCGACGTCCGCGATCCCGACGCCGTCGACGCGATCGTGGACGCCGGCGTGTCCCGGCTCGGCCGGCTCGACGTGCTCGTCAACAACGCCGGAGGTGCACCCCAGGTTGCCGCCGCCGACGCCTCACCCCGCTTCACGAGCGCCATCATCGACCTGAACCTCGTCGCGCCGATCAACTTCGCGCGGGCGGCGAACGCCGTGATGCAGGGCCAGGACGCCGGCGGCGTGATCGTGAACATCGCGAGCGTGAGCGGGATGCGCGCGTCGCCGGGCACAACTGCGTACGGGGCCGCGAAGGCAGGTCTCCTCAACGCGACGCGGTCGCTCGCCGTCGAGTGGGCGCCGAAGGTGCGGGTCAACGCCGTCACAGCAGGACTGATCCGCACCGAGGCGGCGCACCTGCACTACGGCGACGAGGACGGCATCGCCGCCGTCGCCGCGACCGTGCCGCTGCAGCGCATGGGCCGCCCCGCCGACGTCGCCGACGCGTGCCTGTTCCTCGCGTCACCGCTCGCGTCGTACGTGTCGGGGGCATCGCTCGTGGTGGACGGCGGCGGCGAGAGGCCCGCGTTCCTCGATGCCGCCAACGCCGACGCCGCAGGTTGACGCTGGCGACCGGGGCGGGCTGGGGGTAAGGTGGCGGTCGCGTTGGGGGAGGACGCAACTTGGATGTCTTGGCGCAGCGCCAGGAGCTCGCCGTACTCACCGAGGTCTCGGCCGCGCTCGCCGACACCGCGCTCGACCTGCCTGTGGTGCTCGACACGATCGCGGACCTGCTCGTCACCCACGTCAGCGACGCTGCCGGCGTGTACCTGTTGCGCGACGACGCCGTGACCCTCGACCTGATGTCGGTCGCGAGCGTCGACCCGATGATGTGCGAGCTCTTCGAGCAGGCCCTCGGTGGCCGCCCCCGCCGCGCCGACGACCCGGGCCCGATCGGGCGCTGCTTCGCCACACGGACACCGGTCGTGGTCAACGAGATCGAACCCGCCGCCCTGCGGGTGCAGACGCCGGAGCACTACCACGGCATCCTCGAGCGCTACCCCGCCCACAGCCTCTGCTACGTGCCGCTCATGGCCGGCGGCGACCAGCTCGGCGTGCTCGCTGTCACCCGCTTCCGCACCCCGCACGGCTTCGACGACGTCGAGGTCGACCTCGTCTGCAACACGGCGGAGCTGACGGCACCGTCGATCGCGAACGCGGTGCTGCACGAACGCCTCGCCGAGACGACGGCGCTGTTCGAGACGGCGTTCGCACACGCCCCGATCGGGATGGCGATCCACGCGGGCGACGACGGACCGAGTCGCTTCGTCCGCGTCAACGCCGCCTTGTGCGACCTGCTCGGCCGCGCCGAGGACGCTCTGATCGGCATGCCGGTCACGTCCGCGGTCGACGCTTCCGATCGCGAGCTCGTGGAGCAGCTCCTCGCGCAGGTCGCCGCCGGCGAGCTGGAGGAGCACGAGGACGACCTGCTTCTCCTGCGCGCCGACGGGAGCACCGTCCCGGCCTGGATCAGCTCGCGTGCAGTCCGCTCCGAGGACGGCCGGCGCCTGCTCTTGAGCCAGGTCCAGCCGCTGACAGGGCCCGCGGGATAGCACGAAGGGGGTGGCAGCAGGCATGAACCTCGAGCTCGACACCCGCGAGCACATGGCCGTGTTCACGGAGGCATCGGCTGCCTTGAGCAGCGCCGGCCTCGAGGCACCGGTCGTGCTCGACACGATCACGAACCTGCTCGTCGCGCACATCGGTGACTCGGCTGTCGTCTACCTGCTCGCCGACGACGGCGTCGAGTTCGAGCTCGGTTCCGTCTCGAGCCGCAACCCGCTGGCGCTGCCGGTCGCGCAGGAGCTCGAGGCATCGGCGCAGTACCGCATCGACGGCCCCGGCCTCGTGGCCCGCTGCGCCCGCGACAAGGTGCCGTTGATGTACCCGCGCGTCGACCTGCGTGAGATCGACCTGCTTCCTCCTGGATACAGGGACGTCGTCGCCGACACGCCGATTAGGAGCCTCGCGTACGTGCCGCTCTGCACCGAGTCCGAGACCCTCGGGGTGCTGACGGTCACGAGAGTCCTCAACGCGCGGGAGCCCATGACCGACGCCGACCTCGAGCTCCTGTGCGACCTAGGCGAGCTCGCCACTCGGTCGCTGGCGAACTCGCGTCTCCACCGCGACCTCGCGGACGCCACGGCGCTGTTCGAGACGGCGTTCCGTTCGGCACCGATCGGGATGGCGCTCGTGTCGATCACCGACGATCCCGGCCGCATCGTGCGTGTGAACGACGCGATGACCATGGCGACCGGCCACAGCGGGCACGAGCTGCTCTCGATGCACGTCACGGCGCTGTTCCCCGCTCACTCCCGCGATCGCGTTGCCGCCGACCTGCGGGCTGCCGCTACCGGTGGGACGCTCACATCGACGGCCGTCGGCCCCTTGCTCCGGCGCGACGGGACCGAGGTGACCGCACATGTCGTCGCGCGCGCGGTGAACATTCCCGGCCGGATCGCCCGGATCGGGATGCTCCAGGTGCAGGTGCCGCCCGCTGCGGTGCCGCGCGGCAGCGCCAGCTGACGGCTACTGCGGCCGGATCTCGCCCGGTAGCGGCCCGCGAGGGTCTGATGCACCGGGAGGTCCCGGAGTCATAGGGCCGTGACCGTACGGCGGGACGATCGGGGGGACGCGGCCGTCCTTGGTGCGGAACGTGCCCGCGAGGTCGGCGTCGCTGAACACACCGCCCCCCGTGCCCTCGGTCGCGAAGCGGTACAGCGCGGTGTTGTAGATGCCCTGCATCGCCTGGGTCACGATCGTGAGCGCGACGAGGTAGACGACACCGAGCACGACGAGACCGGCGCCGAGGACGGCCGAGCGCGTGGCGACGCCGGCGGCGGCCCCGCCTGCGATCAGGCCGACCCCGATCAGCGACAGCAGGCCTGACACGAAGCCGATGCCCACCGTCCCCGCGATCTGCTCACCCCAGCGCTGCCTGACGATCAACGCCGACCGCTTCACGGCCTGCACTGGACCGGCGTCCTCGAAGATGAGGACCGGGACCACGAAGTAGGTGACGAACTGCCACGCCGCTCCGATCAGGCCGACGACCAGACGGCCGACGAGCCCCGAGCGCTGCTGGATCGAGCGCAGCACCATCCCCACCGTCGCCGAGATCAGAGCCCAGCCGAGGATCTGGGGCAGGTGCCGGTTCGCATAGCCGAAGCCGTCGGCGAGAGTCGGGTCGCCCCCGCGCAGCCGCACCATCGCGGCGCCCATCAGCGCCGAGTTGCAATAGATCGTCACGATCGCGAGAACGACGTAGAACACGAACATGACCGGGTACACCCACAGGGGAACGTCGGTGCTCCCGGTCTGCACTGCCGCACCCCTGTTGGTGGACATGACCGCGAGCACGACCGGCACCATGAAGCTCGCCACCACGACCAGGGACGCGATCGCAGACACGATCGGGAAGACCATCAGCTCCTTGTCGCCGCGCAGCACCGCCCAGCTCTGCTTCATGAGCTTCCAGCTCGTGGACAAGCGGCCCATCCGCTGACTCCTACCTCGCTTGCACAACTATCGGCACTACGGCCCGCCCATTTCGGATTTTCTCGCCTCGTACTCGACGGTGAGGCGGTCGAGCGTCTCGTACGCGCCGTCTCGCCTGGTCTGCAGCTCGTGCAGTTCCCATGCCATCTCCGCGAAGTCCGTCGACGGGTCCCCTGCCGCGGCGGCGATCGCCTGTTCGAGCACGGCCACGTCGCGCTCCAGATCCGTGATGCGCTGCTCGGTCTCGGCGATCGAGCGCTCGAGCGGGCGCAGCACGCGGCTGCGTGCCTGGGTGTCCGCCGCCCGGCGGCGCCGCTCCTGCTTGCGGTCCGTCTTCGCGCCGGCGCGGCTCGCGTCCTCGGCCACGGCGACCTTGCCGCCCTCGGACTGCCAGCCGACCTCGCGCAGGAACTCGGCGTAGCCGGCCTCGAAGAGCCTGACCTTGCCGCCGTCGAAGACCACGAGGCGCTGCGCCACCCGCAGCAGCAGGTCCTCGTCGTGGGTGACGACCACGACCGCGCCACCGAACGCGTCGACGGCGTCGGTGAGCGTCTCGACCGACTCGAGGTCGAGGTGGTTGGTGGGCTCGTCGAGGAGCAGCAGGTTCGAAGGGCGCGCGAGCAGCTTCGCCAGGAGCACTCGTGCGCGTTCACCCCCCGAGAGCACCGCGACCTTCTTGAGGGCGGCGTCGCCTTCGAACATCATGCGTGCAGCGAGGTTGCGCGCCGTCCCGCGGTTGTAGGTCGGCAGCGCCGCGAGCACCTCGGCCTCGACCGTGCGCTCGGGGTCGAGGCGGTCGACGTTGGTCTGGCCGAAGTAGCCGAGCGCGAGGTTCGGGCTGCGCTCGACAACGCCGCTGCCGGGGGTGATCTCACCGGCGAGGACGTTGAGCAGCGTGGTCTTGCCGCGCCCGTTGGGGCCCACGACCCCGATGCGCTCGTGCGGGCCGACCTCGAAGCCGATCCCGTCGAGCAGGTCGGCACCGCCGTCGAAGGCGTGGTGCAGGCCCGACGCCTCGAGCAGGCGCCGCCCGGGGAACGGCGCCTCCGGAAAGCGGAACTCGAGCGTCGCGACGTCGGCGAGGCGCTCTGTGCGGCCCATGCGTTCGAGCATCTTGAGCCGCGACTGGGCCTGGCGCGCCTTGGTGGCCTTGTAGCGGAAGCGCGCGACGAACGCCTCCGCCTGCTCGCGCCGTGCCGCCTCGTTGGCGGCGACCTGGGCGCGGTGCTCCTCCTCCATCGCGATCTGCTCGTACAGCTTCGCCGTCGGTCCCGCGACCTTGCGCACCCGCTCGCGCCAGATCCCGAGCGTGTGGGTGCACACCGAGTCCATGAACGCGCGGTCGTGGGTGACGAGCAGGACCTCACCACCCCAGCCGCGCAGGAAGCGCTCCAGCCAGCGCATCGACGTGATGTCGAGGTAGTTGGTCGGCTCGTCGAGCAGCAGGACCTGCGGTTCGGAGAGAAGGACCTTGGCGAGGTTGAGCCGCACCTGGAATCCGCCCGAGAGCCGCTCAGGCGCTCCCGACACGTCGGCGGCCGAGAAGCCGAGCCCGTCGAGGACCGCCTCGGCACGATGGGTCTCGACCCAGCCGTCCTCGTTGACCCCGAGCGCCGCGCTCGCCTCGGCGAGCACCGTGGGCTCGTCGAAGCGGAGGCGCTGGGACAGGTACCCGATGCTGGTACCGGCGCCGATGTCGACACTGCCCGCGTCGGCGGTCTCGTCTCCGGTGATGATCCGCAGCAGCGTCGACTTGCCGGAGCCGTTGCGGCCCACGACACCTACGCGCTCACCGTCGCCGACGACGAAGGACACGTCGTCGAAGAGGACCTGGGTGCCGTAGCTCTTGGAGAGGTTGCGGACCTGGAACACCGCTATCCGGTCACAGCCACTTGGAGCGCCGGAACAGGACGTAGAGCGTGGTGCACAGCAGCGCGATGCCGGCGAGGACGTAGTAGTAGCCGTACTGCGTGTGCAGCTCGGGCATGTTGTCGAAGTTCATCCCGTAGAGGCCGGCGACGAAGGTCGGCACCACGAAGATCGCGACCCAGGCCGAGATCTTGCGCATGTCCTCGTTCTGGTGGACCGACAGCCGCGCCAGGTTCGCCTCGAGAATCGAGGTGAGCACCTCTCGCAGCGCCATGGCCTGCTCCAACGACCTCAGCGCGTGGTCGTAGACGTCGCGGAAGTACTTGCGGCGGTCCTCGGGCACGAACCTGTGATCGTCCTGCGCGAGGGAGCGCAGCGCCTCCGCGAGCGGTGCCATGACCCGCAGCGCGAGCAGCACCTGGCGCTTGAGGCGGTAGATCCGCTCCGACGGATCGGACTTGTCGTCGCTGAACACCTCGAGCTCGACCGCCTCGACGGCCTCCTCGATCTGGTCTAGCACCGGCGGATACGCGTCGACGACGCGGTCGGCGACCTCGTGCAGGACCGCAGCCGGCCCCCCGGCGAGCAAGGCGGGCTCGGACTCCATGTGGCGGCGCACCGATGCGAGCTCGGCGGTGCTGCCGTGGCGCACGACGACGATGTACCAGAGCCCGACGAAGCAGAGGATCTCGCCGAGGCGCACCTGGACGTCGGGGCTGCACTCGACGGTGCGCATCACGACGAAGAGGTCGTCGGGGCCGTACTCCTCGAGCTTCGGTCGCTGACGTGCCCGGTAGGCGTCCTCGATCGCGAGGGGGTGGAGACCGAACGTGTCTGCCGCCGCGTCGAGCTCGTCGGAGGTCGGCTCGTGCAGGCCGAGCCAGACGAACGTGTCGGGATCGGCGCGGACGGCGTCGGCGTCGACCTCGTCGAGCGCGAGCGTCTCGCCCACACGGCGGCCGGCCTTGTAGAGAGCACAGTCGACGATCACCCGGCGAGTCTATGGGTGCTGGGACGACACCGAGATCACCTCGCCGGTCAGGTACGAGGCGTAGTCCGAGGCGAGGAAGACCATCACGTTGGCGACCTCCCACGGCTCGGCTGCACGCCCGAACGCCTCGCGCGTGGTGAGCTCGGCGAGGAGGTCCTCGGTCGTCACCTTCGCGAGGTGCGCGTGCATGGCGAGGCTCGGCGCGACAGCGTTGACGCGGATGCCGTGGTGGGCCGCCTCGAGCGCCGCGCAGCGCGTGAGCGCCATGACGCCGGCTTTCGCGGCTGCGTAGTGGGCCTGGCCCTCCTGCGCGCGCCAGCCCACCACCGACGCGTTGTTGACGACCGCCCCGGCGCCGCGGGGGATCATGTGGCCCAGCGCGGCACGCATCATCCGGAACGTGCCGTTGAGGCTCACGTCGACGACCGCGTTCCACTGCTCGTCGGTCATCTCGGCGACGGCGGCCGTGCCGCCGAGGCCTGCGTTGTTGACGACGACGTCGACATGGCCGAGGGAATCGACGGCTGCCACCCACAGGGCGTCGACGTCTGCCTGCGACGCGACGTTGCAGAGCGCCGTGGGCGGGCGTCTGCCGGTCTCGGCTTCGAGGCGCTCGGCGGCCTGGTGCAGGCGGCGCTCGTGGATGTCGCTGATCATCACCGTGGCGCCCTCCTCGGCGCAGCGGCGTGCTGCGGCGAAGCCGATGCCGGTGCCGGCCGCCGCCGTGACGACGACGTTCTTGCCGTCGAGGAGCGCGTGACCTCGGGGGTAGGCGGGAACGTTGCTCACGGCGTCTCCTCCGGTGGGGTCAGGGCTGCGGCTCGCGGGGCAGGCCGAGCGCCCGTTCCCCCACGATGTTGCGCTGGATCTCGTTCGAGCCGGCGTAGATCGTGTCGGCACGCGAGAACAGGAACAGGCGCTGCAGGGCGGTGAGGCCGTCGGAGTCGCCGACCATGGCGCCGGCACCGAGGACGTCCATCGCGAGGTTGCCGAGCTCGCGGTGCCATGTCCCCCAGTACAGCTTGGCGATGAGCGCCTCGCGTGGCAGCTCCGCCCCGGACGCGCCGGAGAGGACGCGAAGGGAGTTCCACCGCATGATCTCGAGACCGGCCCACGCGGCAGCGAGGCGCTGCCGCAAGGCCGCGTCGCCCGCCGTGCCGCGCTCTCGCGCTGCCTCGACGATGGCGGCCAGCTCGTTGCGGAACTGCATCTGCTGGCCCAGAGTCGACGCCCCGCGTTCGAACGCGAGCGTGCCCATCGCGACCTTCCACCCTCCGTGGACCTCGCCCACGAGGTTGGCCGTCGATGTCCGGGCACCGTCGAAGAAGACCTCGTTGAACTCCGAGTCGCCTGTCAGCTGGTTGATCGGGCGGATCTCGACACCGTCCTGGCGCATGGGTACGAGCAGGTAGCTGATGCCCTTGTGCTTGGCCGCGTCGGGATCGGTGCGTGCCAGCACGAAGCACCAGTCCGCCCAGTGCGCCAGCGACGTCCACACCTTCTGGCCGTCGACGACCCAGTCGTCACCGTCGCGCACCGCCCGCGTCTTGACGTTGGCGAGGTCGCTGCCCGCATCGGGCTCCGAGTACCCCTGGCACCAGAGGTCCTCGCCGCTGCGGATTCGGGGAAGCAGCCGCGCCTTCTGATCGTCGGTCCCGAACGCGATGAGCGTGGGGCCCGCGAGGGTCTCACCGATGTGACCCAGGCGCCCCGGGCCGCCGGCACGGGCGTACTCCTCGTGGAAGATGACCTGGCGCACCAGGTCGAGGTCGCGGCCACCGTGCTCGACGGGCCACGCGAGGCACGTCCACCCGGCGGCGCCCATGTGGCGCTCCCACGCGAGGCGCTCCTCGTAGAAGGCGTGCTCGTCGCCGGGGCCGCCGCGGTGGCGGATCTCGGCGAAGTCGCCGGAGAGGTTGTCCTCGAGCCACGCACGAGCCTCGGCGCGGAAGGCCTCGTCCTCGTCGCTGAAACGGAGGTCCACGTGCTCAGCCGCGCTCGACGAGCTCGGCGAGGCGGCTCAGGACCGGGAACGGGCGATCCTTGGCCATCGCGGTCAGTGCGCTCTGCATGCGCTCCGTGACGTCGTCGTAGCAGGCCTGGAGGATCTCGGGGTCGTCCGCCGCGGCGGGATCGATGTGGGAGAGGTCGATCGGGTCGAGCACCTGGAGGGTTATCTTCGCCGGTATCGGCACCGCGGGCAGGAAGCCCGGCATCACGCCGAGAGGCCCGCCGAGTGCGAACGGCAGGATCTTGACGCGGACGCGGTCGAGGCGGAGGCGCCGCGCGAGCCCCTCGCCGCGTGCGACGACGACCATCGTCTCGTGGCCGCCGTGGCCGACGACGGGAACGATCGGGACGCCCGTGCGGATCGCGAGCTTCACGAAGCCCTTGCGGCCGTCGAAGTCGATGTGGTTGCGGTGCCAGAACGGCCGGAACACCTCGTGGTCGCCGCCGGGGTAGACGACGACGGAAGCTCCCGACTCGAGCGCGCGCTCGGCCGTGTCGTGGCCGGCGGGCACCCCGCCGATCTTGCGCACGAGGTCGCCCATGCCCGGGATCGCGAGGAGGAGGTCGAACGCGAGGAGTGCGAGCGGGTGTTCGAACCCGCGGGTCTCGTACCACTTGGACAGGAGCGCACAGGTGTCGGGGCTGAGCTGGCCGCCCGAGTGGTTGCCGACGAAGAGGACCGGCCTGTCCGTCGGGACCTTCTCCCACCCGACCACCTCGGATGCGAAATACCTGTTGAAGCGGTCCATGATCCGCAGTGTGCGGGCGACGTAGTCGGGGTCCCAGCGCGAGGTCGGATCAGCAGCAGCGCGGTCCACGTGGACCCCGATGCGGTCGATGAGGTCACCGCTCGAGCGTTCGCGGCGTCGCGCTCCGGCCGCGACGGTATCGCGGTTGCCGGCCACGTCGGGCTTGCTGCCCGGCCGGCTCGGCCTGCGATGGTTGCGGGATCGCGTCGTCGTCGAGGTCATGGTGTCTCCAGTCCGGCTGCCCTGCCGACTGATGCGGCTCGGGCGCCTCACGGGGTCTCCCTACTCTACGTGAAATTAGAACGTGTTTCAATTCTCTCGGGCATCTAGCCTCCGAACATGCCCCGCGACCTCGTCGATTCGCTGCGGCGCGTGCTCGGCTCCGAGCACGTCCTCGTCGACACAGACCTGCGAGCCGGCTACGAGATGGACTGGACGGGCAGATGGGACGCGACCGGGTTCGCGGCGGCTGTGGTGCGGCCGGCGTCGACGGCGGAGGTCGCGTCCGTCCTCGCTGCTTGCGATGCAGCCGGCGCCGCGGTGGTGACACAGGGCGGCAACACCGGCCTCGTCGGCGGGTCGGTCCCGCGCCGCGGCCTCACGCGGCCACAGGTGGTGCTCAGCACCCAGAGGCTCCGCGCCATCGGGGCGGTGGACGAGGCATCCGCGACGCTCACGTGCGGCGCCGGCACGCTGCTCGTGGACGCGCAGGACGCCGCCCGCGACGCGGGCTTCGAGCTCGGCATCGATCTCGGCGCCCGTGCGTCCGCGACGATCGGGGGGATGGTCGCCACGAACGCCGGCGGTGTGCACGTGCTCGCCAACGGCCCCATGGCATCACAGGTGGTGCGTGCCGAGGCGGTGCTCGCCGACGGGTCCGTCGTGGGAAAGGCCACCGGCCCGATCAAGGACAACTCCGGTTACCGGTGGGGCGCGATCCTGTGCGGCACGGAGGGAACCCTGGCCGTCGTGACCGCCGTGCAGCTGCGGCTCCTCGCACCTGCACCGGAGTCCTCACGCCGTGCAGCCGTCTACGGCGTCGACGACTTCGCGTCAGCCACAGACCTGTGCGGCCGCGCACGCAAGCTGGCTTCTGTGCGCGCGGTCGAGGCCTTCGACGCAGCCGCGCTCGCCCTCGTGTGCGCCCACCTCGCGCTGCCGGCACCGCTGCAACGGCCCTGTGACGTGCACGTGCTCGTCGAAGGCGACGAAGCCGACCTCGCGCTCCTCGCCGCCGCTCCGTACGTGCGCGACACAGCGGTCGGCACCGACGCGGAGGCCACGGCGCGGCTGTGGCGATACCGTGAGGCCGTGCCGGAGGCGATCGCAGCGCACGGCACGCCGCACAAGCTCGACGTCGCCCTGCCGGCAGCGGCGGTCGCCGAGTTCGCGGCAGCCGTCGCCGGAGTCGCCCCCGATGTCGTCCTCTTCGGCCACCTCGGTGACGGGAACCTCCACGTGAACCTGCTGGGCCTGTCGCCCGCGGACGACGCCGTCGACTCTGGCGTCTACGAGCTCACCGCGAGGCTGGGTGGGAGCATCAGCGCCGAACACGGGATCGGCGTCGCCAAGGCCGCCCACCTCCACCTCGCACGAGGGGCCGACGACATCGCGGCGATGGTGCGTGTCAAGGCCGCCCTCGACCCCCGCGCCACGCTCAACCCCGGCGTGATCCTCGCTGGCTACGCTGCGTCGGCGTGACCGAGACCTTTGCCGAGGTGACCGCGACCAGTCCCGTGGGCGACGTCCCGGGCGCTCACACCTGTGACCTGGCCCGGAGCTGGGACGGCCCCGGTGTCCCACACGGCGGTGTGCTCGTGGCGGTGGCACTGCGTGCGCTGCGCGCCGAGCTCGACGACCCGAGCTTCGTGCTGCGCTCGGCGACTGCGACGTTCTGCAGGCGCGTCGGTGCCCACGACCTCGTCGTGGAGGCAGAGGTCCTCAGGCGCGGGAACCTCGTCGCCCAGGTGAGAGGCGACCTGCGCGCACGGGCTCATGTCGGAACAGGTGTCGACGTGATCGCCAGCTTCGGCAGGGCGCGCGAGGGGGCGCGGGCCTATCTGGACGCCACGCCGCCCGACGTGGACCCGCCCGCGGACTGTCCGGCGGAGACGGCGCCGTCGCAGCTGTGGAGCCCGGACGCACCGCCGTCGATCTTCGACCAGTTCGAGACGCGGCGCGCACGGGGGTGGTACCCGTGGGACCCGCAGTGGCGGCCGGGGCCCGCCAGGTTCGTGCGGTGGATGCGCTACCGCGGCGGCGCCGCGACCGATGCCGGCGACTTCGACCCGGTCGCCCTCGTCCCGCCGGCGGACCTGCCCGGACCGGCAGTGTGGACACACCTGGGGCCTGACGCGCCGCTCGTGTTCATGAACTCACTCGAGATGTCGGTGCGCTTCCTCGAACCGGCCACAGACCCATGGCTCCTGTGCGACTACCGCGCCCGCTACATGGGTGACGGGTTCTGCCTCACCGAGTCCGACGTCTGGTCGGGCGGGAGGCTCGTCGCGACCTGCGTGCAGTCGATGCTGATGCGGTCAGCACGTGTCAGCCGATGAGCCGTGACACCGTTCGGATCGCGCGGGTCTGCACGCCGCGGGGCACGAACCCGAGCAGCGCCGCGGCGACGCGGTTCGGCAGGCCCGAGACGACCGACGAACGGCCGTCCTTCGTCGCCTGCAGCGCCGCGGCCGCGACGTCGTCGGCCGACTGCCACAACATCGCCGGCACGTGCGAGGCCGCGTAGCCGGACCGCTCCTGGAACTCGGTACGTGTGAACCCGGGGTGCAGCGTCGTGATCGTCACGCCTGTGCCGTGCAGCTCGGCCGCCAGCGACTGACCGAGGCTCGACACGAACGCCTTCGTCGCCGAGTACACCGCGGTGCCTGGTCCGGGGGCGAGGCCCGCGACCGAGGACACGTTCAGGATCGAACCGCTCCCCCGCGGCACCATCGCGCGCACTGCGGCGAGCGTGAGCCGCGCGAGCGCCGCCACGTTCACGTCGATCTGGGACTGGACGTCATCCGCCGTGAGGTCGGCGTAATCGCCCGCGACGGCGAAACCGGCGTTGTTGACGACGAGGTCGACCGGCTCACCCGCCTCGCCTATGCGCGCGGCGACCTCTTCGAGACCGAGGCCGTCGCCGAGGTCGGCGGCGAGCACGGTCACCTTGACTGCGTGCGCGGCAGCGAGCTCGTCGGCGAGCTCGCTCAGGCGCACACGATCGCGGGCGACGATGACGAGGTCGGTCCCCTCGGCCGCGAGTGCGCGGCACATCGACGCGCCGATTCCGGCGGAAGCCCCCGTGACGAGCGCCCGCTCCCACGTACGTGACTCTCCGGTCATCACAGCCTTCCCTTCGTCGCGTCGCCTTTGGGCAGCGGCTCGAGCACGTGGACGACCGAGCCACCCTCCAGCCACGGGGCGACGGCGGTCATGAAAGCAGCCATGTGCTCGGCCTGGAAATGCGTGTCGAGGGAGACCTGGTCCTGCCAGTGCTCGATCAGCACGAACCGGGCGGGATCGTCGTGGTGGCGGTGCAGCACGTAGCGGAGGCACCCTGGCTCACGGTGGGTCGCCTCGATGAGCACCTCGAGTGCCGCCTCGACGTCGTCCTCGTGACCGGTTGCGGCGTGGATGCTCGCGACGATGGTGATCTCGGACATGGAGGCGAGGTTACGGCGGGCCGCCGCCAGGCACTAGTGGGGAGCGGGGTCGGCCCTCAGCCGTAGAACTCGCCGCCGTTGACATCGAGCGCCTGCCCGGTCACGGCCGACGCGAGGTCCGACAGCATGAACACGACGGCACCGGCGCACTCGTCGCCGGTGGGGATGCGGCGCAACGGGATCCGTGCAGCGATCTCGTCGCGCACCGCCTCCGGCGTCGAGCCGCGTCGCTGAGCCTCCATCTCGCAGTACGCAGCCACGTTCGGCCCCCACATCCAGCCCGGGACGACGGCGTTGACGCGGATCCCCGCCGGCGAGAGCTCGGTCGCGAGCGAACGGGTCGCGGCCAGGAGCGCGCCCTTGGACGCCGCGTAGCCGCCCTGTCCCGCGAGCCCGGTGCGCGCCGCCATCGACGACACGAGCACGATGCTGCCCGTGCCCGTCGCGGCCTCACGCAGATGCCGCGCGACCTCTCGCGTGAGTGCGAGCGTGCCCCACACGTTCACGTCGAATATGCGCCGCCAGCGGTCGAGATCGGCGTCCACGAACGAGTCGCCGCGGGGACCGCGGAACGCGTTGTTCACGAGGCCGTCGACGCGCCCGAAGCGCTCGACGCTCGCGTCGACGAGACGGCGGCACGCGTCGGCGTCGGTGACGTCGGTGGGGACCGCATATGCCGTCCCACCCGACTCGGTGATCTCCGCCTCGACACGCGCAAGCGTCTCTGCCTTGCGCGCCGCGAGCACGATCTCGGCACCCGACGCGGCAGCCGCCAGCGCGACGCTGCGTCCGAGGCCGGGCCCGACACCTGAGACGATCACCACACGACCGGCAAGCAACATGAGTGCTCGCACGGTAGCCGTTCAGGCGTCGTGGACGGCCAGGCGGAGCCGCTTGTTCCCGCGTCCCTTCGACTCGGTCTTGACCACCTGCACGCGACCGACCTCCGCCGTCGAGCGCACGTGTGTGCCGCCGTCGGCCTGCTTGTCGAGGCCGACGATGTCGACGACCCTGATCTGCCCGACGTCTGCCGGGATCAGGTTGACCTTGGTGCGGATCAGGTCGGCGTCGGCGGTGGCCACGTCACGCGGCAGGAACGAGACCTCGACGCGACGGCCGGCAGCCAGCTCTGCGTTGACCCGCTCCGTCACGACGCCGGCGAAATGCTCGGGCAGCGGATCGAACTCGAAGTCCATCCGCGCCCGCAACGGCTCCATGTTCCCACCCGTCACCGGCTTCCCCCACTCGTTCCAGATCACACCGCAGAGCACGTGCAGCATCGTGTGGGTGCGCATCAGCGCATAGCGGCGATCCCAGTCGAGGACTCCGTGCACCGTCGTACCGGGGACGAGCTCACCACCGGCGACGTGGTGCCAGACGACAGAACCGTCCTTGCGCACGTCGACGACCTCGAGGCCGCCGAGGACGCCGGTGTCATGGGGCTGGCCTCCCCCCGTGGGGTAGAAGACGGTGGCGTCGAGCGCGGCCGCTCCGTCCGCCCACGCGAGAACGGTCGCCTCCATCTCGCGCTGGTAGGCGTCACGCAGAAAGACGAGATCGGTTGCCGCCGGCGTCTGGGTCACGGTCGCTCCCGTAGCTTCGAGGGTCATGGACGAATCCCGCCTCGCACAGGTTGGCGCGTGGGACGTGCCCAACGCCTCCGCTGCCGTCGTCGATGCCGGTGGCGTCGTGGCGCTGCACGGCGACCCCGACCGCACGTTCGCGCTCGCGTCGGTCACCAAGCTGGTCTTCGCAGTCGCGGTCCTCGTCGCGCACGAGGAGCGCAGCCTTCTGCTCGACTCCCCCGCCGGGCCACCGGGATCGACGGTGCGCCACCTGCTCGCACATGCATCGGGTCTGCCGTTCGAGGGTTCGTCGCCTCTCGGGCCGCCGGGCACCAAGCGCGTGTACTCGAACCGGGGCTACGAGGTGCTCGGCGAGGCCCTCGCCGCCGCGACCGCGATGACGGTGGCCGAGTACGTTCGCGATGCCGTCACGGCTCCGCTCGGCATGTCGCGCACGAGTCTGCACGGCTCGCCGGCACACGCGGCGACGTCGTCGGTCGCCGATCTGGCGGCACTCGCGAAGGAGCTCCTCGCTCCGACGACGATCCTGGCACCGGCGACGGTCGACGCGGCGCGCAGCGTGCAGTTCCCGGGCTTGCGCGGGATCGTGCCCGGCTTCGGGATGCAGGGTTCGAACGACTGGGGCCTGGGACCCGAGATCCGCGACGCCAAGAGTCCGCACTGGACCGGGTCGCGCAACTCGCCCGAGACCTTCGGCCACTTCGGCCAGGCCGGCACGTTCGTGTGGATCGACCCCGTCGCCGGGGTCGGCCTCGTGTGCCTCACCGACCGCGACTTCGACCAGTGGGCGAAGGACGCGTGGCCGCGGCTGTCCGACGCCGTCCTGTCCTGACCGCACCGACGCGGGAAACAAGCCGCGGAACATCTGCACCCGTTCATCCCGTCTGAGTGGCATCAGCCACGATGTCGAGGAGCGGTTGCGATGCATTCGAGCACGCGAAGCCGGACAGCGGTGAGCACGACGGCCATGGCGGCGGCGGTGGCGCTCGTCAGCGCGGGGTGCATGACAGGCCTGGTCCCGAGCGCCGGCGCAGCCGAGTTGGAGACGTTCAGCGCCTGCGATGCGCTTCTCGGCCGGCTCCACCAGGTCGGCCGCGAGCACGTCCGCGAAACGCCGTCAGCAGGCGCTGAAGGGCTCGACTACCTCCCCCTGCCCGAACCGGACGTCCGTGCATACGCGCCGCCCCGTGATGCCGAGCCCGCAGCGACGGCGGCTGAACCCGAGGCGACGGCGAGCGGTACCAACGTGCAGGAGGCGGGGGTGGACGAGGACGATGTCGTCGAAGCCGGACCCGGCCGCCTGCTCGTCCTCGAGGACTCCGTGCTTCGCTACGTCGACGTCTCCGGCGGCAAACCGGTGCTGCGTGGCAGCACCGCCTTCGACTTCAGCGCGCTGTCGCTCCTCGCCGAAGGCGACCACGTGCTCGTGATCGGTGCCGACACGAGCGCGGCGACGAGCTGGGTCGTCGCAGCCGCGGTCGACGTCTCGGATCCCGACGCGCTCCAAAGCGCAGAGGCGGTGCGGATCGAAGGCAGCCTCACCGCCGCTCGCGCCCACGACGGCGTCGCCCGCATCGTGGTCGACTCCCAGCCTGCGATCGGGTCCGACACCTACGGCCGTGACCAGCGATCCCGCTTGCGCGCAGGAGGCGGCCGCTCCGCTGTCGACGCGTCGACGCTCGAGGACTGGCTCCCCGACGTCGAAGGCGCCCCGGCACCCGCCTGCGACCGCGTCATGGTCCCCCGCGAGTACGCGGGCCTGGGAATGCTCACGATCATGAGCCTCGACATGTCCGGCGCAGGCGTGCTCGACACGACTTCGCTCCTGACCGGCGGCGAGTCCGTGTACGCGTCGGAGACCGCCCTCTACGTCGCGACCCCATCCGGAAGGTCCACCGCCCTGCACGCCTTCGGCATCGCCGGACGCGAGGCAGCCACCTACTTGGCATCGGGGGATGTGGACGGCCGTGTCGAGGACCGCTGGTCGATGTCGGAGTTCGGCGGGGTGCTCCGCGTCGTCGCCACCGACACCGGGCCCCGGCGCGGCGGGGTCAGGACCGAGACCACGTCGCTGCACACCTTGCGCCGCGACGGCGACCGGCTCGTGCAAGCGGGACGTATCGACGGCATCGGCCGCGACGAGGAGGTCAAGGCGGTCCGCTTCGCCGGTGACACCGGCTACGTGGTCACGTTCAAACGCACCGACCCTCTCTGGGTGCTCGACTTGCGCGACGCCGAGCACCCAGAGATCGCGGGCGAGCTGCACGTGCCCGGGTTCTCCAGCTATCTGCACCCCCTCGACGACAGGACGCTGGTGGGCGTCGGCCAGGAAGCCGACCCCACGACGGGTCGCCCGCTCGGCCTGAAGGTGTCCACATACGACGTGTCGGACCCGGCTCACCCGACCGAGACGTCGACGTGGGCAGCGGGGCCCGGCACCACGTCGCCGGCCGAGGAGGACGCGCACGCGTTCCTCTGGTGGCAGCCGACGGGCACCGTCGCCGTTCCCGTGCACTCCACAGGCACCGTCGTAGAGCCGACGGCCGACATCGAACGGCCGGCAGCCGACATCGCGCCGATGCCCGTGGCCGAGCGGGATCGGCCGGAGACCGTCGTGCTGCGGGCGGACGGCGGTGCCCTCACCGCCACCGGCCGGCTCACGTGCCCCGCCAGGTCGCGTCACACGACGACCGGGCGCAGCGCCGTGGTCGGCGACCTCCTCCTCAACGTGTGCGGGGGCGGCGTCTCGGGCTACCGGCTCGGCGACCTCACCCCCGCCGGATCAGCCTCGTGGAGCTGAGCGGACGCGGCAGATGCCGCGCCCGGGTCGCCGCCGCCGCCGGTAGGGTCGCGGAGCCATGGCAGAGCTCACCCTCGGCGACGTCGCACGGCATCCGCTGCCGGGGCTCGCGCACCCCGACCACTTCGCCTTCTCCCACGACGACACCGTGGTCGCATGGCTCGCCGACCCCGGCGGCGGCCTCGTCAACGCGCTCTGGGCATGTGATCCGCTGACCGGCGACGCCCACATCCTCTGCGACGGCGACGATCCAGACGCAGCCCTGATGTCAAGGGAGACCGCGTTGCGCCGCGAGCGCCTGCGGCGGCGCGCCACGGGCATCACGGACTTCCAGTGGGCCCACGCTTCCAGCCGCCTGCTGGTCCCCGTCGGCGACGACCTCGCGATCATCGATGGCGTCAGCGGCGCGCGCACGACGCTCGACACGGGCGGGGCGTGGTTCGACCCGTCGCTCTCACCCGACGGCACCCACGTCGCGTTCGTGCGCGACGCCGAGGTGTGGGTGTGTTCGACGGATCCCTCACGGCCTGCGACCCGCCGGCTGACCAACGGCGACGCGGGGCGAGCCCGCGGCACCGCAGAGTTCATCGCGCAGGAGGAGCTCGACCGCTACACGGGATTCTGGTGGGCGCCGGACTCACGCAGCGTCGCCGTGTGCGAGACCGACGAATCGGCGGTGGCAGAGCTCACGATCGTCCACCAGGGCGACATGACGACACCTCCCGCGCTCGAACGGCACCGCTATCCCTACACAGGGACGACGAACGCTGTGGTACGGCTCGGCGTGTTCGACCTCGACACGCGCCGTGCGCCTGTCTGGATCGACCTGCCCGCCCTCGGCGGCGACACCGGTGGCTACCTGGCCCGTGTCGAGTGGTTCCCCGACGGAACGCTCGCGGCGCAGGTGCTCGACCGCGCCCAGCAGCGCCTCACCCTCCTGCGCTGCGACGCCACCACCGGGGCGGTTGCCGAGCTCGCCGTCGAGGAGACCCACCCGTGGGTAAACGTGCACGACTGCTTCCGACCCGTCGGCGACTCGGGCGCGTTCCTGTGGGCGTCGGAGCGCACCGGGCACCGCCACCTCGAGCTCCGCGACGCCGACGGCACCGTCGCCGGCACGCTCACCGCGGGCGAGTGGGAGGTCGTCGAGGTGTGCGGCGTCGACATGGACCGCCGGCGTGTCCTGTTCACGGCCACGGCAGACGGCGTCACCCAGCGCCACCTCTACGCGGTCTCGTTCGATGGTGGGCATCCGCGGCGGGTGACCGGCGGCGGAGGCTGGCATCGGGTGGTCGTCGACAACTCGTGCCGCCGGTTCGTCGACGTGCACCACTCGCTCACGTCGGCGCCCGTCGTGGCCGTGCGTTCCGTCGACGACGGCCGGGTGCTGTCGGTGCTGCACGATTGCGAGGACCCCCGCATCGACGAGCTCGGCCTCGAACCCCCCGAGCTCGTCGAGGTCACCGCGACGGACGGCACCCTCCTGCACGGCGCCGTGTACCGCCCACCCGGTCAGGGGCCGCACCCGACCGTGGTCGAGGTGTACGGCGGCCCGCACGTGCAGATGGTCGGCGACAGCTGGCCGATGACCGTCGACCTGCGAGCCCAGTGGCTGCGCCGCCACGGCCTCTGCGTCCTCGTGCTCGACAACCGCGGCAGCCTCCACCGCGGTCTCGCGTTCGAGGGTGCCGTGGCAGGCAACCTCGGCGATCTCGAGGTCCGCGACCAGGTCGACGGGGTGCGGCACCTGACCGAACGCGGCATCGCCGACCGCGACCGCGTCGGCATCTACGGCTGGAGCTACGGCGGCTACCTGGCGGCTATGGCGCTGGCACGGTCGCCCGAGACGTTTCGCTGTGCGGTCGCCGGGGCGCCGGTCACACGCTGGGAGGCCTACGACACGTGCTACACGGAGCGCTACATGGGGCTGCTGCCCGGCAACGAGGCCGCGTACGAATCCGCGAGCGTCACCGCACACGTGGGAGCGATCAGCGGCGATCTGCTCCTCGTCCACGGCATGGTCGACGAGAACGTGCACTTCCGGCACACGGCGATGCTCGTCGACGCGCTCACCCATGCCGGCGTGGCGTACGACCTGATGCTGTTCCCCGGCGAGCGGCACATGCCCCGCGGTGATGCCGATCGCCTCTACATGGAGGAACGCATCGCCTCGTGGCTGCAGGAGCGCCTCGCGTGAGCGGCGCAGGCGGTGACGCGTGGGAGGTCGTCGTAGACGGCCGCACGGTGCGGATCTCCAATCCCGAGAAGGTCTGGTTCACGACGCGGGGCGAGACCAAACGCGACGTCATCGAGTACTACCTCACCGTCGGCGAGGGTGCCCTCCGCGCGGTGCGCGCACGACCCACCGTGCTGCGCCGGTTCCCCGACGGCGCCGAGTCCGAGGGCTTCTACCAGAAGCGGGTCCCGCGTGGCGCTCCGGACTGGCTCTCGACGGTGAGGATCAGGTTCCCGTCAGGGCGCGCGGCCGACGAGCTGTGCCCCCAGGACCTCGCCCACGTGGTGTGGGCGGTCGGCTCGGGCAGCTTCGGGCTGCATCCGTGGCCCGTGCGCGAGACCGATGTCGACCATCCCGACCTCGTCCGCATCGATCTCGATCCCCAGGAGGACCTCGGGTTCACCGCCGTTCGCGCGGTCGCACCGGTCGTCCGTGAGATCCTCACCGAGCACGGTCTCAGCGGGTTCCCGAAGACGTCGGGTGGACGCGGCCTCCACGTCCTGGTCCCGATAGCGCCCGAGTGGGGCTTCGTCGCGGTGCGCCGCGCGGTGCTCGCGCTTGCGCGCGAGACGGAGCGGCGCCTGCCCCAGCTCGCCACCGCACGCTGGTGGAAGGAGGAGCGCGGCCGGCGCGTGTTCATCGACTACAACCAGGCCGCCCGCGACCGGACGATCATCGCCACGTACGCCGTGCGCCCGCGGCCCGATGCCACCGTCTCGACCCCCGTGCGCTGGGACGAGATCGACGACTGCCTGCCCGAGGACTTCACGCTCGCCACCGTTCCGGCACGCTACCGCCAGTCCGGCGACCTGCACTCGGGCATCGACGATCCGGCAGTGGCCGGCAGGCTCGACGGCCTGCTGGCGCTCGCCGACAGCGACGAGGCGGCAGGCCTCGGCGACGCACCGTGGCCTCCGAGCTTCCCGAAGGCGGACTCGGAACCGCTGCGGGCGCCACCGTCGATTGCACGCCAGCTCAAGGAGGCGCGCGACCGCGCCGGGATCGACGTCGACGCCCCGCCGCCGAAGCCGGATCGACGGCAGGCGATCGTGTTCGACCTCGACGGCACGATCGCGTCGGTCGCATGGCGCCAGCACTTCGTCGAGGCCAAGCCCAAGGACTGGGACGCGTTCTTCGCCGGGATCCCCCGCGACACGCCCGCGCCCGACGTGCGCCGGATGTGGGATGCCGTCAGCGACGGCGTCGATCGCCTGATCGTCACAGGGCGGCCCGAACGCACCCGTGCCGACACCGAGGCCTGGCTCGCCAAGCACGGGTACGCGGGCGCTCCGCTGTTCATGCGGCCCGAGGGTGACCGCCGCCCCGACCACATCGTCAAGCGCGACCTGTACGAGCTCCTCGTCGAGCCGTACTGGGCGGTGCAGCTCGCCGTCGACGACCGCCCGTCGTCGATGTCGATGTGGCACTCGCTGCACATCAGCGTCGCCCGCGCCATCGATCCCGGCCTGGAGCCGTCCTCCTGAGCGCCCACGTGGGTACCGCCGGTTCCGGACTCGTCAGACGGCAGCGCTGACCAGAGTCGTCCACACGGACTCGTCGAGCTCCTCGAGCGATGCGAGCACCATGTCGGCGATCCCGAGGCGGCGATCGCCGCGGAAGGCGGGGTCGGGCACGCAGAGGACGCGCATCCGCGCGGCCTTGGCCGACACGATCCCGTTCGGCGAGTCCTCGACCGCGAGGCAACGGGCCGGGTCGACACCGAGATCCCGTGCCGCGCGCAGGTACACACCGGGATGTGGCTTGCCGAACTCCTCGTGCTCGGCCGAGACCAGCGACGCGAACCGGCCCCCGAGCCCGAACGCGTCGACGACGGCTTCGATCAGGGCGAGGTCGGACGACGACGCGATCCCACACGGCAGGCCCAGTTCGGCGAAGAACTCGATCGAGCTGGTCACTCCCGGCAGCAACGTGGCCTCGGCGCGGACGAGCTCGATCACGCGTCCGACCGTGGCCCGCGCCACCTGTCCCGGCAGCGCTTCATCCCAACCCTGCCGCCGGCCCCACAGCTCGGCGACCTCGTCGATGCGCAGTCCCTGGGTGCGGCGGCAGTCGTCCTCGGTGATCGCGACACCCACCGTCGCCCACACCTCGATCATCGCCCGCTTCCACAGCGGCTCGCTGTCGACGAGCACGCCGTCCATGTCGTAGATCACACCGTCGATCACGTGGCCATGCTGACACAGCCGCCTTCGGGACCGGCTAGAACTTCCGTCGACACCCCTATGCACGCAGGGAGAAGCATGGACGGACCCGAGCCCTCGGTCTCCACCCACGGCAAGGTCCCTCACGGAGCCGTCGACTACGCGAAGCGGAAGGTGGAGGCGCTCTACCGCGCGGCACCGCGTCCGGTGGTGCATGCCGCCATCCGCCTGGAGCGAGAGATGAAGGCGGGTCTCGAACGACCCGCCACCACCGAGGTGAGCCTCGACATCTCCGGGCGCAACGTGCGCGCGAAGGTCGCGGCACCGACACTGCACGAGTCGATAGACCTCGTCGAGGACCGCCTGCGCCGCCAGCTCAAGCGCCTCGCCGAGATCAGCATCACGAAGGGGCGGCGCCCGAAGGTGCGCGCCGACGGCGAGTGGCGCCACGGCGACGAACCCATGCACCGGCCGCTGTGGCGGGAGCGCTCCGCCGAGGACCGCCAGATCGTGCGGCGCAAGACGTTCGCCGTCGGCGAGATGTCACCTGATGAGGCCGTGTTCGAGATGGAGCAGCTCGACCACGACTTCTTCCTGTTCGTGAACCTCGACACCCACGAGGACAACGTCGTCGAGCGCCTCGACGACGGCACCTACATGCTCGCGGCGCTGCGCACCCGCGATCCTGAGCTCGACGGGTGCGTCGCCCCGATCAAGGCGGCGGCCACCATGCCTGCGGAGCTCGACACCGACGAGGCCGTCGAGCTGCTCGACGTGGAGAACGTCAACTTCGTGTTCTACCTCGACACCGACAGCGGCCGCGGACACGTGCTGTATCGCCGATTCGACGGCAACTACGGGCTCATCGTCCCGGGCTGAGGCGGCTATCGTCGTCGCATGGACGGTGAAGGCGCAGACGACGTCGTGGTCGCGTGGCGTGCGGTCCTCGACGACCTCGCCGAGCTGGGACGCACGGCGGTCACGGGTGCACGCGCGGGTGCTGCCGACCACGCGCGGGGAGACGACCCGCTCGGGTCAGCTGTCAGCGCTGGCCGTGGGGCCGTCGGTGCGCTCGGCACCAGCCTCGCCGACGAAGGCCGCGCGGGCGTGATCGGACGTGAGATCGAGGCCGCTCTGAAGGTGAGCCTCGACCGTGCGGGGGCGCTGCTGACGGCAGCCGCTGAGCGGCTCCGCGGCCTCGACGAGGCCTGAACCCCTCTCACCGGGACCGGTCGACGACGCAGACCGACGCGTCGACCTCGCAGAACGCGATCCGCGTGGCGTCCGTGTCGAGCAGGCGCCGCTCGTCGGGCGCGACCAGGTCCCGGTACGCAGGTTCGGACACGAAGGCGCGGAATCCCTCCATCGAGTCGAACCAGATCACAGCGACGCCGTCGTAGCCGCCGCTGTGGGCCTGATCGACCGTCGGCGCCTGCTCGTACCGCGCTATGTGACGCGCGAGTGCAGGGGTGTCGCGGATCAGCGGCCCGTGCACCTCGTGCCAGTGGCGGCGGAACTCGGCGACGCTGAGGTCGGGGTGGCGGCGCACGAATGCGGTCAGCTTGATCACGTGGCAGCGTACCGCGCGCCTGCCGGCCTACCTTCGCCACCACTCAGCGTCGCAGCGTTTTGTCGACTTTGGTGTCGTTTTCAGGTGAGTTGCGCCGCTAGATGTGCCATTTTCGTCACTCCAGGTGAGATGGGCGCAGGATTCTCCCCGTCAGCCTGCGAAGACCTGCACAGGTGGGATCGCTGACCGGAGCCCGGCATCGCCGGGGCCGGTCGTCGGCGACTGACCGCTGGGAGGCTCGTTCACGAAGGGAGGCGCTCGCGTTGGGGGCCGACACGACGAGACAAGCGACCGCGGACGGGCACGGCGCTGGGGTCGAGGACGCCGACGCGGACTGGGTGCGGGCCGGCGGGCCCGCCGGCGAGGCCGCAGCAGCGATGCCGGACACAGCGGCCGCCGGCAACTTCGAGGCGCCTGAGCCGGCGTTCGCGGACATCGATCTCGCCGCCATCGAACGCGGCGACCTCGCCATCGACGAGGCTGAGCTGCACGTCCTGTCGACCGGCCTGCTCGCCGCGAAGCGCTGGCAGTTGCGCACCAAGCGCTGTCTCGACATCACCTGCGCTGCCCTCGCCCTCGCGCTGCTGAGCCCGCTGCTGCTGCTCACCGCCCTCCTCGTCGCCGTCGACTCCCACGGTCCGGCGCTGTACCGCCAGGAGCGCGTCGGTCGTGGCGGCCGGCGCTTCAAGATGCTCAAGTTCCGCTCCATGTACGTCGGCGCGCACGACGAGCGACACCACATCGAGTCCGTCAACGAGGCCTCGGGACCGGTGTTCAAGATGCGCGACGACCCGCGGGTGACGCGTGTTGGTCGCGTGATCCGAAAGCTCAGCATCGACGAGCTGCCGCAGTTCTGGAACGTGCTCAGGGGCGACATGAGCCTCGTGGGCCCACGACCGCCCCTGCCCGAGGAGTTCGTGGAGTACGGCCGTGCCCACAACCGACGCCTCCTCGTCACGCCCGGCCTCACCTGCATCTGGCAGGTGAGCGGGCGCAGCGACATCGACTTCGAGGACTGGGTGGCGATGGACGTCGAGTACATCACGACGTGGACCCTGCGCCGCGACCTCGTCCTGATCGCCCGCACCGTGCCTGCCGTGCTCTCCGGCAAGGGTGCGTACTAGCGAACCGCCGGCAGCGGGCACACCCCGCCGAGCTGCCACGCGTATCTTCGACCCAT
Source organism: Acidimicrobiia bacterium (assembly GCA_019695375.1). Taxonomy (GTDB): domain Bacteria; phylum Actinomycetota; class Acidimicrobiia; order UBA2766; family UBA2766; genus JAIBAC01. The sequence continues at coordinate 31,912 of JAIBAC010000008.1, forward strand.
GGCACGCGACGACGCGTACGAGCTCTATCAGCGCGGCTGCGCCCTGGCCGCGGCCGGCAGCCACATGGCGGCAGCCACTGTCCTCGAGCGCGCCTGCGCCGTCGAACCCGAGAAGGCCTCCATCCGCAGCGAGCTCGGGCGCGCCCTGTTCCGGTCGCGCCGATTCAGCGAGGCGGCTGACGCGTTCGCGGCGGTGGTCGCGTCCAACCCCGCCGACCACTACGCCCACTACGGGCTCGGCCTCGCGCAGTCACGCCTCGGCGACCTCGTCTCCGCGGGCGCGCACCTGAAGCTCGCCTGCGCCATGCGTCCCGACCTCGAGGCGTACACGGCGGCTCTGTCGGCCGTGAGACGCCGCACTGGCACCTGAGGGTGCACTGGCTGGCAGCGGTGGTCGCGTACATCCCGTCACCGCCATCGGACCGCTTCCACGTGGGGCCTGTGCGTGTCACCTACTACGGCTTGTTCGTGGCCGCGGGTCTCGCGCTGGGGTTCTGGGTCACGATGCGGCGCTGGCGCGCGCGCGGCGGTGATCCCGCGCTGGGTGAGCGCGCGGCGATCTGGGCCTGCGTCGCCGGCTTCGTGGGTGCGCGGGTGGCATACGTGTCGACGCACCTGGGCGAGTTCAGCGGTGACTGGCTCGGTGTCTTCGCGATCTGGCGCGGTGGGATCGCGATCTACGGGGGAATCACCGCGGGAGCGTTGTGCGCGGTGCTCGTCCTGCGGCGTTCCGGCGGTGACGTGTGGGCGTTCGGCGACAGCGCGGCCGTCGGCCTCCCGCTCGCGCAAGCCGTGGGACGGCTCGGGAACTGGTTCAACCAGGAGCTCTTCGGCACCCCGTCCGCGCTGCCATGGGCACTGCAGATCGCGCCCGAGCACCGTCCGGCCGCGTTCGCGCAGTCTGCGACGTTCCACCCGACGTTCCTCTACGAGCTGATCTGGAGCCTCGCCGTTGCCGGCATCCTCGTGCTCGTGGACCGTCGACGCCGGCTGGTCGAGGGGAACCTCTTCGTCGCCTACGTCGCCCTCTACGGCACAGGCCGGTTCCTCCTGGAGCTGATCCGCACCGACACGACGTGGCGCCTGCTGGGCGTGTCGCGCAACGGCTGGGTGGCGGCGGCATCGGTGGTCGGCGCCGTCGCCGTAGGGGTGATCCGCCAGCGGCGCAACCGTTCCGTCGACGAAGCTGTCTATCGTCGCTCCCTGTGAGAGCCCAAGACCTCGACCAATCGCTGAGATCGCACGGGTTCGTGGCCGACGGCGGTGACGCGTGGCGTCGTGGAGGGCCACCGGAGACGGTCGTGCGGCTGCGCAAGCCCCGACGCGTCGACATCGACGTGGACGGCCTCGCACCGGTGCGCGTCCGCGCCGACACCCCCGAAGCCGTCGTGTCCGTGGTCGAACGGCTCTGTGGCGCAACGAGCCAGCCTCCGGGGACGCTCCCCGTGCCCCTCGACGCGTGGAACCGCGTCCTCGCCCAGCTCGGCAACCTCCACGAGGCCGGTGAGCAGATGGCATCGGCTCGCGAGCGTGCCGCGGTGGCGGAGACCAAGGTCGAATTCCTCAAGCAGCAGCTCGCGGCCAGGCGCCGGGGCGGCGACCCGGGGCTGTTCGGCGGCCTGTTCGGCCGCCGCTGAGCCGACGCGCCCGCACGCTCCAGAGCTCGCGCGAGGGTTTGCACGAGCTATCGTTCCGCGCCGCAACCGGATGCCGGGTCCGCGCTGCGACGTCGTGGCGCCGAACGGGGGGAGCAGCAGTGGCAGTCGACTTGAGCTTGGTCGGCCTCGAGAGCGACGAGGCGACCTGGAAGGTCGAGGAGGGCAAGGTCCGCGAGTTCGCCCGCGCCGTCGGTATCAAGGATCCGCTCTGCACGGACCCCGACGCCGCTCGCGCCGCCGGGTTCAAGGGCGTGGTGGCTCCACCCACCTTCGCGATCACCGCCGGCCAGTGGGCCCCGACGTGGAAGTCCGCCGCCCGGATCTGCGGCTTCGACGTCAAACGCCTTCTCCACGGCGAGCAGCGCTTCACGCTCCATCGCCCCATCTGCGCCGGCGACGTCCTCGTGGGCCGCAAGAAGATCGTCGATCTGTACGAGAAGGAGGGCAAGCGCGGCGGCACTATGACCTTCGTGATCGAGGACACCACCTGGCGCGACGCCGACACGGGCGAGCCGGTCGTGACTACCACCACCACGCTGATCGAGACCGCCAAGCGCGTCGAGAAGGCCTGAGGAGGCGACATGCCGGACCGTCCGCGTTATTCCGAGGTCGAAGTGGGCGACAGCGGACCCGAGCTCGAGGTCGGGCCGCTGACGCGCACGGACTTCGTCCGCTACGCAGGTGCGTCGGGCGACTTCAACCCGATGCACCACGACGAGGTCTTCGCGACCAGCGCCGGGTTGCCCTCCGTGTTCGGCCACGGCATGTTCACAGCCGGCATCCTCTCGCGCGCCGTCGCCGAATGGGTCGGGGTCGAGAACGTGCGCGGCTGCAGTGCCCGTTTCACCGAGCGCATATGGCCCGACGACGTGCTCGAGGTCAAGATCACCGTGACCGGCAAGGACGATGCCGAGCGCCGCATCGAGATGGACTGCCGCGTCGAGCGGGAATCCAAGGTGATCCTCTCCGGGACGGCGTCGGCCGTGCTTCCCGCGTGAGGCTCAGGCGAGTCGCTCGACCGTCGCGGAACCACGGCGCACCCTGAATGCGGCGCCCGTCCGCGCCGTGGCTGCGGGGTCGAACGTGTCGAGCAGCCGGAACTCGCAGACGAGCTCCTCAGGCGTCAGATCAACGACGGCGTAGCCCTGGTCGAGGAAGTTGACGTAGGCGTACCAGGGGTTCTGGGAGATCACGAAGCGCTCGCCGAGATGGATGAGCGCCTCCGCGAGCCCGCGTGGCAGCCCTCCGAAGAGGGTGCGCGGGTCGGGGTCGGCGGTCAGGGACCCGGTCGTGAACTCGGTGAGCACGCTGCGGCGCGTGGGGCTGTCGATGTCGTCGGGGACGTCGCCGGCGAAGTACAGGTGCGTGTGACCGGCGCAGCTCACGACGTCTTCGACACCCTCGCCGTCGATGAACCTCAGCAGCTCGAGGCGTTCCGCCTGGTAGTCGTCCCACGCCTCGTTCGGGGCGTAGACGCCGGCGTTGTGCTGCCAGCGAGGGTTGAGCGCGCGCAGCAGCGGGTGGTCGAGGTCGATGAGGCGCCACCAGTTGAAGTTGTAGCCGTTGCCCAGCAGTCGCCACGCGGCCTCGGACCGGCGCAGGCCGCCCTCGAGCCAGGCCTTCTGGGCGGCACCCAGCGTCGTGCGGCCCGCCTGCATCATCACGGCGCCGTCGGGGCTGAGCGAGCTGACGGCGTCGACGGCGGCATCGCGGTAGGACCGGACGTCGAGCACGAACAGGTCGGCGAGGCTGCCCCATCCGAGGCTGCGGTACAGGCGGTTGGGATCGTCGGCGTCGCGGAGCACTGGCATGTAGTCGAACCACGCGTCGACGCCGTTCTGGTGACGCTCGCGGTGGTCGAGCTCGGTCTGGAACGGGTCGTGCACGGCGTCGACGCCGTTCCAGAACTCCCCGTCGTCCCACATCAGCACGAAAGGCACCGCAGCATGGCAGTCCTGCAGCAGCACGTCGGACTTGAAGCGGCGCAGCACGCCTCGGTAGTCGTCGACGGACAGGGTGGCGTGGTCGTCGACGTAGACGTAGTCCCCGAGGTGCATGAAGAAGTCGGCGCCCTCGGCCGCGGCAGCGCGGTGCGCTACATAGTGGGAGTCGTTGATCTGCTGGCAGCTGGCGAACACGAACCTGAGATGGTCGACGTCGGCGCCGGGCGTTGGAGCGGTGCGCAGCCTTCCCGGACGCGATGTCGCGTCACCGGCGCGGAAGCGGTATGCGTACCAGCGGTCGGCCCCGAGGCCGTCCACGGACACGTGGATGCAGCCGTCAGCGCCGGCGCCCGCGACCTCGATCCCGTTGGCGACCACGTCGTCGAAGGTGTCGTCGGTGGCGACCTCCCAGCCGACGTCGGTGCCACCAGGGGCCGTCGTGTCGACACGTGTCCACAGGACCGCACCGTCGGGGCGGGGATCGCCGGCGGCGATGCCCTGCGGGAACGGACCGGCGCCCTCGGCGCCGGCCGCGCTCGCTCCACCTGGGACCGCCACTGCCGCGGGCTCACCCTGAGCACCGTTCGTCAAGCCCGAGGCCGCGGCCGCGGCCGCCATCGCCTGCAGGAACGTCCTGCGATCCACACCTGCCATCTGTGACGGGCTTCGCCCGCACCCAGCGACGTTCCTGCCCGGCCGCGCCCAGCCAGACCCGGCCACAAACCCTCGAGTTCTATAACCCTTAACTCGAAGTTGAAGGTAAGGGTCGCTACCCGACGGTCACGGTCACGCCCGGGCCCAGGGCGCCAGGCAGGGTCGGTGCGCCCGGGCCGGTCGGGTCTGACCAACCGGCATGGAGCTTGAGGTACTTCGGATGCGCACCCTTTGGCACGCCGAACACGTAGTCGACCTGTGTCGTCGCCCCTGGTTCGAGCTCACCGAGACCGCTCATGCTCTCCGAGCTCAGGAAGCTCGGCGTCGACTGGATGGGGTCGGAACCGTCGGCGTCCATGAACGCCTGCGCCTCGGTGCCCGTGAACGCCATCACGGTGCCCGTGTTGTTCTTGATCGAGACTTTGGCGAGGCAGAGCTCGCCCCCCGCCCCCGTCGTGGAGGGCACCACGGGCAGGTCCGACCCCTGACTCAGCTCGGCACCGGACAGTCCGCACTCGAAGGAGCGCACGACGAACTCGGTCCCCTCGACCTCGACGGTGTCGCCGATGCCCCCGGCGGGCTCACCGACCGTGGCGACGTTCTCCACGACGGTCTGACCGAGGTCGAGGATGCCGCTGAAGATGCGGCTGAAGAAGATCGCCACCACGACCGCCGCCACGATCACGAGGGCGAGCACGACGAGGAACGCGATCAGACAACCCTTGCCCGAACCGGACTTCGGCGGCTGCTGGGGGCCGGGGCCATACCCGGGCTGGGCGTATCCCTGCGGGTATCCCTGCTGGGGATACCCCTGCGGTGGGTACCCCTGCTGGGGATACCCGGGCGGCGGGTACCCGGGCTGGGCACCGGCAGGGGGTGGATAGCTCTGAGGCGGGGTGAACCCGCCCGCACCGGAGAGGTCTCCGGCCGGGCCGGGAGGGAAGGGACCAGCCATGTTCGTCGTGCCCTCGGGGCATGAGCCGCGCAGCGGCTCGGGCGGGATGGGAAGCTGCCAGGCTACCCGGGCTCAGGACCGCTCCGGCCCGCCGGCCTCGAACTCGAGCGACGCCGAGTTGATGCAGTAGCGCAAACCGGTGGGGTGCGGGCCGTCGGGGAACACGTGGCCGAGATGAGCGCCGCAGTTGGCACAGGTCACCTCGGTGCGGACCATGCCGTGGGTCCGATCCTCGGTCTCGTCGACCTTGGCGCCGGCGTCGGGCTCCCAGAAGCTCGGCCAGCCCGAGCCGGAGTCGAACTTGTGCTCCGACGAGAAAAGCGTTTCCCCGCAGACGACGCAGCGGTAAGCGCCGTCGGCGTGGTTGTCGAGGAGCGCGCCCGTGAACGGTGCCTCCGTCCCCTTCTCCTGGGTGACGTGGTACTGCTCAGGCGTGAGCCGGGCCCGGAGGTCACCGAAATCCGACTGCGGTTCACCTGCCACGTTCACTCCCCGTGGTCTCGCCTCGTCGCCCACCTTAGTGGCGAGCCGGACGTTGCGCGTTTGCGCCGCGACGCTCATATACTCGGCTGTTCAGTTCCGGGTGCGCCCGGCACGACCACGTTCGCTGCCCCGCCTCTGCGCAATGACACCATCGAAGCCGAACCAGACGCGCGCTCGCCGTGGTAGGACACACGAGCCGTCACGCCCGGCGAGCCGCCTGCCACGCCCCCATCGCGTCGCACACGCTCCCGAGCGACTCAACCGGGTGTCGTGGACGGCCGCGCGCAAGCTCCTGCACCAGCAGCTCTGGTGCTGGGGCCAGGACATGAAAGCCCCCGGGCCCGCCGACAACCCGCTGCTCGCAGAGGGGTTCGTGCGCCACCCGCGTCCCCGCGGCCAGCGCGGCACGAGCCGTTACGAGCTCTCCCTGGCCGACAGATCCCAGATCGCTCTGTGGGGCTACGGCGCGTGGTTCAAGGCGGCAGGTCAGGAGCGGGGGACGCTGCTCGTACGACACCGGACGGGGCCGCAGATGGTCGATCTCGCCGATCTCGAGACGGCGTGGTTCCCGGACCAGCTCCCCGCGATGGACGAACCGATCAGCCCGAGCGAGTGCGAGGCGGCCCTCACCAACCTTCTGGGCCTCTGCCACTGGATCGCCGGATACGAGGAGCGGATCCGCGCCTCACACGGCACGTCCTATCGCGACCACTGCCATCGCGCGTTCGAGCCGGAGCGGCGCCACTGCGCGCCGGCTGCACTGCCCGACGCGTGGCGTGAGCTGCTGAACGGCTGAAATTCCTCAGGCGCCGCGGTCCGGCCGCCGATGGGCACCGAGGGGACGCCACCCGTCCTCAGCCCGACCACGGACCGACGATGGCCGACCACCTCTCACATCGTGATCGTCCCGAGCCCCCCGCCTGCGGCAGCGGACACGACGGGGGCTTCACCCTGCTGGAGCTGATGATCGCCATCGCGATCCTGGGCCTCCTGATGGCGATCGCGATCCCCACGTTCCTCGGCGCCCGCACACGAGCACAGGATTCCCAGGCGCAGACGACGATCCGTTCCACCTTCGACACGGCGGCTGCGATCCTGTCGCAGACCAACGTGGAGGGCCAGCCGCTCGATCTGCTCGAGCAGACCGAACCTCGCTACAACTACACCTTCGCGGCATCGACCGATCCGGAAACGGTCTCGTTCGCGCTCAGCGCCGCTCCGCTCGACATGGCGCCGGCCGCGTTCAGCCCTGATGGCGCCCACGCGCAGGAAGTCGACTACGCCTGGGCCGCGCTGATCGCGGCACGGAGCCGCTCCGGTGCCTGCGTCATCGGGATCTGGCACATGAACTCCGGCACTGCGCTCGCCACGGTGCCGGCGGCCGAGATGCCCGCCTGCCGTGCAGCCGACATCGACACGACCCGATTCAACGACGTCTACCTCAAGGGGGGGTCGAGCACCGGAGGCACCGAGGTCTTCGTGTGCGCCGACCCGACTTGCCTCGGAGATGACGGCGGAGGCTGAGGACGTCCGGCTCGTCGTGCGCGGCCGGCCAAAGGAGATCTCCACGATGAACACCACCGGCGCCCGACTCCTGGCGGCTGCCGTCGCGCTCGGCGGCGCTGCTCTGATCGCGTGGTACTGCACGGAACTGCCGGCCGAAGGGCTCCCCGTCGCGCTCGTGCTGCTGGCAGCGCTGGTGTGGTCGACGGTCGCGTTCACGCTCAACACCGTCGTCGGTGGCGGTCACTCGCGCCCCGACCCGAACGATGCAACCGCGTCCGCGACCGACGACGACGTGACGGTCGTCGTCGTCGCGACCGGGGACGACCCCGACGAGGTCGTGCGCACATCGGCCGCCCTGGCGCAGGCCGCCGGGCCGGTCGTGCTGGTGGACCTCTCGGCGAGTCCGCGTCACGGTCTCGCGTCTGCCCTCGGAGTGCTCCTCGCAGAGGGCGACGGTGAACAGGGCGCCATCGACGCCGCCCTCACCGCTGTCACCACACCCTGTGTCACGGTGGTGCGCGCACGCGCCTGCGTGGTCGCCGACGAGCTCCGCGCCGCAGCCGGCCGCGTCGTGGGTGACACCGGCTGGGTGACCGGCAGGACCGAGGTGTACAACGACGACGGGTTCAGCCCCGCCTACGGCCATTCCATCGGCGATGCCCTGCGCGACCGCGCACGTCGCAACGGCATCCCCCTGTGGGCACCCGACGCGACGGTGATGCGCACCGAGGCAGCCGTGGCGGCCGGGGGCTTCCGTCCCGACCGCCCGTGGGGTTCGGTGCTGCGCCGGATGGCGGCCGCCGGCTTCCGCGGCACGACCCATCCGGGCGTGCTCACAGCGATCGCCGCCCCGGCAGAGGCGGAGCCGTTCTGGCGCATCCGCGTGTCCGAGGCGCGAGCAGACGTGTCCGAGGCGACCGACGTCGTCGTCTCCCCCGGGATGCACGGCTCGCGGGCGTGGGCAGCGCGGGCCAGTGCTGCGGGGCTGGTCATGCGCGACCTTCGCGGATGGGTGATCCTCGCATGGATGCTCGCCTTCGGTGCCGTCGCCGCCACCGGAGTGGCACCGGTCGCCTCACAGGTGTGGCTGTGGACCGGGCTCGTGGTCGTCTACGCGGCTGCCCGCGGCCTGGTCACGGCGCTCCAGTGCGGGATGCTGTCGGACGCCGACACCGAACTCGAGGGCATCGTGTACGAGTTCCCCATCTCGCTGTCGTCCACGGCGGGCATCGCACGTCGTTCCGCTCCGATCCGGCCGGTGTCGCAGATGGCTTCGCTCGTGCCTTCGCGCCTGCTCGTCTGGTCGTCGCTGCTGCTGTCGGTGTGCCTCGCCCTCGGGGTGGTCGAGCTGACCGGGGCGATCGCGGTCGAGTCCAACGCCCAGCAGCCCTGGGGCATTGCCGGGTGCATGGCGCTGATCACGGCCTTCTGCGCCGGGATCTGGCGAGCCGGCCACCTGCGTCGCTCCGGACGCGCGAGCTTCCGCTTCCCGCTCGCACTGCCCGCGGCCGTCGCCGGCCACGAGTGCGTGACCGAGGACGTCTCGCCGGGCGGCATGCGCGTTCGCGGCGCACTCGGGACGCTGTCGGTGGGCGACACGATCGAGGTCGAGGTGCACACATCTGTGCGCGTGCACACGCTGCAGGCCGGCGTGCGCTGGACCTACGCGGACGGCGACGAGTCGGTCGCGGGCCTCGCACTCGTCATGGCCGACCACGACCTGGCCGAGTGGACACGCACGGTCTTCACCGCTGCCGACGTGTTGCGACCCCAGGCAGCTGCGCCGGCAGCGCTCACATCCCCGTGACGGGATGGCCGGCATCCGACGCCTTCGCCGCCGCGATCACGGCCCACTCGGCTTCGGTGTAG
>JAIBAC010000131.1 GCA_019695375.1 Acidimicrobiia bacterium
CTCGGGCCGTGCCGTGTGCAGCACCACGTCGCCGGCCGCCACGGGATGGTCGCCGACGGTCACGAGCACCGCGTCCTTGGACCGCATCCGCGACTGCACCTTGCGCCACACCGCCTCGGTGAGCTGTGCAGGCGGGACGGTCACGACGATCTCGAAGCCGTCGAGGGCGGCGGCGACCACGTCTACCCACCGACCGGCCTCGGCCACGTCGACTCGCACCAGCCGCTCGCATGCGAGGCCGAGGCCGGCAGCGGCGTCGACCCCGAGCCACGGCATCGACACGGCTGCCAGCCACGAGCCGGCGGCGACGGCGTCGACGCCGGCCACGAGGGCGAGGGCGGCAGCGGCGGGCGCGGTGCACGACGTGACGCGGCCACGGGCGAGACCACCGCCGGGCAGCAGGCCCGCGAGGGCGGCGGGGACGGGCAGCGTCCGCTCACGGACCTGAGCGCCCGGGGCGATACCGGCGATCGCGGTGGTCGGCTTCACGTGCCCACAGTACTCTCTTGATCGAACGCATGTTCGAGTGAGCTGGCTGAGCCGTCGGAGGGAGGACAGGCGTTGGGGTGGAACAACCCGCCGTGGTCGTGGGCGGAGCTCGAAGGGGTGCTCTCGGGACGCCGCGACGGCCGCGCGGCGGGGAGCCCGTCTCCGAACGCGGGCGGCGACGGGCCCGGATGGACGCGCAAGCGCCAGCCCTTCGAGGCAGGCGGGGTGCGGCGCCGCGACGGTGCCGTGCCCTACGCCGAGCTGCACTGCCACTCCTCGTTCAGCTTCCTCGACGGGGCGTCGTTCCCCGAGGAGCTGTGCACCGAGGCCGCCCGCCTCGGCCTCGATGCGCTCGCGATCACCGACCACGACGGCCTCTACGGGGCGGTCCGCTTCGCCGAGGCGGCACGCGCCGTGGGGCTGCCCACGGTCTTCGGCGCCGAGGTCACCCTCATGCCCGGTACGGACCCGGCGGTCCGGGCCGCCCGCGCCGAGGCCGACACCCGCGAGCAGGCGGCGACCGGGCGGACCGCCCAGCGTCACGCGCCCGACCCGCCGGGGCGCCATCTCGTCGTGCTCGCCGACGGTCCCGACGGCTACGCCAGGCTCTCCCGTGCGCTCTCGCTCGGCCACCTCGCCGGCGAGAAGGACGCGCGCGGCTTCACGCTCGCCGACCTCGCCGCCACCCTCGCCGGCCACGCGTGGGTCCTGACCGGATGCCGCAAGGGTGCGGTGCCGGCGGCTCTGCACGACGAGGGGCCCGGCGCCGCACGCGTCGAGGTCGGCCGCCTCGTCGAGTGCTTCGGCCGTGACCGGGTGCTCGTGGAGGTGTGGGACCACGGCGGCCCCGGCGACCGCGCCCGCAACGACGCCCTCGCCGAGCTCGCCACGCTCGAAGGGGTCGGGCTGGTGGCGACCAACAACGTGCACCACGCCACGCCACAGGGCCGCACGCTGGCGGCGGTCGTCGCCGCGGTGCGGGCACGGCGCAGCCTCGACGCGGCGGCGTCCTGGCTCCCCGCCGGGGGCGGCGCGCACCTGCGCTCGGGCGCCGAGCAGGAACGGCGCTTCGCTCAGTGGCCGCGCGCGGTCGCGCTGGCCGCCGAGGTCGGTCGGGCCGCCGCGTTCGACCTCGCCCTCGTCGCCCCGACCCTGCCGCCGTTCCCCTGCCCCGGCGGCATCACCGAGATCGAGTACCTGCGCCGCCTCGCAGAAGAGGGCGGGCAGCACCGCTACGGGCCGCGGCCGCGCCCGGGCAGCGACCGCGGCTCGCTCGCGGCGCGTGCGTGGGCCACGATCGACCGCGAGCTCGCGATCATCGAGGCGCTCGGCTTCGCCGGCTACTTCCTCGTCGTCTGGGAGCTGACCCGGTTCTGCCGCGAGCGCGACATCTACTGCCAGGGCCGCGGGTCGGCGGCGAACTCGGCGGTCTGCTACGCCCTCGGCATCACCAACGCCGACGCCGTCTCGCTCGACCTGCTCTTCGAGCGGTTCCTGTCGCCCGAGCGCGACGGCCCTCCCGACATCGACCTCGACATCGAGGCGCACCGGCGCGAGGAGGTCATCCAGCACGTCTACGAGCGCTACGGCCGCCACCACACCGCCCAGGTCGCGAACGTCATCACCTACCGGGCGCGTTCGGCGGTGCGCGACGTCGCCAAGGCCCTCGGCCACGCGCCCGGCCAGCAGGACGCCTGGTCGCGCCGCATCGAGGGCTGGGGCGGGGTCGCCGCCACCGCCGCGATCGCCGACAACGGCATCCCCGACCAGGTCCTCGACCTCGCCGCTGAGCTCGAGGACGCACCGCGTCACCTCGGCATCCACTCGGGCGGCATGGTCGTCTGCGACCGCCCCGTCGTCGACGTGTGCCCTGTCGAGTGGGCGCGCATGGAACGCCGCTCGGTCCTGCAGTGGGACAAGGACGACTGCGCCGCCGTCGGCCTCGTCAAGTTCGACCTGCTGGGCCTCGGGATGCTGAGCGCCCTGCACCGCACCGTCGACCTGGTCGCCGCGCACCGCGGCACCCGCATCGATCTCGCCGCCCTTCCCCAGGAGGACGCCGTGTACGACATGCTGGGCCGCGCCGACACCGTCGGCGTGTTCCAGGTCGAGTCGCGCGCCCAGATGGGGACCCTGCCGCGGCTGCGGCCGCGGCAGTTCTACGACCTCGTGACCGAGATCGCGCTGATCCGTCCGGGACCGATCCAGGGCGGGTCCGTGCACCCCTTCATCAGGCGCCGCCGCGGCCGCGAGGCGGTCACCTACCCGCACCCCCTCGCCGAGCGCGCGCTGAAACGGACGCTGGGGGTACCGCTGTTCCAGGAGCAGGTCATGCAGCTCGCCATCGACTGCGCCGGGTTCACCCCTGCCGAGGCCGACGCCCTGCGCCAGGCGATGGGGAGCAAGCGCTCGACGGCACGCATGGAGCGCCTGCGCGGGCGCATGTACGCGGGCATGGCCCGCAACGGCATCACCGGTGCCACCGCCGACGAGATCTACGACAAGATCGCCGCGTTCGCGACGTACGGATTCCCCGAGTCCCACAGCGTCAGCTTCGCCTACCTGGTGTACGCGTCCGCGTACCTGAAGCTGCACGAGCCCGCCGCGTTCTGCGCCGCGCTGTTGAACTCCCAGCCGATGGGCTTCTGGAACCCCCAGAGCCTCAGCGCCGACGCACGCCGCCACGGCGTCGTCGTGCAGCGGCCCGACCTCCACGCCTCCGCCGCCCAGGCGGACCTCGAGGCCGACGGCGCTTCCACCGGAGGGCTTGGGGTGCGCCTCGGGTTCGAGTCGGTACGTGGCGTATCCCTCGACACCGCCACCGCGATCGCCGCTGAACGCGACCACGCCGGGCCCTACCGCGACGTCGACGACCTCGCACGCCGCGTGCCCGCCCTGACGGCGACGCAGATGGAGGCGCTCGCGACCGCCGGCACGTTCGCGTGCTTCGGGATGGAGCGCCGCGAGGCGCTCTGGACCGCAGGTGCCGCCGTGCGGCAGCGCCCCGGCCAGCTCCCCGGCGTAGTCGCCAGTGTCCGCGCGCCGCGGCTGCCGGGCATGGAGCCCGTCGAGGAGACCGTCGCCGACCTGTGGGCGACGGGCATCACCCCCGACGGGTACCCGACCGAGCACCTCCGCCGCCGCCTCGATGAGCTCGGCGTCACCACCGCCACCGGCCTCGCGAGCCGCCGCGACGGCACCCGCGTGCTCGTCGCCGGGGTCGTCACCCACCGCCAGCGGCCCATGACGGCCCGCGGGACCACGTTCGCGAACCTCGAGGACGAGACCGGCCTCGTGAACGTCCTCATCTCACGCGGGTGCTGGCAGCGGTTCCGCCGTGTCGCCCGCTGCCCCGCGCTCGTCGTGAGCGGCCGCCTCGAACGCGTCGACGGTGCGGTCAACGTCGTCGCCGACGGCCTCACCCCGCTCCATCTCCCCACCGGCGACCTCCACACCAGCCGCGACTTCCGCTGAGCGCCGAGTGATCCGCAACCGGTCGCGGTGCCGCCCTGGAACTAAGTCCCACGTCTAAATTGGGGAGGTCACCCTGCCCCAACAAGGAGACGAGAACATGGCCGAGCAGCGCAGCGGCTGGGCAGTCGGATGGTCATACTTCGCAGCGGTCATGCTCATGCTGATCGGTGTCTTCCACGCGATCGCCGGGATCGCGGCGATCGCCAAGAACCAGTTCTTCGTCGTCGGGGCGGAGTACGTGTTCAAGTTCGACGTGACGACGTGGGGCTGGATCCACCTCATCGGCGGGATCATCGTGTTCATCGCCGGGATCGGCGTGCTCTCGGGCAACGTCGCCGCCCGCACCATCGGTGTGATCGTGGCGGGCATCAGCGCGATCCTCAACTTCCTGTGGCTCCCGTACTACCCGGTCTGGTCGATCGTCGTGATCGCCATCGACGTGGCCGTCATCTGGGCGCTGACCGCGCACGGACGCGACGTCGCCGACGTCTAACAGGGCTCTGACCTGCCTCTTCGGGCAGGCACCTATCGAGATCGACCGCTGTCGGACCACGGTATCGTGGGACGATGGGCGAGACCGAACAGGTTCCGCAGCGCCGTGCGCGGCCGGGACCGCGCCGCGCCGCTGGGCTGCCGGCGGGACGGGACGAAGTGGTCCGCGCCGTCCTCGACGCTGCCGCCGCCCTGTTCGCACGCGACGGCGTGCGCGAGACGTCGCTGCGGGCGATCGCGCGTGAGGCGCAGGTCAACGCCGGCCTGATCAGCCGCTACGTCGGCACCAAGGACCAGCTCGTCGAAGCCGTCCTCGTCGACCTCACCGAGCAGGTCGCCGCGTACGCGATCGAGCACCCGCTCGAACCGCACGGGTTCGACTGGGACTCGACCACCGGCCGCTGGGTGAAGATGCTGCTGCACTACGTCACCAAGGGGCCGGGGATGCCCTCACCGGACGCCTTCAACCCGGTGACAGCCATAGCCCGGGTCGTGCAGGACCAGTACGGCCTCGACGAGCGCTCGGCGCGAGTGCGCGGCGCCCAGGTGGTCGGCTCCGCGCTCGGCTGGAGGATCTTCGAGCCCTACCTCGTCACCTGCGGCAGCCTCGACGACGTGCCCCTCGAAGAGCTCCGTCTCGAACTGACCGCGGCGCACCGGCTCCTGGGGGCGACCCCTGTGCCTGCCCCGACCCCGCGGCGCCGGAGCACAACGCCGCCGGACTAGGCGTGCTCGTGCTCGGTCGCTTCAGCGGAAGCGCCACGGCAGGTGCGGGAACAGGAGACAGGGCCGCCGGTGCCGCAGACGGAAGAGGTTCCCGTGGTCTTCGCTCGCCGCATAGGTGTCGTCGCCGGCGAAGGCGACGTCGTATCCGCTCGCGATCGTGGATGCGTCTCCCGTGACGTACCCGCCGCACTTGGCCCAGCCCCACGGGGACGTGGTGGTCGTGCACAGCGCCTCGCCACCCACGCTGAGCTCGACGGTGGCGCCGCCGATGCCGTCGCCGGTGTCGGCGTCGGTGAGGCGCACCCATGCCCACGGGATCCAGAGGCGTCCGTCGCGCAGGACCTTCACACCGGCGTTCATCGCGAACAGCTCCGACGGTGCCTGTTCGGATCCGCCGGTGACCTCGATCGACACCGTCGCGACGTTCGAGTCGAGCTCACCGTCGCTGGCGCTGAACGTGAACGAGTCCGCGCCGGTGTAGCCGGCGTCCGGTGTGTACACGAGTGACGGCGCCGTCCCGGACAGCTCGCCGTGTGCCGGCGGGGTCACGACCGCGAACGTGAGCGCGGCGGGTGGGTCGGGGAGGCCGTCGTCTGTGGCCGTGAGAGTGATCGGTTCCGCGGTGTCCTCGTCGACCGCGACGCTCTGGTCGTCGGCGACGGGGGCCATGTTCTCGGCTCCACCTCCTGTGACCTCCACCGGTGCCGTGTCGCCGGTCGGGGCGACCGTGACGCCTTCGGCGGCCGCGCCGGCGTTGTTGTAGTAGGTGCCGGGCGACGCCGAGACCGTGACCGCGAACGACAGCTCGACGTTCCCGCCTGCGGGCACCTCGAAGGGTCCCGCCCACTCGAGGTCCTGGCCGTTCACCGTCGGGTCATTGGTCGTGGCGCCCGTGGTGGAGCCGGTCGTGTAGCTGAACCCCGCCGGCAGCGTGTCGGTGATCGCGTCGACGGTCACGGCGCCGGTGTTCGGGTTCGACACGGTGATCGTGTACCCGTTGGGCCCACCAGGGGCCGTCTGGGCGGCATCGGCCGTCTTCGTCGTCGAGAGCGGCTGCGTTCCCAGCGGCGAGAACGTGACGATGGACGAGACTGTGCGGCTACCTGATGCGGGCACGTTCACGTCCCAGCTGAGGCCGGCTCCGTTGTCCTGCAGTAGGTCGCACTCGCATGTGTCGGGGAACGACTCCTGAGCACCGATCTGCGCCCACACCGTGCTGTAGCCGTCCTCCATGTAGTGGCTGCCCGACGTGATCGGGAGCCACTGGATGATGCGCGACCCGGGCACCACCGGGTCGCTGCCTGGCTCGATGCCGACACAGGAGACGGCACCGGTCGCAGCGTCGACGGCACCGAAGCCGGAGTCGGAGTCCTGCAGGTAGCAGTCGCCTGCGCGGTAGATCCGCACGTCGGTGGCGCCCGGCGCGGAGCTCGAGATCTGCACGTCGGTGCGGTACGACTCCTGGCCGCTCACGTAGGTGTCGGTCTCGGTCAATGTGATCCCGGTCTCGCCGGCCGCTACGACGGTGACGATCGTGTAGGGGTCGGCGTCGGTCCCCGAACCAGTCGGGCCGCTCTGGCTGACGGGCGTGTACGCGGTGCGTGGCGCCGCGCTGCCCCCGGCAGGGATCGACTCGGGGCCGTAGAGGACGCCGTCCACCACGACGAGGGTGCCGCACGCGGTGTCACCGTAGAACTCGGGCTGCTCGTCGGACACGTAGCTGACGGCGCAGTTGAGCGTGTCGGAGATCTCGACGCGCGTGAGCGGTCCGGGCGAGTTGATCGCCGCCGTCGCGGCGTTCGCCGGGTGGGTGGCCAGCATTCCCGCTGCCGTCACCAGCGACACGAGGAGCGCGGTCCGCGCCCAGATGCGTCGTCCTCCCATGATCCGGTCCTCCCTGTCGACCCGGCTCCCGGGATCCCTCACGGTCGACAAGATAAACCTGGGCCTTGGGGTGTCAACCGGGCGGCCCGAAACCCCAGCGGCCCGGGTTCATGATCCCGTTCGGGTCGAGGGCTCGCTTCACCGTGCCGAGCAGCTCCGTGAAACCCGGGTCGGCACGCTCGAGCAAGAGGTCGACCGCGTAGCTCGGTGTCTTGTAGGGGATGTAGCCGCGCTCGATCATCGCGGTCGCGACGGCGACCATCGTGCGTCGTGTGCGCTCCACGTCGGCAGGGTCGTCGCGGTCGAAGAGGCAGATGAAGCGGAGCACGCCGTAGTGGCCGGTGGCCATCGGGCGTGTCACGACGATCGGTGGGAAGCCCGCCGCGTCGAGGATGCGGCATCCCTCGCGGGCGCCCTCCTCCCAGCGCGACGTGGGGCCGTAGGTGCCGACCCAGGTGAGGCCACCGCCGGGGTGGTCGAGCATGAAGTCGAGCGTGGTCGGCATCCGCGCCAGCGGTGCGTACCGCGGGACGAGGCGCACGAGGTGTTCCATATCGAAGGCCTTGTCGAGGCCGTGCCCAGCCGACACGGCGTCGCGGCGCAACGTCGCCAGCACGTCGAGCTTGCCCTCCATCTCCTTGGGCGTGTTCGCGGAGACGTCGACGACGACCATCGCCTCCGGCTCGTCGGGGTCGCGGACGAGGCCGCTCTCGGCGCCGAAGAGCAGCTTCGCGACCGGCCACGTCATCGCGGCGACGTCGTCGAAGGTCGTGCACCGCCCCAACGTGCGCATCAGCGCGAACGCCGACTCGAGGTCGCGGGCGAGCACGACACGCCGCGTCGTGTGCGCGAGCTTCGGTGCGAGCTGCAGGGCGGCCTTGGTCGCGATGCCGGTGCTGCCCTGGAAGTTCACGAACAGGCCCGTGAGGTCGGGCAGCGGCGCACGGCCGAAGGCCACGTCGGAGACCGCCCACGCACCCGTGTGCGCGGTGGTGCCGTCCGCGAGGACGACCTCGAGGCCGTTGATCCACAGGCCCTGGCTGCCGAACTTGTTCGACATCGTGCCGAGGCCGTCGAGGAGGGCGTTGGCGAGCACCGACGTCTCCGGTGGTGAGAACGACCACGAGTACGTGCGGTCGGGGAGGTTCTCGTCGAGATAGGTAGCGAGCATCCCGAACGTGACCCCGGGCTCGACGACGACGTAACCGGCCTCGGCGTCGTGGGTGACGATGCGGTCCAGGCGGCGCAGGTCGCAGACGACGCCGCCGTGCACGGGCAGGGCGAGGCCGCCGAGGTTCTGGTTCGCGACGACCGGCGTGACGGGCACGCGGTGTTCGTTCGCCCACGCGAGCAACGCCGCGACCTCGCCGGCGCCGGCAGGCGCCACGACCGCCTCCGCGTGTCCCTCGGGGTTCTCGGTCACGTCCCGCGACGCCGCGGCGAGAGCCGACCGCTCGACGCGGACGTGCTCGGCGCCGACGATGCCCACGAGCGCGGCGTGCGCTTCGGCCGCCGGGGGCGGCGCGGGCCAGGTCGCGGCCGTCATGGGGCGTCTCCGTTTCCGCGCAGCAGCCGCCGCGGCAGCGCGAAGATCGCACCGATT
>JAIBAC010000132.1 GCA_019695375.1 Acidimicrobiia bacterium
GTGACCTCGACGGGATTGGGTGCCAGCGGGTTCTCCGCCACGAGCGGGTCGAACGCCGTCCGCAGGACCGGGTCGGCGAGCACGGGCGTGACCGCCGCCGATTCGGAGGACCCGCCGCCACAGGCACCGGCGCCGAGCACGACCGACAAGCACAGGACCGCCACGAGCACGCGCCACATCGCCCGCACCCTAGGCGGTGTATCTATCTCCCATGGACGGCACCTGGAACACCATCGTCGAACCGTTCCGCGTCAAGAGCGTCGAGCCGCTGCGCTTTACGACCCGTGCGGAGCGGGCGGCCGCACTCGAAGTCGCCGGCTGGAACCTCTTCGGCCTCGCGGCCCACGACGTCATCATCGACCTGCTCACCGACTCAGGCACCGCGGCGATGAGCACCGACCAGTGGGCGGCGCTGATGCGCGGCGACGAGAGCTACGCCGGGTCGGAGTCCTTCGCCCGCTTCGAGACGGTCGTGCGCGACCTCACAGGCTTCACGCACGTGATCCCCACCCACCAGGGCCGCGCCGCCGAGCGGATCCTGTTCCAGGCGACGACGTCCGCCGGCGACGTCGTCGTGAACAACACCCACTTCGACACGACCCGCGCCAACGTCGAGTTCCAGGGAGCCGAGGCACGCGACCTCCTCTGCGCCGAGGGCGACGACCTCCAGCTCGTCGCACCGTTCAAGGGCAACCTCGACGTCGACGCGCTCGAGGCGACGATCGCCGCGGTCGGCGCGGGACGGATGCCACTCGTGATGGTGACCGTCACGAACAACTCAGGCGGCGGCCAGCCCGTCTCGCTCGCGAACCTGCGTGCCGTGCGGGCTGTGTGCGACCGTCACGGCGTGCCGCTCTTCCTCGACGCCGCCCGCTTCGCCGAGAACGCGTGGTTCGTGCGGTTGCGCGAGCCGGGCCAGGCCGACCGCACCGCGCGTGAGATCGCCGAGGAGATGTTCCGTCTCGCCGACGGCTGCACGATCTCGCTAAAGAAGGACGGCCTCGGCAACATCGGCGGTGTCCTCGCCCTCGACGACGGCGACGTCGCCGAGCGCTGCCGCAACCTGCTGATCCTGACCGAGGGCTTCCCGACCTACGGCGGCCTCGCGGGACGTGATCTCGAAGCGCTCGCGCAGGGCCTGCTCGAGGTCACCGACCACGACTACCTCGCCTACCGGGTGCGCACCGCCGAGTACCTCGCCGAGTTGGCGTGGGCGGCGGGCGTGCCCACGATCCGCCCGCCCGGCGGCCACGCCGTCTACCTCGACGCCGCCGCCCTGCTGCCCCACATCCCTGCGCACGAGCTGCCCGCGCAGGCCCTCGCGTGCGAGCTCTACCTCGAGGGCGGCGTGCGCGGCGTCGAGATCGGCACGCTCATGTTCGGCCGGCCGTCCCCCGACGGTCCCGACAGCGCCGCCCCGCACGAGCTCGTACGCCTCGCACTCCCCCGCCGCGTCTACACCCAGAGCCACGTGGACTACGTCGGCGAGGTCATCGCGCGGGTCGCCGCCCGCGCGGATTCCATCCGCGGGTACCGCGTCGTTAGCCAGCCGGAGTGGCTGCGGCACTTCACGGCACGCCTCGAACCACTGACGGAGGAGACACCTTGATCAGGCAGGGAGAGGGTGAGCCGCTGGTGCTGCTGCACGGCGTGACCGGCAGCGAGACGATGTGGCACGCGGTCGTTCCCAGGCTCGCAGCTCACCACGACGTGATCGCGCTGACCGAGCTCGGCCACCGCGGCGGTGCGCCTGCGCCGGCGGGGCGCCACACTTCGGCGGCCGATGTCGTCGACGACGTCGAGCGCCAGCTCGGCGAGCTCGGCATCGACCGACCGCACCTGGCGGGCAACTCCCTGGGCGGCTGGGTCGCGCTTGAGCTGGCACGCCGGCAGCGGGCCGCCAGCGTCTGCGCCCTGTCCCCCGGTGGCTGCTGGGAGGCAGGCGGTCCCGAGCTGGCACTGGCGGCACGGCGGCTGCGCGCCATCGCGCTGATGACCAGGCTCGGACGGCCGCTGCTACCGGTCGTCGGGCACATACCGGCGGTGCGCCGCCTCGCGCTGCGCGACAACGCCGTGCACGGTGAGCGGGTCAGCGCCGCAGAGCTGACGACCCTCGCCGACGACCTGCTGGCCTGCACCGTCCTCGACGACATCCTCTCCACCGACGAGCGCCTCAAACCCCTCGACCCGTTGCCGTGCCCCGTGGTCGTCGCGTGGTCTGAGCACGACCGCATCCTGCCGCTGGAGACGTGCGGTGCCCACGCCCGCACCCTGCTGCCTGCGGCCGAGCACCGCACCCTGGCCGGCGTCGGCCACGTCCCGATGTTCGACGACCCCCGCCTCGTCGCCGACGTGATCCTCGAGTCCGCCGCCCGTGCCGGGGGGAAGCTTCGATCCGAGCCGGGCTGATGACTTGTCATCACGACGTCGTGCCGGAGGGCGAACCATGAGGACGACGATTCGCATCGACGACGACCTCCATCGATCTGTGAAGGCGGAGGCTGCTCGCAGTGGCCGCACGATCGGGGAGTTGATCGAGGATGCAGTGCGAACCGCGTTGCGGCGACAGTCGACGAGACCGTTGCTCCCCCGCAGTTGCCGGTACGCCACTGCAGCGGCCTGCTGGCCGGCGTGGACCTCGACGATTCCAAGGCGTTGCGGACGCTCATGCACGAGGGAACGACCCTCGATACGCTGCGCTGACGTCGACGTCCTCGTCTACGCCCGCTTTCCCGCCTTGCGCCTCGTCGACCCGGTCATGGCCCGGGCTAGTCACCGCAGGACGTATGTGAGTGCAGCGACGCCGTGATGCCTTCGAGGTAGCAGGTGGTCTCGAGCATGGTGACGAGCGCGTCCTCGTCGGGGCCGGTCCAGACCTGGTCGGCGGCAGGGGTCGCGACGATGACGCCCACGTTGGTGCCCGTGTAGACGACGGCGTCG
This sequence comes from Acidimicrobiia bacterium, assembly GCA_019695375.1. Classification (GTDB taxonomy): domain Bacteria; phylum Actinomycetota; class Acidimicrobiia; order UBA2766; family UBA2766; genus JAIBAC01. The sequence goes on from JAIBAC010000132.1 coordinate 2,941, forward strand.
GTGGTGTGGATGGACGCAGACGTCTTGTCCGCGGAGTCGAGGATTGCGCCGCGGGCACGGAGGGCGTCGTCGAGGCTCGCCGGCGGTGGCGCGCACAGGTCCTGGGTGCCGATCCCGACGAGCTGCGCGCCCTTGTCGACGCGGATCGCCTGCGCGCAGTTCTCACCGGGTGAGGCGCTGAGTCCCGACAGCGCCGGGTCGGTGGTCGAGATCGTGTACCCCGCCTCCGTCCACGTCGGACCCGTGGGCGGACCCAACGTGGTCGACGTCGACGCGGTGGAGCTGCCGGGCGGCGCCAGCTCCGGCAGCGGTTCGACCGCGAGGATCGATCTCCAGATCTCGACCAGGATCTCGAGCCTGGCCTCGACCGTCACGAGGATCCGTGTGAGGAAGACGCGGACCGGTTCGGCGAGGTCGGGGCACTCGTCGGAGACCGCGCGGTAGACGGTGAGCATCTCGGTGGCGACCTGGACCTCGACGGTCGACGTGAGCTCGGCGGTCTCGCGGACGTTGAGGACGCTCTCGGCGGACTCGCGGATGGTGGCCGTGGTGGCGGCGCGGGCGATGCTCGTCCACGTCTCCTCGTAGAACGCCCGCGCCGCCTCGACGGTCCCGGGCAGATGGCCGAGGGCCATCGCGCCCAACGACGCCTGCGCGGCCTTGCAGAAGTCGGTGGCAGGCTGCGGCAGGGCTGCGACGGCGGGATCCACCGGTCCCGATGCGGCGACTGCGGTGGTCGTCGAGACCGCCTCGGTCGCCTTCTGGCTGCAGCCGGCGGCTGCCATCATGAGCACGGCGATGGCCGCGACGATCCGGCCGAGAGGGCGTCGCCTGGCGGTCGAGGTCACGCGGCGACGCTACCAAGGGCCTGCAACCTTGGATGACGATCCGGCCACCTGGCCGACGTTGGATGACGAAACGGCGCAAAACCGCCGTGTTCGTCATCCAACCCCCTAGCTGGCCGGTTCGTTATCCAACCTGTGGGCACCGTCGAGGAGGAACGCCTGCGCCACCTGGCCGACCTCGGGCGTCGCCGCCGGGGTCGTCGTGGACGTCGTGGTCGCAGTCCCAGTCACGACAGAGAGGATGCCACGCCGCTTGTACGACCCCGGACCCGCGGCTAACCGAACAGGTCCCGGTTCGCCTCCGCCTCGGCGACGAGCGCGGCTGCGTCGGGCTCGAGCAGGAAGCCGGCGGCCACGGCTGCGGCGACCGACTCCTCGAACCGTGCGAGGTAGTCGTCGAAGGAGCCGTGGATGTCCAGCAGCGTCGCCTGGTCGAACGTCAGCGTCTGGCCGAAGAGGACCGCGATGCCGCCGGCGGCGATGTCGTCGAGGGTCACCCCGTCGGGCGGGTCACCGGTGTAGGCCGCCGTCGGGACGTCCACGAGCGGGTTGCGGATCCCGCCCACAGCGATCCCGAGGCGGTCACGCACGATCTCGTCGCCGTCCATCTCGATCGCCCGGCCTGCCGGTGGTGCCGCACCGCCGGCCGCCCAGCGCACGAGGTGATGCAGCGCGGCCTGCACCACCTCGTGGTGAGGACCGGCGTTGATCGGTCCCGGACAGCCGAGCACGGCGCCGACGTCGGCGTCGCGGGCGCCGCCGAGCAGCGTCCGGATCACGTGGGCGTCGGCGTGCGCGGTGCCGGCCACCTCCCAGGTCCGCACCATCGCGGTGTCCGGCTGACGTGCGTTCGCGTAGCCGAGCACGGTCAGGTCGGTCTCGGCCTCGAAGATCAGCACGGGCACGTCGACGTCGGTGCGGATCCTGACAGGGTGGCGGAACCGGTTCACGGACTGGTCGGCGGCGCCGGTGAACAGACGGCCGTCGAGTGGGGCGGCGTCCGCCCCACGGCTGTGGATCAGGAACCCGTCGAAGGTCGGGTGCATCGGGTGTACGGCGTTGACGAGCGTGGTGAGGAAGATCGCCGACTGCGACTCGCCGATGGCCAGGACCTGGGTGGGCACCAGCGGTCCCAGCAGCGCCGACGGTGATTCCGTGACCGCGCGGCCGACCTGGCTGAAGACGTCGAAGGCGTACGCGTCTCCGGGGTGCACGAGGGTGCCGTAGCGCTCGCGGTCGATGTTCTTGAGACCGCTGTTGTCTACCGCGGACACGCCGGCGCGGGACGCGGCGTCGGGGTCGACGTCGACCTCGAGGAGCGTGTCGCCGCCCTCGACACCCTGGCGCTGCGCGCTCACGCCGATGTAGGCGTGGCCCTCGCGCGCGATCTCCTCGTACAGATAGGTCCAGTCCGGTGCCGCCTCGATGGCGGACACGTTGAACCACTCGAGCACCACGGTCCCGCTGAACGCGGCGGTGTCGGCAGGGCGGCGGACCACGACCCGGGTGCGGTACTCGGCCTCCGCACCCGGCTTCACGCGCCAGAAGCCGTCGTCGGGCACGTCGATCGCATCGAAGCGGGTGGCGGTCCCGCCGACGAAGCACTCCTCCTGCACGTAGCCGGCGGGCATCGCCGGGGTCGGCAGGGGCAGGCTCATGCCCTTGCCCTCTGCGGGGGGCGCAGTGACTTCGGTGGGTGAGTGCACCCTGTGGCCCGATCCGGTGACTTCCATGGATTCCCCTCGGTGGACGACCCGCGGCGGCGGGCCTCTTGTCGTGGCACGCCCTAGCCTCTCGTGCTGTCACAGGCTGACACAAGGAGCAGGCCGAATGTGGGTAGTGGACATGGTCGTGCGCATGGTGCGCACGATCGCCGCCGTCGTCGTGCGCCGCCTGTCGACGGGACCGCTGCTGCCGTCGTGGAGCTGGCCGACCGAGCTCACGGTGGCGACGATGCGCGAGTTCCTGGCCACCCTCGACCACGTCCCGCTGCGGCTCCTGCGGCGCCTCGAGCGCCAGGCGAACCGGGCGCCGCTTCCACACCCGCAGCGCACGGTCGTCACGCGCACGCCGACGCGCCTCAGCGGCGTCGACGGCGAGTGGCTCGACCCCGCACGCCCCACCGACGCCACCGTGCTCTATCTCCACGGCGGCGGGTACGTGTCGTGCTCGCCGGGCACGCACCGCCACTTCACGTCGGCGCTCGCGTGGATCGCGCGCTGCCGTGTCGTCGCCATCGACTACCGCCTCGCACCCGAGGACCCCTACCCCGCCGCTGTCGAGGACGCGGCCGCCGCGTACGAGGCGCTCCTCGACGACGGCGTCGACCCCGCCACGCTGTTCGTGGCGGGCGACTCCGCCGGCGGCGGCCTCACGCTGCTCACGCTGCTCGAGCTGAAGCGCCGCGGCCTGCCCCAGCCGGCGGGTGCGATCTGCCTGTCGCCCTACACCGACCTCACGTGGAGCGGGGACTCGTGGACCACGAACGTGGCGTTCGACTACCTGCCCAGCGCCGCGGAGTCGGCGAGCCTGCGCGAGTGGCTGTCGTCGTGGTTCGGCGGCCACGACCCCGCCGACCCGCGCCTCTCGCCGCTCTTCGCCGACCTGAGCGGGCTCGCGCCGCTGCTCGTGATCTCGGGCGAGGCCGAGCTCCTCGTCGACGACAGCCGCCGCTTCGTCACCGCCGCGCGTGAGGCCGGGGTCGACGTGACCTACGTCGAGACACCCGACATGGTGCACGTGTACCCGATCGTGCTGCCCCGGTCGCGGCCCGCGATGGAGGCCACCGCGCTGATGGCGGACTTCATCGCCGACCACACCGCAGCCGGCACTGCCGAAGCCGAGACGGCAGGGCGCATCGACCTGTCCGCCTGAAGACCGAACTGGCGACAGCCGCCTCGGTCTGCCATGTTGGCAGTGGACGCACGATGCCAAAAGGCAGGGTGGGAGACATGCGCAGGGCGGATTTCGGCGACGACTTCACGTGGGGGGTGGCATCAGCGGCGTTCCAGATCGAAGGTGCGCCCGATGCCGACGGCAAGCGCCCGTCGGTGTGGGACGACCTCGGCCGCAAGGGCCGCATCGCCGGCGGCCGCGTCGGCGACGTCGCCATCGACTTCTACAACCGCTGGGAGTCCGACCTCGACCTGATCCAGTGGCTGGGTGTCAACGCCAACCGCTTCTCGATCAGCTGGCCGCGGGTCTTCGGCGACGGCCGCGGGCCGTGGAACGACGCGGGTGGTGCCTTCTACGACCGCGTGATCGACGGCTGCCTCGCACGCGGCCTCGAGCCGTGGGTGACGCTCTACCACTGGGACACCCCGTCGGCGCTCCAGCGCGAGGGCGGGTGGACGCGCCGCGGGATCGTCGACGACTTCGCCGCGTTCGCCGAGGCCGTCGCGCAGCGCTACGGGGACCGTGTCAAGCACTGGATGGTCTTCAACGAGCCGCTATCGGTCACCGGCCACATCGCCGCGGGGCTCCTCGACAACCGCGTGCCTCAGCCCGTCAAGGCGCTGCGCGCCGTGCACCACATGAACCTGGCCTGCGCCGAGGCAGGACGGCGCATGCGCGAGATCCTGCCTGCGGACGCCGACATCGGCATCACGCAGGTGGTCTCCGTCGCGCATCCCTACGAGTCGACCGACGAGCGCACCAACCGCGCCCGGCGTGCCGTCGAGGCGCTGCTGTGCGACATGTTCATCGACCCTGCCGGCGGCCTCGGCTACCCCTTCGACGCCAACCCGCTGCTCAAGGCGATGCGTCCCGCGATCGAGGACGGCGACCTCGAGCTCGCCAAGTTCACCTATGACTTCCTCGGCGTGCAGTACTACGGGCCGGCGCCGGTGAAGGCGTTCCCGATCCCGGGCCTGCGTGCGATCGTCCTGCCGTGGGCGCGGGGATCCCAGACCAAGCTGCGCTCCGAGGTCGGCGTGCCCGTCGACGCCGACGGCCTCCTGTGGTCGCTGCGCAAGTACGCCAAGCACCCGGCGGCGCGCCGCCTCGTGGTCACCGAGAACGGCTTCGGGATGCAGGACCGCCTCCGCGACGGCCGCGTCCGCGACGACATCCGCACCTGGTACCTGCGCGAGCACCTACAGGCGGTCCTCGACGCACGCGCCGAGGGCATCCCCGTCGACGGCTTCTTCGAGTGGTCATACGCCGACAACGTCGAGTGGTTCCTGGGTACACGCGCCCGCTTCGGCCTCTTCTACGTCGACTACGACAACGACCTCGCCCGCGTCGCCAAGGACTCGGCCTACTGGTTCCACCGCCTGCTCACCGATCCCGACGGCGCCGACTGACGCGATGACCGTGCCCAACAGGATGGATTTCGCGGAACCCGCAGACTGCATAGCTGCCGCGTGCTCGTTGCTGGACACAGGTGAGGTGGCAGCCGCGCGCGAGCTGGTCGCGGCCCACTATCCGCTCGACCCGCACTCCCCTACGCTGGAGTATCCGGGCCCGCGGTCGGTGCCGCCCCCGGTCGCGGGTGCGACCCCCAAGCGCCGCACACCGGGCGAACGCGTGCGCGCCGTCGTCTTCGCGCGTGACGGCTACGTGGACCGCTACACGGGCCGGCGTCTCGTCTCCCCGGCGGTCCTTCGGTACTTGGGCGACGGCCCTGAGGCGGTGCTCCACGACGTGCTGCCGTATCACGTCAACGGCGGCCGTGGCGCACCAGCAGTGAGCGGTGCGAGGGCGACCTGCCACCAGGCGGGCTTCGAGCTGTACGCGAGCCTCGAGCACATCGTTCCGTGCTCACGTGGCGGCGACGACGGCGACGACGAGGAGCTGGCCAACTTCCTGACCACGACTCCGGACCTCAACTACGAG
>JAIBAC010000133.1 GCA_019695375.1 Acidimicrobiia bacterium
TGAGGGTTGGGCGCCGCCGACCGCGGTCCCGCAGCCTGCGCAGAACTTCGCGCCGGCCTGGAGCTGGGCACCGCAGTTGGCGCAGAACCCGCCGGCCTGGGCCTGCTGCGCCCCGCAGGACGGGCAGAACTTGGACCCCGCCGGCACGGCCGCCCCACACGAGGCGCACGGCCCTGCGCCCGCCATCGGCGCAGCTGCCGCCGCTTGCTGGCCGTAACCCTGGCCACCGCCGGCGAAGCCGGGGGTCGGCGGCACCTCGCCCTGGTTCTGAGGGAGCTGCTGCATCTGCTGGCCCATGGCCATGCCCGCCGCCATGAACATCGGCCCGACGGCGCCGCCGCCCTGGGCCACGCCCTCGCCGGCGCCGCGCATCGCCTCACCGGCCGCGAACTGCTGATAGCTGCCGGCCAGCCGCGTGTAGGCGGTGTCGCGGGCGAGGCCCTTGAGCGCCTCCTCGTCCTTGTCGTCGAGGTTGATGTTGAAGTTGCCGAACTTCGTGACCGCCATCCCGACCGGCTCGAGCTCGGCGTTCGCAGCGGCGGTGACCTTCGCCTCGATCTCCTCGGTGTGGCTCGCGAGACCGAGGATCGGCCAGCCACCGTCGACGATCGCACGCGTCACCGCGGGGCGCATCGTCTTGAGGATCTGGCTGTCCACCCAGTCGGTGATGTCCTCGTTGCGCTCTACGTCCTGGGTGCCGGTCCAGTTGAGGACGAGCTTCTGGGGGTCGACCACCTGCACCGCGTACTCGCCATATGTACGCAGCGTGAGGATCATCCCCGTCTGAGGATCCTGGACGTTGTCGATGCGGCCACCGAACTGGTCGCCGAACTGGCGCGTCGAGACGAAGTAGAGCTCGGCGCGGTACGCGTTGCCGTTCGACGCCCAGTCGATCACGAGCCCGAGGAACGGCAGTTCGTCGGCGTCGATCTTGTGCCGTCCCGGCGGCATCACCCCGATCACCTGGCCCTGGTTCACGAAGAGGGCCTGCTCGTCGGCGTTGACGATCGCGGTGGAGAACTTACGCAGGTTGATGTCGGGCCACTTGTAGAGGATCTGGCCCTTCTTGTCGTCGGGGACGGCTACGAAGAGATCCTTGACCTCGTCGAAGAGACCCATACCGCGTCCTTTCCGCCGGTGCTCTGCTCGTACGACAGCCCCCCATTCTTACGCGCATTCACCCGGTCGGGTGACCACGACGGTGCAGGCCGCTCAGAGAGCGAGAGCGGCGCGGACGCCGACGAAGAGCGCCACCGCCACGAGCAGGACCGAGAAGGCGCGCAGGAGCCGCTCGGGATGGGTACGTGCCGAGAGGCGCCCACCGACGAGCACGCCGACGAAGCTCGCGAGCGCGAAGGGGATCGTGGTCGCCCAGTCGATCGGAGCCCCGGTGCCGAGACGTCCTGCGAACGCGACGGCGGAGTTGATCGCGATCACGAGGACGGAGGTCCCGATCGCGTCGCCCATGTTGAAGCCGAGCAGCAACGTGAGCGCGGGCACGATCACGAACCCGCCGCCGACGCCGAAGAGGCCGGTCAGGAAACCGATCGCAGAGCCGGCGAGAACCACCTTGACCGCGCGGACGACCGACGCCGTCCGCACCGTCCGCGTGGCGACTGCGTGTGCGTCCCCGCCGTCGGCCGCGATCGCACGATCGCTTCCCACCGACGTGCAGCTCGGGCACGCCGTCGACATCCGCCAGGCGGCGACGAGGATCAACATCGAGAACAGCAGCAGCAGCAGGTTGGGATCGATCAACGCGTTGAGACGGGTGCCGAGCAGCGAGCCGCCCACGCCCACGAGGCCGAAGCCGGCGCCGGCCAGCCAGTGCACCCGCCCCGCGCGTGCATGCGGCAGGAGCGCCACCACCGACGAGGCGCCCACGACGAGCAGCGACGTGGCGGTGGCCTGTTCGGGCGTCTGGCCCGCCGCGTACACCAGCACCGGCACGGCGAGGACCGAGCCGCCCCCACCTAGGGCCCCTAGCGAGAGACCGATGAGGAAGCCCAGCGGCGACGCGATCAGGGCACGGGGGTTCAACCGCTGCGATCCGGGTCAGACCACGAGGCCCTGGTCGAGCGTCGTCCATGCGGTGTAGCCGCCGAGGAGATCGGAGACGTCGGCGAAGCCGGCACGGCGCAGGACGCTGGCTGCTGCAGACGAGCGGTAGCCGCCTGCGCAGTAGACGACGACGGGGCCGGTGGCGGGGATCTCGCCGAGGCGGGCCCGTAGCTCGTTCACGGGGATCGTCAGCGCGCCGGGGATGGTGCCCGACGCGGTCTCGGCGGGGCTGCGCACGTCGACGACCGCCACCCCTCCGGCAGCGAGACGGGCGCGCAGCTCATCCACGGTCACCCGCGATGCCCGCGCTGTCGCCTCGGGTGCGTTCGCGAGGGTGGCCTCGGCCTCGGCGAGGCAGCCGTCCACACGGTCGTAGCCGATGCGAGCGAGACGCACCTTCGCCTCCAGCTCGGAGCCGTGGTCGGACACGAGCACGAGCGGCGTACCGGGATCGACGACCGCCCCGACGTACTCTGCGAAGCGCCCCTCGACGCCGACGTTGAGCGAACCGTCGAGATGGCCGGCGCTGAAAGTCGCCGCATCACGGGTGTCGAGCACGACCGCGCCTGCTGCCTGCGCCCGCCGGACGGCCTCGAGGTCGAGAGCGGCCGGCGGTGACGTCTCGTCGAGCAGCGCGTGGTCGCTGCGATTGAGGCCGGCATCGAACGTGAAGTACCCCGGCGGCCGGCTCTGACCCTCGGTGACCGCGGCGACGAACGCGTCGACGCTCATCGGTGCCAGGGCGTAGTTGGTGCGGCGCTGCTCGCCGATCGTCGACTGCGTCTCGGTCGAGAGCGACTTGCCGCACGCCGAACCGGCCCCATGGCCGGGGAAGACCCGGGTGTCGTCAGGCAGCGCGAGGAGCTTGTCGTGGACGCTGGCGTGGAGACGACGCGCGAGGTCCTCGGGAGCGGCTCCCTTGGAGGCCAGCAGATCAGGACGGCCGACGTCGCCGATGAAGAGCGTGTCGCCTGTGAGGACGCCGTAGGGAACCGTGTCGCCGGCGTGTTCGTACACGACGATGCTGATCGACTCGGGCGTGTGACCGGGTGTCGCGAGCACCTCGAGCGTGACGTCACCGAGCGATATCCGCTCACCGTCGCGGAGGCGGCGGAACTCGAAGTCGGCGTCGGCGACCTCGCCGTAGCCGATCTCGGCACCGGTCGCGCGTGCCAGCTCGAGGTGACCCGAGAGGAAGTCGGCGTGGAAGTGGGTCTCGATCACGAGCTCGATCGTGAAACCGCGCTCGGCGGCCGCGTCGAGGTACTCGCCCACGTCACGGCGGGGGTCGACGACGACGGCACGCCCGGTCGTCTCGTCGGCGATCAGATACGACGCCTGGCTCAAGCAGTCCAGGTAGTACTGGGCGAAGAACATTGCCGAACCTTACCACATACCCCCGGGGGTATATTGTCGGCTCGTCGTGCCAGGGCGGCTAGCGTCCGGAGCCGATGTCCTGGGAAGCGTGGTTCACGCTCGCGGTGGTCATCCTGACCGTAGCGCTGATGATCACCGAGCGGTACCCCCCCTCGGTGGTCATGCTCGCCGCGGTCATCGTCCTGTTCCTCGCGGGCGTCATCGACGCATCACAGGCCTTCATCGGCTTCTCGTCGGAGGCGCCGATCATCATCGCCGGCCTCTACGTGCTCGCAGGGGCGGCCGAGGCCACCGGCGCGATGGGGATGCTCGCCAACTGGCTCGGGCGCGACCGCGGCGAGCGCCGCAACCTCATGCGCCTTCTCGCGACCACCGCCGGCTTCTCGTCGATCATGAACAACACGACGGTGGTCGCCGCGGTCGCCCCACCAGTCGTCGACTGGGCGCGACGCCAGCGCCTGTCACCGTCGCGGTACCTGATGCCGACGAGCTTCGCCGCCCTCCTCGCCGGCCTCGTCACCGCGATCGGAACGTCGACGAACATCACGGTCTCGGGGCAGATGGTCCAGGCCGGGATGGCACCCATCGCCTTCTTCGAGATGACCAAGGTCGGGCTGCCGGTTGCCGTCATCGGCGTCGTCGTCGTGGTCGTGACGCTGCCGTGGCTCCTCCCGCGGCGCAAGGACGCGTTCGAGGAGATCTCCGACGATGCGCGCGAGTACGTCGTGCAGATGCAGGTGACCGACGGACCTGTGGACGGCAAGACCGTCGAGGAAGCCGGGTTGCGCCACCTCCAGGGCGTGTTCCTGGTCGAGGTCGAGCGCGACGGCGACCGCATCGCGCCGGTGACGCCCGACGAACGCCTCGAAGCGGGGGATCGCCTCACGTTCGCGGGCAACGTCGAGATGGTCATCGACCTGCAGAAGATGCGCGGCCTGCAGAGCACGGAGCAGCAGCACTTCGATCTCGGTGACGCCGGCATGGGCCAGCGCTTCTTCGAGGCGGTCATCGGCGTCACGTCGTCGCTCGTGGGTGAGACCCTCAAGGACGCCGACTTCCGTGCCCGCTACAACGGGGCCGTCGTCGCGATCCACCGCGACGGCGAGCGGGTGGCCGGCAAGCTCGGCTCCGTCGTCCTGCGCTCGGGCGACGTCCTCGTCGTCCTCGCCGACCCCGCGTTCCGCCGCACGTGGGGACGCCGATCGGACTTCCTCGCGATCGCACCACTCGGCGGAACCAACCCAATCCGCACCAGGAAGGCGTGGTGGGTCTATCTGGTCGGCCTCGCGATCGTGCTCCTCGCGGGCATCGACGCACTCCCGCTCGTCAAGCTCGCGGTCGCCGCGCCGCTGGTCCTGCTCGCGTTCAAGATCCTGTCGCCGTCGGAAGCCCGCCAGTCGATCGACCTCAACGTGATCGTGCTCATCGCGGCGGCCTTCGGCCTCGGGGCGGCCGTGAGCGAGAGCGGCCTCGCGGAGCAGATCGCGAACCTGTTCGTGACCGTGCTCGGCGGCTTCGGCGCACGCGGCGCGCTGCTCGCGATATTCCTCGCGACGATGCTGCTCACGACGCTGATCTCCCACAACGCAGCCGCGATCCTCATGTGCTCGATCGGGTTCGCGACAGCAGCGGGCTTCGGCATCGACGCGCGACCCTTCGCGATCGCGATCGCGGTCGCCGCATCGACGGACTTCCTGACACCGGTCGGGTACCAGACCAACACGATGGTCATGGGCCTCGGCGGCTACCGCTTCACCGACTTCGCCAAGGTCGGCTTCCCGATCTCGATCTCGGTGATCGTGGTCGCCAACCTCGTCATCCCGCTCTTCTGGCCCCTCGCGCCGGCGTGAACGCCGGCGACCGAGACATGACGGGCCGGCAGCCCTAGCGTTGCAGGGTCTCGACGAGGGGGATCGACGGTGACCCAGGACGGCTACGACTACGTGATCGTCGGCGCCGGATCGGCCGGCTGCGTGCTCGCGGCCCGCCTCAGCGAGGACCCGGGGACGCGCGTGGCACTCCTCGAGGCAGGGCCCCGCGACCGCAAGAAGGAGATCCACATCCCGGCGGCGTTCAGCAAGCTGATCGGCTCCGATCTCGACTGGGCGTACCGCACCACGGCCCAGCCCGGGCTCGACGGGCGCACGGTGTCGTGGCCGCGGGGGAAGATGCTGGGCGGATCGTCGTCGATCAACGCGATGATCTACATCCGCGGGAACCGCCGCGACTACGACGGCTGGGCGGCCGCGGGCAACAAGGGCTGGGCCTTCGACGACGTCCTCGGCTACTTCCGCCGCAGCGAGGACAACAGCCGTGGGCCCTCGCAGTACCACGGGGTGGGCGGACCCCTGAGCGTGACCGACCTCGCGGATCCCAACCCGCTCACGATGCGGCTGCTCGACGCCGCGTCCGAGGCGGGGATCCCGTCGACGGCGGACTTCAACGGCGCGGCACAGGACGGCGCCGGACTGTTCCAGGTCACCCAGCGTCGCGGGCGGCGCGCGAGCACCGCCGCCGCGTTCCTGCGCCCCGCGCGACGCCGCCCGAACCTCGACGTGATCACTGGCGCGCATGCGACCGAGATCGTCCTCGCCGGCACACGGGCGACAGGCGTCCGGTACCGGGCGGGCGCTGCGGGCGTCAGGGTCGCACACGCCGAGCGCGAGGTCGTCCTCTGCGGAGGCGCCATCAACTCACCCCAGCTCCTGATGCTCTCGGGCATCGGTCCCGCCGGCCACCTGCGCGGGCACGGAATCGACGCCGTCGTCGACGCACCGGGCGTGGGCGCCAACCTCGTCGACCACCCGGCGGTGGCGCTCATGCGAGCGGTGACCGAACCGGTGAGCCTGCTCGCAGCGGAGAGCATCGGCAACGTGGTGCGCTGGCTCACCCTCGGTCGCGGCATGCTGACGTCCAACGTCGGCGAGGCCGGCGCGTTCGTCCGCACCGACGCCAGCCCCGATGCGCCTGACATCCAGTTCCACTTCGCACCCGTGTACTTCGACGTGCGTCTCGAGGAGGAGCCCGAGGTGCATGCCGTGACGACGGGACCGACGCTGGTCCGGCCCAGGAGCGGAGGCCGCATCGAGCTCACCTCGGCGGACCCTGCGGTAGCGCCCCGCATCGATCCCGGCTACCTGAGCGACCCCACCGGCAGCGACGTCGCCGCGCTGCGCGCAGGGGTGCGCCTCGCGCAGGACATCCTGGGGGCGAAGGCACTGGCACCGGTCGCGGGGGAGTGGCTGCAGCCGGCGGCACCGCTCATGTCCGACGACGAGGTCGACGCGTTCGTGCGCGCCCGGCTCGGGTCGCTGTACCACCCCGTGGGGACGTGCCGCATGGGTGTCGACGACGACGCGGTCGTCGATCCCGAACTACGGGTGGTCGGCACCGACGGGTTGCGGGTCGTGGATGCGTCGGTGATGCCGACGATCCCGGCCGGCAACACCAACGCGCCCACGATCATGATCGCGGAGAAGGCCGCCGACATGATCCGCGGCATCGCCTGATCCGCACCCACACTCGGTCTCGGGGTTGGATGACGATCCGGCCAGCTACGGGGTTGGATGACGAGGACCGCGCTTTTCGTCGTCCTGGTCATCCAACCCCCGCCGCTGGCCGGTCGGTCATCCAACAGGGGACAGAGGGCCTCGCGGCCGGAGCGGCGAAGGACGCGGTGCAATCACTACATTCCAAGCAGGCCACCGACCCCCGGCGGGAGAGCTCCCGGCCCAGCCGCCTGCTGAGCCGGGACGCCGAAGGAGCAAGCGCCCCCGCCAATCTCTCAGGCACACGAACCGCCGGGACGAGGCAACTCTGGAGCGTCGCGACAGAGGGGGTGCAGCACCTGCACGCCACCCAGGAGCAGGCCCATGGCCGCAACCCGCGACGAGTTCCGCAACCGCCACATCGGCCCCGACGCCGACGACCAGGCGGAGATGCTCAAGGCGCTCGGCTTCGCGTCGCTCGAGGACCTCGTCGACCGCGCCGTACCTGACACGATCCGCCTCGACGAGCTCGACCTGCCGGTGGGGCTGTCCGAGACCGCGGCCATCGAGCGCCTGCGTGAGTACGCCGGCGAGAACGAGGTGTTCACCTCCCTGATCGGCCTCGGGTACTACGACACGATCACGCCGCCGGTGGTCCTGCGCAACGTGATCGAGAACCCCGGCTGGTACACGGCCTACACCCCGTACCAGCCCGAGATCAGCCAGGGTCGCCTCGAGGCGCTGCTCAACTTCCAGACGATGGTCACGGACCTGACCGCTATGGACCTCGCCAACGCGTCCCTCCTCGACGAGGCGACGGCAGCCGCGGAGGCGATGGCGATGCTGCACCGCCTCAACCCCAAGGCCGGCGACCGCTTCGTGGTCGACGCCGACACCCACCCGCAGACGATCGCGGTGCTGCGCACACGGGCCGAGCCGCTCGGCATCACCGTCGACGTCGACGCCGAGCCGGCGACTGCCGTCGCCGGCGGTGCCTTCGGTGTGCTCCTCAGCTATCCCGGGTCGAGCGGCGCCGTCCGCGACATCGGTGACACGATCGCGACAGCCCACGAGCACGGTGCGCTCGTAGCGGTGACGACCGACCTGCTCGCCCTGTGCCTCCTCACACCGCCCGGCGAGCTCGGCGCCGACGTCGTCGTCGGCTCGTCGCAGCGCTTCGGGGTGCCGCTCGGTTTCGGTGGTCCCCACGCGGCCTTCATCGCCGTGCGCGAGGCGCACAAGCGCACGCTCCCGGGCCGGCTGGTGGGCGTGTCCGTCGACGCCGCGGGACGCAAGGCGTACCGTCTCGCCCTGCAGACACGCGAGCAGCACATCCGCCGCGAGAAGGCGACGTCGAACATCTGCACCGCGCAGGTGCTGCTCGCCGTCGTCGCGGGCATGTACGCGGTCTGGCACGGCCCCGACGGGCTCCGCCGCATCGCGACCCGCGTCCACGACCTCACTGCCGCCCTGGCGGCCGATCTCGAAGCCGCCGGGATCACCGTCGTGAACACCGGGGGGTTCTTCGACACGCTCACGGTCTCGGTGCCCGGCAGGGCGGGCGAGGTGGTGGCAGCCGCCCGTGACCGCCGCGTGAACCTGCGCTTCGTCGACGCCGGCACCGTCGCGCTGAGCCTCGACGAGACGCCCGGCGACGCGGCCCTCACGGC